>DAOTXM010000491.1:0-2555 GCA_034435215.1 Anaerolineales bacterium
CCCCCCCCCCCCCCCAACAACCTTTTTTTGGGGATTTTCTTGGAACTCTGCTCTGTAATAGTAGAAAGCATGAACTTATACGGGTATCTTAACCTGAGGAAGGGTATCCATAGCCGCTGCAACGGCTTCAGCCGGATATTCGTAATCTTCTAATTTGTCACTCAGATAGGCATCGTAAGAAGCCAAATCGAAGTGACCGTGGCCGGAGAAATTGAACAAAATGACACGTTTCTCACCACGAACTTTTGCATCCAGGGCCTCATCGATGGCAACCCGGATGGCATGTGCGGTCTCCGGCGCGGGGATGATACCTTCTGCTTTGGCGAAAGTGACCGCGGCTTCAAAGGTTGCGCGCTGCCTGACGGACACGGCATCGATCAGGCCAGCGTCACAGAACGCGGACAGACTGGGGGCCATACCGTGATACCTTAGTCCACCGGCGTGGATCGCTGGCGGGACGAAGTCGTGGCCGAGGGTATGCATTTTGACGATCGGGGCCATTTTTGCGGTATCGCCATAATCGAAGGCATAAACCCCCTTGGTAATGGACGGCGTAGCGGTCGGTTCGACGGCTACCAAGCGGGCGCGTTGGCCGTCTTTGAGATTTTTGCGCAGAAATGGATAGGCCAACCCTGCAAAGTTCGAACCACCCCCCACACAGCCGATGACCACATCCGGGTATTCACCAGCCATATCCATCTGCTTGAGCGCTTCTTCGCCGATTACCGTCTGGTGCATCAAGACATGATTGAGCACAGAACCAAGACTGTACTTTTTCTTCCCTTCAGAAGTGGCTGCTACTTCGACGGCCTCCGAGATGGCAATTCCGAGCGATCCGCTGCAATCGGGATCTTTTTCTAGGATCATGCGCCCGAACTGCGTCCGGTCGGTGGGACTGGCAAATATTTCAGCGCCGTAGGTCTGCATCATGATTCGGCGATAGGGCTTTTGTTGGTAGGAAACCTTGACCATGTACACTTCCAGATCCAAATCGAAGAAGTTACAGGCCAGCGCAAGCGCCGAACCCCACTGACCGGCACCGGTTTCGGTAGTCAGTGCCCTGGTTCCAGCAGCTTTGTTGTAGTAGGCCTGCGGGATAGCTGTATTGGGTTTGTGGCTGCCTGCCGGGGAAACGCTTTCGTTCTTGAAGTAGATGTGAGCCGGGGTCTCGAGGGCCTTTTCCAGGCGGGTGGCACGAACCAAGGGAGTGGGGCGATACAGCTTATAGATATCGCGCACTTCCTCGGGGATATCGATATAGGCTTCGGAGGCAATTTCCTGCATGATCAGTTCCATTGGGAATAGGACAGACAGGAAATCAGGCGTGACCGGTTCAAACGTGGCAGGATGCAGTACTGGCGTCGGGGGAACCGGGCTGTCGGCCATCACGTTGTACCAAGATTTCGGTAGATCGGATTGGTTCAAAAGGAAACGAGTTTGTTCAGACATGGGAACCTCCATAAGAATTTACGATTTACGATTTACGATTTTTGATTTTTGATTTTCGATTTACGATTTTCGATTGACGACTTTGACGATGAGGAATTACAGAGGGTAAATACGGATGACTGGTTGATATTATCGGCATTTATCTGTGCTCATCGTTTGTCTGTGTTCATCTATGGTGCATGATTCCCTTCAAGGGGGATGGAACACGATGTTTAGAAACATGGCTCCTCCTTTGTCAAACGTCAACAAAAAATACCGGCAATGTTGTTGGCAAGTACTTTTTCGCTGAAAGACTGGCTATGCAGCAACCCAACCCTTTGGTTGACTTCCTCCAGCGTTTGCTGGGCCACAAATTTGGCCTTCACGGTGCCGCTGAACAACACTTCCATCAGCATTCTGGGCTGTGATATGAACTCTGCACGGCGTTCCCGCAGGGGTGCAAGATAGGCGTTCAGCACTTCTACCAAGCGGCGTTTGAGCTCCATATCCCCAATCTTGCCTGCCAGATAGCGGACCTTGAATTCTTCGACCTCGGTTTTATCGGGATTAAAGAGGTCATGGTAAGCAAAGACCGGATTGCCGTCCACATGTCCCGGGTCCGTGGCATGGATGCGTGTGGGGTCGGTAAACATCGACATCACTTTCCGCTCCGTCTCCTCTGCTGTGTCACGCAGATAAATCGCATTCCTGTACGAGGTATGCATGGTACGGTTATCCAGGCCTGGCAAGCGCGCTGCTTTGGAGAGCAAAGCTTCCGGCTCTGGAAATGTTTTACCGTATATCTGGTTGAACCGCCGGGCAATCTCACGTGCCAACTCAATATGCGGCAACTGATCCTCGCCGACCGGCACCGTTTGCGCTCTATAGAGCAGGATGTCTGCCGCCTGCAAAACCGGGTATGCCAATAAACCAAGTGAAGGCTGCAAGTTCAATTCCTTGATCTGCTCTTTATAAGTTGGCACACGTTCCACGCGCGCTACGGAGGTCAACATGCTGAACAACAACGCAAGCTGCGCGTGCTCCGGGATGATGGATTGCAGCACGATTGTCGACCGCGACGGGTCGATGCCGGCTGCCAGCCAGTCGGCCAGCATGTTCAGGATATT
>DAOTXM010000492.1:0-77276 GCA_034435215.1 Anaerolineales bacterium
GTCCACCGCCTGGACAAGGTTACCAGCGGCGTAATGGTTTTCGCGCGCACAGCTGAAACGCACCGCGAATTGAACCGTCAATTCGAGCAACACGAGGTAGAGAAGGTCTATCACGCCATCGTCGCAGGGATCCCACCCTGGGAGGAGAAAGTCTGCAAGATGCCGCTGCGTGTGAATGTAGGCCACAAGCACCGCACGGCTGTAGATCATAAACGGGGCAAACCTGCGGAAACGCACTTCAAAGTCCTTAAACGGAGGCAGGCGCAGGCTTTGCTCGAAGCGCGCCCGCTGACCGGCCGCACGCACCAGGTCCGCGTGCATCTATCCGCGTTGGGCTTCCCCTTGCTTGGCGATATCCTGTATGGCGCGCCGGATACAGACCTGATCACGCGTCCGGCTTTACATGCGCGCTCACTAACATTCACTCACCCGGCATCAGGGGAACGAGTTATGTTTAGCGCTCCTTATCCTGGCGACGTCCGGCAACTGCTGGAACGGTTGAACGTTTGAACGGGAAATCGTTTCATGGTATGCTCGACTATCTCAAACCATGATCCCTAACCTACCCACGCTCAAAATCCTGCCCATCGACCTGCTGATCCTGCATGAAGATCACGACATGCAACGTACCCTGCCGTTGGTGGCAAAATTGCGCGCGCAGGGGATTCTGCGCAATCCCCCCATCGTGATGCCGCTCACCGACAACTCTGGACGTTACATGGTGCTGGATGGCGCCAACCGTGTCACCTCGCTGCGAGAGATGGAGTTCCCGCATATTGTGGCCCAAGTCGTCCAACCGGACGACAGGAACGTGCTGTTGCAGACCTGGAATCATGTCGTCTGGGGAATGAGCACACGCCGTTTCCTCAAGGAACTGCAAAAAGTAGACACGATTTTAGTCAAACGGATCAACCCGCAAAAGTCCTATGAACCACCCGAGACCATCCCTGCCCAGGTGCGCATGGCAGATGGGAGTCTTTTCCTGGCTCTTACGCCGCCAGGGCCGTTCGACCAGGTGCATGCGCTACATGGTCTGGTCAATTGCTACAAAGAGCGGGCTTCGCTGGATCGCACCAGCCAGACCCTGGTAGATGGGTTCAGGAATATTTACCCGGACCTGACGGCATTGGTGATTTTTCCGCGCTTCGAAATCATGACCGTCCTGATGCTGGCCGGACGCGGTTGCATGCTGCCAACCGGCATCACACGTTTCACCGTCTCGCCACGCATCCTGCACTTGAATTACCCATTGCACGAACTCTCCAGTGGGCAACCGCTCGAATACAAAGAGGCCTATTTACAACACTGGGTACAGATGCGGGTCAAAAACAAGGGTGTGCGATACTACGCCGAAGCGACGTTTTTGTTCGATGAATAAACCCCTCTTGCCTTCGGCCCCTCCCCCATTTTCCCAATTGGGGAAAATGGGGGTGGGCCGGGGTGAGGGCAGAGGGTATAATCCCGCTCATGGAATTTTTCTTCCCTGAAGACCATCTACAACGCACATCGCCTGAGGAAACGAAAATCCTTGCTCTGACGGCTGAGCCTTACGAAGATGGCCGGCGTGTGCGCGTGAATATCGCCATGAGCCCCTTCGAAAAGCGTCCACATCTGGAGGTGAACCTGACCGACAGTAATGGCAGGGTCGTCAGCACAACCAGCTTTGTCGAGCCGATGGCCTGGAAGCTGGAATTCACACTGCATGTGCGGATGGAACCGGCAGAGGGTCCGCTCGACCTGGAAGCCAGACTTTTCTACCCGGACGGTCCGGAAGCCGAGCCGGCCACGGTGCGCATCGACATACCCCAAAGTTGATACCCTTCTATGGTTCCTCGCAGCATCCAAAAGTCCATCCAGTTTATCTTGCTCGCCACCCTACTGGCCAGCTGTTCGCAAACTCTCAGTACGCCCATAGAGACCGTTGTCATTTCCACCGCGCAGCCCACGGAAACGATCACGCCGACATCCATTCCTGAAGCGCAGGATGTGATGGTGCTTTCCATGGAAGAAAATGGTTACGCGCATCTGTTTTTCTACATTCCACAACAAATGCCCCTGACACGGCTGACATACGGTAATTGGGACGACACCGATCCCTCCCTGAGCCCGGATGGCACACAAGTCGCTTTTGCCTCCAACCGCGACGGCACCTGGGACTTATACGTACTTACCTTGGAAAGCGGTGAGATCACCCGTGTGACCAACTCGCCAGAGTATGAATCAGCTCCCTCCTGGTCCCCGGACAACCAATGGCTGGCTTGTGAAGTCTACCAGAACGAAAACCTCGAAATTGCCATCGTCTCGCTAACCGATGTTGACCAGGAACCCATCACCGTGACCAACGAGCCGTTCTCCGACCACTCCCCCGCCTGGGCGCCGGATGGACGTCACATTGCTTTCGTTTCCAACCGCGGCGGTGACAGTGACGTCTGGTTGGCCAATCTGGATAAAACCGGTGAAGAACGGTACACCAATCTGAGCCGCACGCCATCCTCTGCTGAGAATCACCCTGCCTGGACGCGCGACGGAAGCAGGCTGGCCTGGGCGGCTGCGGCGCAGAATATCGGCTTCAGTGGCATCTACGTCTGGGATGCCCTGCAACCGGAGCGACCTGCAACCTGGGTCGGCGATGGCGACCGGGCCGCCTGGAACACGGAGGCAGACCGCCTGGTTGCCGTTATCCATGGTCCCAACCAGGAATACTTGACCGCCTACACCCTGGAAGGCGACCTGCTGCTCCAGCCGATTCCATTGCCCGGTCCGGTGCGTGGATTGCTCTGGCCGAACATGCTGTTACCCGACCCCCTGCCTTCATCCTATGCAGATGCCGCCGCACAGACGCCCCTGCCCGAATGGGCGGTGTCCGTCACACAGTTGGCAGAAGGCCCGTCCCAGCGTTATACCATCAATACCTTGAAGGATGTGCAAGCGCCGTATCCTCAACTGCACGACCTGGTGGATGAGTCCTTCGATGCGCTGCGCCAGCGCGTCATCCAGGAAGCTGGCTGGGATGCGCTGGCCAGTCTGAGCAACGCCTTCGTCCCGCTGACGACTCCCCTCGACCCGGGTTTGGGCGAGGATTGGCTGTACACCGGGCGCGCGTTCGCGCTCAACCCGTTGATGAGCAACGCTGGTTGGATGGTAGCAATCCGGCAGGATTATGGCACCCAAACCTACTGGCAGCTTTACCTGCGCACGCTGCTCCAGGATGGGACACAGGGCGAACCGCTGCGCGACCCACCCTGGAACCTGGCGGCCCGGTACGAACTCGACCCGGTGGCCTACGAACAGGGCGGTAAATATGCTGAGGTGCCACCCGGATATTGGCTGGATTTCACTGCATTGGCGCGCCAATACGGTTGGGAACGCCTGCCTGCCCTGCCCAACTGGCGTACATATTACAGCGGTACACGTTTCACTGAATTTGCATTGACCGGCGGCCTGGACTGGTACAGCGCCATGCTGGAGATCTACCCCAAGGATGTACTGGTGACGCCCACACACATCCTGCCACCCAGCGCCACGCCGACCATTACCCCTATCCCCACGCGGACGACTGCCCCAACCCGCACGCCACGCCCGACTTCGACCAACACGCCGACGCGGACGCGTACACCTACCCCCTCCTTGACTCCTACCTCATCGCCCTCGCCCACGTCGACAGCCGTAGCAACCGAGACAGGTGTTCCTTCACCAACCCCATGAAGAAAAAACGCACATCGTGTCATCGCGAGCGAGGCGAAGCAGAGCGTGGCAATCCCCAGGTAGTGAGGAGATTGCTTCGTCGCCCTTACCGGGCTCCTTCCACTGGCAATTGGATTGCAGTCTTAATTCTTGTCATCTTCCTCTCTGCATGCACGGTTTCCGGTGGAGACCCAACGCCAGTGATCGCACTCGATAGCGGCGGGCAGGCTGAGGTCCGGGCGAAAGTGCAAACCTCCACCCCACCGCCGCTGCGCTTCGACCTGCCCACGCCCGGCGCGGAACCGGTTTCGGGCTGGCGTCCGCCGTTGTATCCCATTCCGTGGGCGGTCTCCCCGTTCGATCACTTTTACTTCGCCCGCCCCATCGGCGCGGACAATGTCAACTGGCCACTGGCAATCTATCGCTATGGCGGCATTTTCTTCGATGACATCGTCCACACTGGTGTGGATATCCCCGACGATAAAGGTACTCCTATCCTGGCAGCCGGACCAGGAACGGTCGTTTGGGCAGGTTGGGGGTTATTCACGGAAGCGCCGCTCAACACAGATGATCCCTATGGCCAGGCAGTGGCCATCCGCCATGATTTCGGGTATCGCGGTCAACAGCTTTATACAGTCTATGCACACATGGAGGCTGTCAACGTTTCGTATGGGCAGTGGGTGGATACGGGCGAAGTGATCGGCTTTGTAGGGGATACCGGCCAGACCACCGGTCCGCACCTGCATTTCGAAGTCCGGCTAGGGGAAAACACTTTCCATCACACGTATAACCCGGAACTATGGATGTCGCCACCGCAGGGCTGGGGGATATTGGTCGGGCGCGTCGTGGACGAAGATAATGAACCGTTACGCTGGTTCGATGTCGAAATTCGCCCCGAACCGCAGGGTAAACCAGCGCGCGTCATACGGACCTACGGCGGTGGTGCGGTCAATCCTGATCCTTACTATAAAGAGAATCTTGTGCTAAGCGACCTGCCCGCCGGGATCTATAAAATCACTTTGAATTACGATGACGAAATCAGGCAGTTCTGGGTAGAAATCTATCCCGGGCAGGTGACCTTCTTTTCCTTCCAACCCGAACATGGTTTCACGTTAAACCCGGTTCCAACACCCAAGCTGAAATTCCTGCCCCCCACGCCAGAAAGTCCGGCACCAACACAATAACAGGTATCCCTGTGGGCCCTGTAGGGACACAGCTGTTGCATAATACGCAGGTTACTTCGTCGTGACGTTTACACTGCGCCTGCCGAAGTATTCCTAGCAGCCTGTCGGAGAGCAATTAAGAATTGTGCTTTTGCTCTGCTGGATTGCCAAATCCAGCGGTTTACAACGCAATTTTGCCCGATTCTGGCCTGGATTTGGCAATCCAGGCCAGCAGTTGAGGCAATTTTCCTCCTCGCCGACGAACTGCTAGCAATAAAAGTTAGTTCTTTAGGATTTGCCGTGATCCGGGTATCCACCACAGAAATTCCCAGAGAGCCTAAAAGTTGCGGCCTTGACGAATGGAACATCTGTGCTATACTGTACAAGCGTTACAGCTCGGACCTATACACTGGTATTTGGAGAATAAGACATGGCACGAAAAAGTCAACAAGAAACAGCACAAGACGATGGCCGCCGCGCAGTGCTCGATAAAGCCGTCGGCGATATCATCAAACGCTATGGAGACGGCTCCATCATGCGCCTGGGTGAGGCCCACAGCATGCAAACGGAAGTCATCCCGACCGGTTCGCTTTCCCTGGATATTGCTTTAGGCGTAGGCGGCATCCCGCGCGGACGCATTACTGAAATTTATGGCCCGGAGTCTTCCGGCAAGACTACCATCTGCCAGCATATCATTGCGGAAGCCCAGCAAATGGGCGGCACGGCTGCGTTCATCGACATGGAACATGCCCTCGACCCGGTCTATGCTGCCCGTTGCGGTGTGGATATCGACAACCTGCTGGTCTCCCAACCGGATATCGGCGAGCAGGCGCTCGAGATCACTGAAACGCTGGTACGCTCCGGCGCAGTGGATGTGGTCGTGATCGACTCAGTCGCCGCGCTCGTCCCACGCTCCGAGCTCGAAGGCGATATGGGCGATCCTACTATGGGTGTGCACGCCCGCTTGATGTCCCAGGCGCTGCGCAAACTGTCCGGCGCCATCAACCAGACCAAGACCTCGGTCGTTTTTACCAACCAGTTGCGACAGAAGATCGGCGTCATGTTCGGCAACCCTGAAACCACCACTGGCGGCCAGGCACTCAAGTTCTACGCCAGCGTACGTCTCGATGTGCGCCGCATCCAATCCATCAAGGTCGGCGCGGAGATCATCGGCAACCGCACCCGCGTGCGCGTGGTCAAGAACAAAGTCGCTGCACCCTTCCGTACCGCTGAGTTCGACATCATGTACAACGAAGGCATTTCCAAGGTTGGCGACCTGATCGACCTGGCCACCCAATTCGAGATCATCGACAAGCGCGGCGCTTTCTATTCCTACGGTGATGTTCGTCTTGGCCAGGGACGCGAAAACGCCAAAGAATTCTTGCGTCAAAACACCGACCTGGCGCTCGAGATCGAAACCATCATCCGGCAAAAAGCACTGGGCGGTGAACTGGTCATGCCGCTCGTCATGGACGACGAAGTCGACAGTGCGCCTGCCGAGGACGAGGTATAGAAATTCTGTAGGGGCGACAATCGAGTCGCCCCTACCTTTTTACGGGGAAACATGAAAGCCCAAAACCGCTTCGAACGGACCCCGGTGCTGCTCATCGTTTTATCCGCGTTTTTCCTGCTCCCAGCCTGCGCCCCCACCCCCCCGCCGACGCTTTTCATTCCACCCAAAGCCGCCACACCCACCCTGCCGCTCGTTCAGGGCAATACTCCCGTCATCCCCACCTTCACGCCACAACCGTTGGCCACCGCCAGCCCCACTGCCACGCCGCCCTGCACGGACGGGCTGGCATTTGTCGAAGACCTGACCGTCCCCGACGGCAGCGTGGTCTCACCGGGCGCCAGCATCGACAAACAGTGGCTGGTGCAAAACAACGGCACCTGCAACTGGGACTCGCGCTACCGCCTGAAATTCGTCGGCGGGCTGGACATGGGTGCAACGGCAGAACAGGCACTCTATCCAGCGCGCGCCGGCAGCCAGGCGACCATCCGCATCACTTTCACCGCGCCGAGCGAACCGGGCACCTATACCACTGCCTGGCAGGCCATTGACCCAAATGGTTCACCGTTCGGCGATGCTATTTTCATGAAAATTGTCGTACAGGCAGACGCACAGGTGACGCTGGAAAGTATCCCAGGGGAGTAATGGTAGAAAACGAAATTTCCAGCCAGGCTGTTGCTTGGTACGCTAATTTTTCCAAATATCAGGTCTCGGCATGATTAAAGCAGAACACTATCGTGACATCTTGAGCAAGTTGGAAGATTGGGACACGTATTTACGCGCGGAATCGAACTTACCCGGTCCGCGCGGCAATCTGGAACTGGCCCATGCCGCCGCAGATGTGGGAGACCGTCAATGTTTTGCGCATCTTATATCCTTCGATGCGCAGCGCGCGCCGGTCAATACGCCGGATGAATTCCTGGCGTTTTGCGGCGTCGAAGGATTGGGCAGACTGATCGCGGAAGGACAGACCGATCTGTGGCCTACCCTGCGCGCCTGCGCCTCCGATCCGCGCTGGCGCATCCGCGAGGCGGTGGCGATGGCATTACAACGCGTCGGTCGAGCGAACATGGAAACGCTGTTGGCGCACATGGAAACCTGGAGCGCGGGCAACTGGCTGGAAATGCGCGCCGCGGCCGCCGGGCTGGCTGAACCGGTTTTGCTTCATGAAGAAAGCCACATTCTATGCGCATTAGAAATCTTAGACCGCATCACTACCGCAGTCGAATCGGCGCAGGAACGTGACAAAGACTTCAAAACCCTGTGCAAGGGGCTTGGCTACTGCTGGAGCGTAATCGTCGCTGCCCTGCCTGTACAGGGGAAAAAAGCCATGGAACGCTGGTTCTCCAGCGCCGACAAGGATGTATGCCGGATCATGAAGGATAATTTGAATAAGAACCGGTTGGAAAAGATGGATAAGGACTGGGTAAGTTCATGGAAGTCGAAACTACCTTAAAGAAACTGAACACGACAGAAACGATAGATTGGTTGCTGGCTGGACCAGCCTGGGTGCAATATCGCACGCGTATCGACCTGCTCGGTCAGTCTGAGAATGATTCCAATGTCAGCGCTGCCCGGGCGGGCATGCTGGAAGACCCGCAGGTGAAATCCCTGGTGGACGAGGTATCGAAATGGCCTGGCGCGCCGCTCAAGCGTCACAACGATGCCTGCCACCTGCTGCACAAGCTGGCCTTCCTGGCAGACCTGGGATTCAAAGCCAGCGATCCGGTTTTGCAACCTGTCATCGAACGCATCCTAGATCATCAGTCAGTGGAAGGCGCGTTTCAAATCGTCGTCAATATCCCGGCGCATTTCGGTGGCAGCGGCGAAGATGTATGGCAATGGATGTTGTGCGATGCTCCCTCGATTCTATACGCACTGTTGAAATTTAACCTGGGTGACGATCCGCGTGTCCAAACGGCGGCCAGCCATCTCGCCAGTCTGGTGCGGGAGAACGGCTGGCCTTGCGCCGCAGCCAGCGAACTGGGAAAATTCCACGGTCCCGGGCGCAGGGATGATCCCTGTCCGTATGCAAACCTGGTCGTGCTCAAGGCATTGGCACAGTCCGCTGAATGGCGGAACAGCCCGGCCTGCAAAACCGGTGCTGAGATGTTGCTCAGCCTGTGGGAACAGCGTAAAACGCGCAAGCCCTATCTCTTCGGCATGGGTACGGACTTTGCCAAACTCAAGGCTCCGCTGATCTGGTATGACCTCCTGCACGTCCTGGATGTTTTGAGCCAGTTCCCCTGGCTGCGAAGCGACCCGCGTTTGCAGGAAATGGCTGCGATCCTTCAGTCGAAAATAGACGAGCAAGGCCGGTGCATCCCCGAGTCGGTCTGGATGGCCTGGAAGGGCTGGGAGTTCGCGCAGAAGAAAGAGCCATCGCGTTGGATCACGTTGGTTGCACATCGGGTATTCCAATGCTTAAGAGCTTGATTTTTGAAAGGATATCACAATGTCGAATCACATACACGTTATTCAATTCGACAGTGATTTCGATGCAAGCAACCCCAACACAGCCTCGACGATTTTCGAAAATTTAATGGGACGCAAATGTCCGGCTACTACTTTTGGCAACCGATAAAGTATCCCGAAGCAATTTTCCCAAAAAAGGAAAAATAAGATGCCAAACGAACAAGAGATAACCAAAACAATCATCGATATGGAATACACAGCTTTAGAGCGTTGGGGAAACGGCGATCCCTCCGGCTTCCTCGAAATCAGCGCACCGGATGTGGTCTACTTCGACCCCTACCAGGAAACGCGCATCGATGGACTGGAGGCTTTGACACAACTCTACAAATCCATCTGGGGATAGGTGCACTTCGACCGCTTCGAACTGCTTAATCCGCTTGTGCAGGTTGTGGGCAAATTGGCCGTGCTGACCTTCAACTACGTCTCTTACACCGGCGATAAACAATCCCGTTGGAACTGCACCGAAGTCTATCGCCGCGCTGAAAACCGCTGGCAAATTATCCAGACACATTGGTCGTACACCCGCCATCCCGGCATCGTATCAAACTGACCCTTATACGGAGTTCCGCATGCAAACTGAACTAACGCAACATGGCCCCTTGCTTCAGCCCGACGGCCGACTGGCTCAGGTCGGTTGGTCGCGCCAGTCCTTGCTGGATTGCAACCTTGAGTCCGCCCGCTTCTACGCCCTGCGTCCGCTACAGCGCTTCCGGGTCAAGCGTTGGGATTACTATGCCGTCTTCACCCCACGCCGCTTCTTCTCCGCCACCATTGCCGACCTGGGTTATGCCGGCAATATCTTCGTCTACACGCTAGATTTCGAATCTGGCGACCTGCATGAGGAAGGGCTGGTCATCCCGCTCGGCAAAGGGATCGAACTGCCGCGCAACAGCACGGAAGGTGACAGTCACTACGCGGACAAGCGCGTCAGACTGGATTTCAGCCTGCAACCGGATAAACGGCATCTTTCCGTCTCCTGGCCGGGTTTCCACGGCGGGCGCGGCATAGAAGCCGAGATCGACCTGGATACACCTCCCGGCTACGAGTCGATGACCATCGTCATCCCCATCGGCCAGAAGCGTTTCTACTACAACCGCAAGATCAACTGTCTGCCCGCCAGCGGTACGCTGCGGTATGGCGACCTGCACGAAGAACTCGATCCAACCAAATGTCTCGGCTCGCTCGATTGGGGACGGGGCGTCTGGGAATACCAGTCCTTCTGGAATTGGGCCAGCGCTTCCGGCTTCCTGCCCGATGGCCGCACAATTGGCCTCAATCTGGGTCTTGGCTTCGGAGACCTGTCCGCTGCCACCGAGAACGCGGTCATCCTGAACAATCGCATCCACAAGCTGGATCAGGTCAAATTCGATTACGTCTCCGGCGACTACATGAAACCCTGGCACTTCACCGATAACCAGGGCCGTCTCGAACTGGTCTTCACGCCGTTCAAGGATCGCCTTGCCAGGACCAGCCTCGGCGTGATCGATAGCGAGGTCCACCAGATGTTTGGCCGGTACAACGGCCAGATCGTCACAGATGAAGGCGAAGTCGTCCCGGTCAAAGACCTGATTGGGTTCGCCGAAGAACACCATGCTCGTTGGTAATCCATGACAAAAGCCTTTGCGAAGGTTTGTCTTGAAGATGTAATGCGAATGGACTAACCTTCCCAAGGATAGGTACACCCAGGTCAGTTGGAAATTTCCCTTTTTTTACGAGCAGGGATGTGCAATTTTCAACCGTGGGTATATATTTCGCACCAACAACTTTAGAGGAACGAAAGGAACACCAATGCCCACCCTACACGATTTTCAGCCTGTGTTCGAACAATTGCGAATCATCCTGCAACCATATGCAAGAGACTTGACAGTCACACAAGACACGAATGTTTCCTACTATCTCGAAGGGCCTTACAGCCAAAAATACAAACGCAACTTGTTCTTTGGGTCTGTCCAGGTCAAAAAGAACTATGTCAGCTTTTACCTGATGCCGGTTTACATGTATCCCGAATTACTGGACACAATCTCGCCTGAGCTCAAAAAGCGGATGCAGGGTAAATCCTGCTTCAACTTCAAACACATGGACGAAGCGCTCTTTCAGGAGCTAACAGACTTGACAAAACGCGGTTTCGAACGCTTCCGGGAAGAAGAATAAGCAATGCCGATCCTGGATATCGAAATCGTTGGAAAAAAACAGTCGACTCCTTTTCCATTCGACCTGACGCAATCGCTGGCCGATGCAGCGGCCCGGGTCTTCGGCGCGCCAGATGGGACGGTCTGGGTCAAAGTACGGGTCATCCCCTCGGAGCAGTACGCCGAAAACGGAGGCATCCCCGAGGGCTTATCTCCCGTCTTTGTAACGGTGCTCAAGTCCAGGGTCCCGGAAGGAGGCGCGTTGGAAGACGAAATCGTGCAGTTGACCCGGGCAATAGCCAGCGTCCTGAACTGTCCAGAGACAAATGTCCACATTATCTATCAACCGGATGGGGCAGGCCGGGTGGCGTTCGGGGGCAAGCTGGTACGCTGAAAATCTGATAGAATAGCCAAGACCTGAAAGGCCGCAAGGCCTTTTTGTGTGTCAAAACGAACCACAGATGTGGTGAAATCAGGAAAAACACTCTTTGCCAATGTCCTACAACTTCCGCCTGTTCTGGCGCATGTTCTACCGCTCGTTCTTCCAGTGGAAAGGCACGCCCGCCCGTCTGACCCGCAAACGGTTGACCTTCCTCATTCTGTTCTACCTGGTCTGGCCGCTGGGTGGGCTGGCGCACTGGTTCTTCTTCTTCCTGGATGATATTCTCTTCCCCGGCCACAAGACGCAGCCGGTCGAGAGGCCACTCTTCATCCTGGGCAACTTCCGCAGCGGATCGACCTTCCTGCACCGCTTGCTCTCGCGCGACGAGAATTTCACCAGCCTGACCATTTGGGACATCTACCTGGCGCCCTCCGTCACGCAGAAGAAGATCACGCAGTTCATTTCGCGCCTCGACTACAAACTGGGCGGTCACTTGCATCGCCTGTTATATACCTTCGACCGCGCGACGCTCGGCAAAATTCGTATTCATCCCATCTCGTTCTTCAAACCTGAAGAAGACGAGAACATCCATTTGCAAGATTGGGACGGCTATTTCGTCAGTTACCTGTTCCCTTTCATGGATGAACTGCCGAACTACACTCATTTCGATGAAGCGCTTTCTCCCGAACACAAGCGCCGGGTTATGGGCTTTTATAAATCCATGCTGCAGCGGCATCTGTATGCCACCGGCGCAAAATATTTCGTTGCCAAGAACCCGGCGTTCAGCCCCAAGATCGAAACACTGTTGGAATTCTTCCCGGACGCACGCATCATTTACCTGGTCCGCAATCCGCTCGATATGCTGCCTTCCACCGTCTCTTGGATCAACTATGCCCGCCGCCAGTTCACCGAGCCGGAGGAGCAATATCTTTACATTGATGAAATCCTGGACCTGACCCAGCACTGGTATCGTCACCCCCTGCATTACCTGGACACGCATCCTTCTCCCCGTCACCTGCTCCTGGAATATGACGAATTGATCCAAAATCCGGGAGGCGTCATCCGCGGCTTCTACGAGCAATTCGGCTACCCCGACCAGCCCACACTGGATAAGATCGTGGCCGAGGCCATCGCCGAGACCCTGGCCTATAAAAGCGACCATGCCTACTCATATGAGGAGATGGGCTTCACCCGCCAACAGATCATCGAATTATACGCCGACATCTTCGAGCGCTTCGGCTTCGATAAGCGCGAGCCGACGCTTGCAAAGGCGGAGCGTGCGGCCGAACTGCATACGACAGCGGATTGAAATCCTTACCACGTATAATCACGTTCTCACCGCACTTAGAGGCGAAATTTGGCCGACATCTTATTGATATACAACCACGGTTATGCTAAACTAATGATAGAAAGATGCCTGCCGCGTCTTAGCCTCTTTCACCTCTTTGATAAGCCGTCTTATTGATGATGAGAACGATACAAAGCAACGAGGCAAATCGAAGTAGCAATTCTAAGCGGGGATATCGAATACAGTACTGTATAGATGTTTGTAGCGGTAAAACGGTTGGCCACTGGTCCTATTTTGCTATTTCTAGTGAAAAGGCGTCCATATGGCTACACCAACACCTGTTACAGAGCTATCACCACTAGATCAAATTCGTCTGGTCGAAGCAGAAATAACGCGCAAAATTGTCACGGCTCGTGAAGAATCTGAGTGCATTATTGCGAATGCACGTACACAAGCCACTCTTCTCAAAAAACAGGCGTACGATTCTGGGATCCGTGCAGGACAGATCCATTATAAGGAAATCATATCCAAAGCCGAGGAGGAAGCGCGAGCAATCGTAGAACACGCGTACAATCGGGCGGCTGACCTGCGGCGGAAGGGGCAGGCTAGTATGGAGGCAGCGATTCAGGAGACCACAAGCATCGTCCTGGGTGTGAAAGGAGGCGGGAAGTCAAATGAACCTTGAGATGGTCCCCATTGAGATCATAGGGCTAAAAACCAGTATTCAAGCAGCTGTTCACACATTGCGGCAGTTGGGTTGCATGCACATCGAGGAATTGGCCGATATACCCGAGGTTTCGGCACGACCGTTATCGCTGGATCGAGATACGCTTCGGCGGCAGGAGGAGCTTAGTCTGCTGCTCGCGCGTATCGGGGGGTTGTTGGATGCTCTGAACGGCGCTCACCTAACGCCCGCTTTTTTCCCTATCGAGAATTATCTGACCGAGGCCCGCGCAGGAGTGGAAGAACTCATGCCCACAGTAAAGTCGCTTACTTCCCGGCGCGAGCGGCTCGAATCCGAACTTGCTTCTCTACCCCGTTACGAGGCGACGCTCCGCAAGTTGCTACCGATCATGCCGGAGTCGGTACGCGAATCGGGAAACAGATCGGTGGGCATCCTGGTCAGCCGCGAACACATGGACATCCTGGATGGAATCGGCAAGCGCGTCTTCGATCTGACTCAGGGGCATGCTGAGGTGGTTGCCAGCGATGTGGACGTTTCCACGCGTGCTATGTTGATCGTCTTCCCTGAGAAATTCACCAAGGAGATCGAAACCCTGCTGGGGCGCGAGGATATTTCACGCCTGCGCCTGCCCGCCGAGTTGGGAGAAGGAACTCCTGACATTGTCCTGGCGGCTTTGTATCGCCGCATGGCAGCCATCCCCGAACAGGTCAAAGAGATCGACCATGAACTGGCCGGACTGTCTGCGCAATGGAATGGAAAACTGGCCGCCTGGCGCGCTGCCCTGCAGGATGAGATCGAAACATCGCGTATCCTGCCGCGCTTTGGGGAAACCGACCTGACCTTTGTGCTGGCAGGCTGGGTTCCCGCCAGGGATGTCGAAAGGGTCGAGGCAGCCCTTCTGGAGAACGTCGGCAATACCGTCTTCATCCAGCGCTTGAAAATGACCCCGGAAATGAAAAAGAGCGCACCGGTTATCCTGCAAAATCCACGGCTGGCCAGACCCTTCGAGAGCCTGGTTAGATTGCTAGCCCTGCCGCGTTACGGTCACATTGATCCGACACGTATGATGGCGTTCTTCCTGCCCATC
Source organism: Anaerolineales bacterium (assembly GCA_034435215.1). Lineage (GTDB taxonomy): Bacteria > Chloroflexota > Anaerolineae > Anaerolineales > Villigracilaceae > JAABUE01. Next base: position 14,404 of record DAOTXM010000492.1, read on the forward strand.
TTCTTCGGCATGATCCTCGGCGACGTGGGGTACGGGATCCTGGTCCTGGCGCTCAGCCTGGGATTCTTGCGCCGCTTCAAAGCCGGCATTGTGCGCGATATCCTCATCGTGCTGGCCATGGGAGCTGGCTGGAGTATCCTGTTCGGATTTTTGTACGGCGAGGTTTTCGGCACGTTGGGTGAACATTTCGGGATGCATGCCCTGTGGTTCGACCGTACCAGCTCAGAGCACGTGATGGGGTTGCTGCTCATGACGGTTGCGATTGGCGCAGTACACATCACACTCGGTTTGATCCTGGGTGTTTGGGAAGCCGTCAAAGACAAAAGCCGCAGTCATCTGCTGGAACGCGGAGGCATGCTCGTAGGCCTGATCGGTCTCTTTTTCATGGTTGGCGTGTTGACAAATTTCCTGCCGCAGGGCTTCATGAGTCTTGCCATCGCCATTGTGATCATCGGCATCGTATTGTTGAGCGCATCGCTCGGCTGCCTGGGCGTCATCATGGGACCGATCGAGTTCATCACATTGATCGGCAATGTACTTTCCTATCTACGTATTGCGGCAATCGGACTGGCTTCGGTCTACCTGGCAAAGGTGGCAAATGAAGTAGCAGGGATCGTGGGCAATCTCGTCGTGGGCGCAATCCTGGCCATCCTGATCCACGCTCTGAATCTCGTCCTCGGCATGTTCAGCCCCACCATCCACAGTCTACGTTTGCATTACGTGGAATTCTTTCGCAAATTCTACGAAGGCGGCGGAAAGCCGTATGAGCCGTTCAGGAGTCGAATGTAGCGTATGACCCTAAAGGTTTCGCCCCCCCACTCCGTTCGGGGATGCTGCGCAAAACCTTTAGGGTCTGTACCGTGAAGGAGGCAAAAATGGAAATCGATCTGACTGCAATCGGGACCGGACTGACCGCAGTTGGCGCGGGACTGGCAATCGGTCTTGCCGCTATCGGCACCGGCCTGGCGCAAGGCAGGATCGGCTCTGCCGGTGCCGGCGTGATCGCTGAAAAACCCGAAGCCCTGGGGATCGTCATCCTGCTCATCGCCATCCCTGAGACGATGGTCATCCTGGGATTCGCGGTGGCGGCGATGGTGTTACTACTCGGCGGATAAGATGGGATTGCAGGCCATCCTGGAGAAGATTCGCGCGGAGGGAGAGGCGCAAGTCCAGGAGATCGAACAGAGCGCACAGATCCAGGTGAATGGTATCCTGGCACAGGCCCGGGCAGAGGCACGCCAGATCGAAGAAGACGCCTGTGCCGAGGTCAGCGCGCCCGCCGTTGCAGAACGTGCGCGCATCCTCCACCGGGCGCGTCTGGAGGCTTTGCGCATCATTGGGGATGTAAGGGAGGAACTGGTAGACACCGCCATCACCCGCGCACGTGAACGTCTTGCGTCCATCCGCGCTGACCGGTCTTACCCCGAGGTGGTACGCACACTGACCGAAGAAGCGTTGGCCGAACTAAACTCAGGCGACGCTGGAAACGCTCAACTTCTGGCGGATCCGCGTGACCGGGCTATTCTAGCAAGCGTTCTCGACGATCTGGAGTTGGATCTACCTGTGGACTACGGGCTGAACTGCTGGGGCGGGTTGATCGCTAAAAGCAAGGATGGCCGCGTAGTCGTTATCAACACCTTCGAATCCCGGCTGGAACATGCCACCGCGTTCTTACGCAGCCACCTGGCCGCGTTTTTCGAGCAGGAACAACCTGCCTTGAGGGAGACGCTCCGTGTCTGATTACGATTATGGCAACGCGCGCCTACGTGTGATGAAATCCAGGTTGCTTCCTCGGAGCGAACTGGAGGCTCTGGCGGGGACTGGCACCCTGCCGGGACTGATCGCAGCCCTGACCAAAACTGTTTACCAGAAATCGGTCGAGGCTGCCCTGACGCGCGTCACCGGTCTGGAATGCATTGACGAGGCGTTGAGGAACGATCTTATCGGCACTGTCGGGAAGTTGCGTGACTTTTACACGGAAAACGCCGGAAAGACAGTCGCAATCATCCTGGGAACTTACGATATTCATAACCTCAAAGCGATCCTGCGTGGACTCGCAAAGAATGTGCCCGCTGGAGATATTCTTACGATCCTGCTGCCGATCGGTGAATTGAGCATGAGCACGTTGCGCGAACTGGCCCAGTTGAACAACCCGCGCGAGGCGATAGACCTGCTGGCAAGCATGGGTCTCTCGATTGCCTGGCCGCTTCTCAACGTGCGGGCGGAGGTCCCAGGGGCGGAGACATTCGAGATGGAATTGGCTCTTGACAAGTGGTATCACGAGAAAGCCCGCCAAAGCCTGAGAAGCGAGACAGGCAGGGTGGACCCGCTGTCTCATGCGCTGGCGTTAGAGGCAGATCTTGTAAATGTGCTGACCGTCCTGCGATTTGCACAGGATCCGCATGCACGGGACCTGCTTCGCGACCGGTTAGGTACAGATGAGATCGAGTATTTACTCATCGGACCCGGGCGTATTCCCTACGAACTGTTTTCGAACGCTTACCGGCAGGACTCGGTGGCCGCTGCGGGTGAAATCCTGTCAGGAACATTCCTGGAGCCGGCCCTGCACGCCGGGTTGGAAGCCTATGCGCGCTCGAACCGCCTGAGCGACATCGAAAGACAACTGAGACGTTACCGGCTGGAATGGATGACGGAGCAGATCACAAAAGACCCGCTGGGCATTGGCATGGTACTTGGGTATGTGGCATTGAAGACCAACGAAATCGGCAACATTCGTTGGATCGCCCAAGGGATCAATCTGGGGTTGAAACCGGATGCCATTCGCGCAGAACTGGAAATGGTTTCATGAGCCAATTATTCGTTCTCACACGCCCTGTCCTCGTCCCCGGTTTTCAGCTGGCCGGTGTGGACGCCCACGGCGTAGAAGATGTAGAAAGCGCCCAAGAACTGATCGAGAATTGGATGGCCGCCGGAGAAGCAGGTTTGCTGGCAATCGATGATGGCCTGCTGACTCACATGGATGCGGACTTTTTGAAACGTCTCGCCTCATCCGAACACCTGCCTTATATCGCGATTCCTGGCGGTCAGCCGCTGGGCCCCGAAGCTTCGCAGAGATACCGCATCGCAACGTTGATTCGACAGGCGATCGGTTTCCATATCACCTTCAAAGGCGAGGAGGAACAGGAATGATCGAACCCGGGAATGAGGTCGGCAAAGTAATACGCATCGCTGGACCCGTTGTGAGGGCCGAGGGTCTGGAAAACGTCCGGCTATACGATGTCGTACATGTCGGCGAGATGGGACTCATTGGCGAGGTGATCCGTCTTTCCGAAGGCATCACCACGATCCAGGTGTACGAAGATACATCGGGCATTCGTGTCGGCGAACCGGTTCACGGTACGGGGTTTCCCCTGGTCGCCCTGTTGGGACCAGGTCTGTTGGGACAGGTCTATGATGGGTTACAGAGACCACTCGAACTCCTGGCCAGGGCAAGCGGCGAGTTTATCCAACGCGGCGTGCAGGCCTCACCGTTGCCCGAAGAGAAACGCTGGAAATTTACGCCAAGCGTTGCAGTGGGCGCAATGGTGGGACCCGGTGATATTCTGGGCGTAGCACCAGAATCGCGGACAATCGAACATCGTATTATGGTTCCACCTCGCCAGCGCGGGCGGGTGGTCAGCATCCGTGAGGGTGAGGTCAACGTCAATGAAACGGTGGCGATCATCGAGTCCGGGGATGAAGCGAGAAGAAAAAATGTGGAGGTCACGCTCGTTCAGCGCTGGCCTGTGCGCCAGCCACGTCCCTGCCAGGCGCGTCTCGCACCGCGTGAACCGTTGTTGACAGGGACACGCATCATCGATGCTTTTTTCCCGGTGGCGAAAGGCGGCTCGGCCATCATCCCAGGCGGTTTCGGGACGGGGAAAACCGTGACCGAACATAGTCTCGCGCGCTGGGCGGATGCGGATGTGGTGGTTTATGTGGGATGCGGCGAGCGCGGCAACGAGATGACCGAGGTGCTGGAGGAGTTCCCGAAACTGGAAGATCCGCGTACTGGTGCGCCGCTGATGGAACGCACGGCGCTGATTGCCAATACTTCGAACATGCCGGTGGCTGCGCGGGAGGCCAGCATTTATACCGGCATTACGATTGCGGAGTACTACCGCGATATGGGCTACGATGTGCTAATGCTGGCCGATTCCACGTCGCGCTGGGGAGAAGCCCTGCGCGAGATTTCGGGGCGCTTGGAGGAGATGCCCGGCGAAGAGGGTTACCCGGCGTACCTGGCCGCGCGCCTGGCGGAATTTTACGAACGCTCCGGGCGGGTCATTTGTTTGGGGAATCACGGCGCAAATACCCAAGGTCGCATAGGTTCCGTGTCGGTGGTTGGGGCAGTGTCGCCTCCTGGCGGCGACTTCTCGGAACCCGTGACCCAAAACTCGATGCGTGTGGCCAGCACCTTTTGGGCCTTGGATTACGATCTTTCTCGCCGCCGTCATTTCCCGGCGATCAACTGGACGGATAGTTATTCGCTCTACAATTTTCATGATTGGTTCGAACGCGAAGTGGGGACCGATTGGGATGAGTTATCGAAAGAAGCCATGGCGCTGTTGCAACGGGAGGTGGAACTGCTCGAGATCGTCCAACTGGTCGGCCCCGATGCACTGGCTGTACCCGAACGTGCCGTGCTGGCAATCGCGCGCATGTTGCGGGAAGACTTTCTCCAGCAATCGGCTTATGGTGATGTGGACCGCTACTGCTCGATCCGCAAGGCTTACTGGATGCTCAAGACGATCATGGAGTTCTATCATCACACGCAGGCTGCTTTGGAAGCGAAGATCCCGTTGGAACGCATCACGGCGTTGCCGGTCGCTTCGGATATTGCACGGATGAAGGAAATCCTGGTGGACTCCGCCGAGAAGGAAATACGCGCCATCATGGACCGCGTGCAGTTCAGTTTTGCAGACCTGGGAGTTGGCTGAGATGCTCAAGACGCTGCCACTGCCTCGCCTGCTGACCACCGAATACCGGACGGTCTCCCAGATCAAAGGTCCGCTGGTCTTCGTCGAACGCATTGCGGGCGTGGCGTACAACGAGATCGTGGAGATCATCGGCCCGGATGGCAATGTGCGTCTCGGACAGGTCATGGAAGTGGATCAGCAGCGCTGCATGGTTCGCATCTTTCTCGGGACCTCCGGTCTGGATCTCGAGACAACGCGAGTGCGCTTCACCGGGGATGTGGCCCGTCTTGGGGTGTCGCTCTCCATGCTGGGGCGCGTCCTGAATGGTTCCGGTCAGCCGATCGATGGGGGCCCGCCCATCATTCCAGAGCGCTCACTCGACATCAACGGGCTGCCGATCAACCCATCGATGCGGACCCACCCGAGCGAGTTCATCCAAACGGGCGTCTCGGCCATAGATGGTCTCAATACCCTGACGCGTGGGCAGAAGCTCCCCATCTTCTCCGGCGCGGGTTTACCGGCGAACGAACTGGCCGCACAGATTGCGTCGCAGGCGCGCGTGGTTGGCGGCGAGGAGGGGGGGCGCACGGCTGGTCGCGGTAGCGAACCGTTTGCAGTGGTCTTCGCTGCGATTGGGATCACACAACGCGAGACATCCTTCTTCATGGATCAATTCCGCGCCAGTGATGCAATGGACCGCACGGTGTTGTTCGTCAACCGCGCTGACGATCCGTCCATCGAACGCCTGCTTACCCCGCGCGCGGCGCTGACGGCGGCTGAATATCTGGCATTTACGCATCACCGTCACGTGCTGGTCATCCTGACCGACATGACGAATTATTGCGAGGCGTTACGTGAGATCGCTGCGGCCAGCGAGGAAGTGCCGGGCAGGCGCGGTTATCCGGGATACATGTATTCAGACCTGGCAAGTTTGTACGAGCGCTCCGGGCGCATCCGCGGCAATCCTGGCTCGGTGACACAACTGGTCATCCTGACCATGCCCGATGACGATATCACGCATCCCATCCCCGACCTGACCGGCTACATCACCGAGGGACAGATCGTAATGAGCCGTGATTTACATCGCAAGGGCATCTATCCTCCCATTGATGTACTGCCGTCGCTCTCAAGGTTGATGAACGATGGGATCGGTAGAGGCAAGACCCGCGCCGATCATCGCTCTGTCGCCGACCAGCTTTATGCTTTTTACGCCGAAGGCCGCGACCTGCGTCGTCTGGTGGCAATCATCGGCGAAGCGGCGCTGTCCGCAGAAGATCGCCGTGTGTTGGATTTCGCCAAACGCTTCGAAGAGACATTCATCGGGCAGGGAACGGTCAACCGTGAAGTCAGTGATACCCTTAATCGCGCCTGGGAATTACTGGCTCCCATGCCCGCCGAATCGCTCAAACGGATTCCGAAGGAGTTCATCGAGCAATATCATAGATAAAGAGGTAATATCACTGCGAGTCTTTGGCGAAGCAGTCTCCTGTAACGAGGGATTGCTTCTTCGGGGAGGGCATCCTCCTCGCAATGACATAAGTAAACGATATGAGCAACGTATCCGTCACCCGCATGGAACTATTAGCCCGCAAGGCGCAAATCGCGCTGGCGAGCCAGGGAAGGGATTTGCTCGAGCAAAAGCGCATGGCTTTGATGAAGGAGTTCATGCGTACAGCGGATACCGCGCTGGAACATTCGGACGCGCTCCAGGTCTCGGCGGCAAATGCCAGCCAGTCTCTAGCGCGCACAGAGGCCATGGCGGGGGTAGAATCCGTTCGGTCGGCGGCGCTGGCCTCTCGTGGCGGATTCAGCCTCGAGGTCACGACCAGCAGCGTGATGGGGGTGAGAGTCCCGCACATCGAACAAAAGAGTGCCTCCCGCTCATTCCTGCAGAGAGGTTATTCGATTGTCGGCGCTTCGATCAGCATCGACGAAACTGCTTCCGCATTCGAAAGAGAGATCGAAGCCATCATCCAACTGGCGGAGACCGAACTACGCCTCGTGCGCTTGGGTGACGAGATCCAGCGCACTTCGAGACGGTTGAACGCGCTCGATCATTTTTTGATCCCGCGCCTCAAAGTGGAACGGGATTTCATTCAGATGGCGCTGGACGAAAGAGAACGCGCCGATCATTTTCGCCTGAAATTAGTAAAACATGCGTTGGAACGCAAACGAGGAGCTGATTAACCAAAGTTGGAGGTAAAAATGTCTACGGATATACTAAATGATGCCTTACCATCGACAACGGACGAAATCCATGCTTTATTGGAAAAATGCCTGATCAATGCATACTTGAAAAGTAAAGGATATACACACGAAAGCCTGAAGAACTTGCCGGAAGAGAAAGCACACCAAATTTTGAAAGAAGCCTCCACCTACGCCTCAGGCAAACTTGCAGAAATCGAAATCAGGGCGCGCTTTACTGAAGATCTTCAAGAGAGCGGTCACTCCCTGGAAACTTAATGCAAACACTATCGCCTCGCAAAACGTAATGGTGCCACCTGTGTAAAGTCTCATAAATTCGTACCTTAACAGTCTCATAAAATCATACCCCCGCCAAAGGGATCAGGAGTGGCAACTGGAAGGCTTGCGGAGCAGGCAGTTCTGCAACGGTGTAGCCCAGAATGTCTTCTTTGCTCAATCCACGGGTCGGGAGAGACTGGATTATTTCTCCTTGCTGGGTGCGGAAGCAAAAGCAGCGCCTTTCTGGCTCAAATTAAGCCGAAATGACTTGTCCGGCATATTTGGCACCCACCGTGTAATAGTGGCCTAATACTGAGACACGTCCGTTTTTGCTGACTTGCCGTATGGCAATATACCGGCTAACGAAGCGATAGGCGCGTTCCAGGTCGAAGAGCAGCCATTCTTGGCTTGGATCAAAGGGGCGTCCGCTGCTACGGGCGAAAGGGTAAACCTGCAAAGGCGGCTTACCATGGCAGTGGGCAGCTTGGGACGGATAAGTCTGGTTATAAAACGCGCGCGTTTCATCGAGCGTATGTTGCAGGCTCGCCAGGGCTGAGAAGGTCTGGCCTTTGCAAGCCAGGTCAAAGATGGTGCGGTGCTCACGCTCCACTGCGCCCTGGTCGGTTGGACGTGCCGGACGACTGGTGATGTGTTGAATGCCCAATCCCGCCAGCCAGATGGTAAAGAGCGATGGGTAGTTTTCGTCACTTGACCCGACATACACCGTTTCATGGTCAGTCTGGATCTCTTCCGGCAACCCCCACTCGCAAAAGGCTTCTCGCAAGGTTGCTTGGACCTCCTGCAAAGTGATTTTTCGCCAACGTTTTGTGGTGGTGGTGAGAAAGGCTTTCGAGCCAATCATCAACCCAAGCGGGTCACGCACATTGAGCAGGTTGACCTTTTCGCGGGACATCACTGACAACCCTTCCTGGGCATCCATCTGCCACCGCTGATGAGGTCGAATGACAACGGGCGGCGGCTTTTCCGGGTACGTGCGCTTGTTGCGCTCCTGAACCGCTTGCGGACAGCGTTCTTTGAAAAGCACTGCCAGGCGCGAGCAACTGGGAAGTTCTTCGAGCGGCTTCCCCAACTTCTTGGCCAGTTTCAGCCGAACCGTCACCGCTCCCCAGCCCGGATGCTCTTGTTTCATCTTCACGGCTTCTTCCACAATCTCCGCCGCATAGCTGCTAAGCGTTCCGCTGCAAGGGCGACCGCGAGGCTTTGCTGCCTGATTGTCGCGCTGGCGTCGCCAGTGCTTGCGCACTGTGTAAATCGAGCAATGCATTTCTGCTGCAATCGCTTTCAGCATCCAACCTTCTTGTTTGTACTGCACGATTCTTTCTTGTTCCGCCACTGTCAATGGGCGCCAAGGAATTGCCATACCTCCTCCAATTTCGACTTTTGCATGGAGTAGAGGTACGATTTTATGAGATTGTAAAGGTACGAACTAGAGATTCTACAACCTGGCTACTATGCAATATGCACAATGGCGTTCACGCAAACGGTTGCTTACAAACATTACAATAGATTTCCATTCTGTCAAGAGCGGATTTTTTTATCTGAATTGTATGTGGAGGCAGGCAGTCACATCTAGCAGTGACACATTCGTCTTGACTAGATCCGCTTTTCATTAGGTTTTCTACATAGAGCACAGCCTGGATAAGCCCACTATTCTGACGAATTGATGCGGCAAGAGGCTCTATGAGTGTTTGCCATTTTTGAATTGCTTCAGGGGCTAATATCCATCGAATGCAATTCGTTTTTGCGTCTCGGATCGCGCATAGGCCAAAGGAACGGGCTGGTTTGATATACCAGGGAGAAAACCGACTGATATATTCAATCACATCCATAAGCATATTGGCCAGAACAATTTCAGCAGCCTTCTCAGGCGAGGTGATCTCGGCTCCGTCAAACAGGTGCTGAATATCCGGAAGCTCGCCGCCTGAATCATAGTAATCACATAAGGTTCGCCAAGTATGTTCCAGGGTTTCATCCAATTCTTCGATTGGATCAATATAAAGTTTTTCAAAATGTTTCGGTACCATGATAGCCCTACCCGAAGTACTATCACCGGCAAGACGGTTGAATTTGCAAATCGGCACCGATGAGAAGTCTTATCTTAGATGAACGCCTTATTTTTCAAAAGTCTGCGAGGATCAATCAAATTTTTGTGAAACGCAGTAGCCTTATCTGACAATCCAAAAGCTAGCGCCATCAATTGGGATAAATACAATATCGGCATAGGTTCATCCATTTTCATCTGCGTCTGGCGCGCATCCAGATTGGCATGGCAAAGCGGACAAGCCACCGCGATTATGTCTGCACCCGATGCCCGAGCCTGGTTGATTAAACGGCTGCTTAGGGTCAGGACAATATCGGGACGAGATAGCGAGTGCGAGGCTCCGCAGCAACAGGTTTTATAGGACCAATCGATCGCATTTGCGCCCAACGCCGATACAATCTCGTCCATGTTGGTTGGATTCTCGACATGCTTTGCGCCAGTCACATCAGCCGGGCGTGTCAACAAACAGCCGTAATAGCAAACTACGTTCAAGCCAACCAACCTCTTTACCACCTTCTCTTCCACTTCGCGTAAGCTGACATGTTTAAGAATGGTCTCCATCAATGTGTTGATCTCAACCGTATCTTGATACCGGTAACCAATCTTTTCAGCTACCTGCTGAACATGCTGTGGATCATGACGTAATCTATATTGGGCAGTTTTGTGACGGTTGAAACATGCCGCACAAGGCATGACAACCTCTTTAAAACCACTTTGCTCTATCAGGGACAAGTTCTCTAAAGGCAAGCGTAGAGCTGCATCAGGGTCAATACGATGTGCGGCGCTGCTTCCACAGCATACCCATCCGCGCGGCTCGATCAGGTCGATCTCCAAAACCTTGAAAATCGCCTGCGTAGAAGAGTTGAACTCAACAGCAGTTGAATGCAAAGAACAACCCGGATAGTAAGCCACTGAATTAGCTGCGCCGAGAAGGGGTTTCACTTTGCGTGGTGGGAGAGTCGGGCTGGGTAAAAAACGCAATTTGTTTTTTTGGAACATCTTGATGCCCAAATCCATATCGGCCATGATGTTCATTGTCCGAAGTTTCATTTCAGCAAGTAAGCCCAACTCATAAGCCCGTCCCCACATCCTGACCTCACGCATAAAGGCCCTGTTGAAATAATCCACTTCAGGGACTTGAGGCCGAATCCCCTGCTGGGATGCGAGGCGCGTCAAATAGTCCATAATGGAAGCGATGTCTAACCCTTGTGGACAACGCGTGGTACAAGTCTGGCAGGCCGCGCATAGCCAAGGAGTTTGCGCGTGCAAGGCAATATCTTCCTGACCCAGTTGGAGTGCGCGCATGATTTGGTTGGGTTGCCAATCAAAGAACTCGCTTACCGGACATCCACTGGTGCATTTGACGCACTGGTAACAAAGATAGACGTTCTCACCTAGCTCTTCCTGGATTTGTCGCGCCAGATTGGTTTTGATCGTGATCGGTCGGTCGGGTATTTTCTGATTCACGCTCATCGCTTCATCTCCTGAACATCAGCTTACTTCCGTTACCTAAGCTTCCTTTACAACCGGACGCGGGTACAGCCCCGCCCCTTCCACAATCGGCTTGACTGCTTCCTCCCACTCGATTGCCATGATGTGCACTCCTGCGACGCCCCTGATTGCACGTAACTGCAGGATGAGTTCGATGCAGATACGAATGCCTTCCTCCTGCCAGGCCTGTGACCGGGCTTTTTTATCCTCTTTGGTCAGGTCCTCTTTCTTGATGCCAGCCCAGGGTGCGCCAGCTTTTTCCATCCTCGCTATTAGCTCATCCGGGACCAGAATCCCAGGTACGCTGTCCTTCATGTAACGCGCCATGCCGGGGCTTTTCAGGGGACCAACCCCTGCCAGGATGTATGTTTGTTCATGCAGCCCCAGCTCACGGACTTTGTGCATGAAACGCTCAAAGGCCACCACGTCATAAACCAACTGGGTCTGTATGAAATTGGCGCCAGCTTTGACCTTTTTTGCCAACCGATATGGGCGGAAATCGATTGGATCGGCAAAAGGCGCGGCCGCTGCGCCAACAAAAAAGCGTGGCTCCTGTCCTTTCATCGGGTCGCCGCACTGAAAGACATGCTCGTCTCGCATGGTTGCGACCATCTGGAGTAATTGTACCGAGTCGAGATCGAATACATTTTTCGCAGTGGGATGGTTGCCAAAGGTCTGGTGGTCGCCGCTCAGGCAGAGCAGGTTGCGCATTCCGAGGGCGTATGCGCCGAGCAAATCGCTTTGTATTGCCAGACGATTGCGATCCCGGCAGGTCATTTGGACAACGGGTTCCAGGCCTTCTTGCACGACAATCGCGCCGGAACCAATGCTAGACATGCGCACGATGGCTGTCTGGTTATCGGTGATGTTGACCGCATCACAATAGCCTCTCAGCAACGCCGCCTTTTCCCGGATGACATGTTCGTCGGCGCTTTGCGGTGGACCAAGCTCAGCGGTGACAGCAAAATGTCCGGCCTTGAGTACGCGTTCCAGGTTGGAGCCAACCAGGTATCCATTTGGGCTGATATTCGTCGTCATCTTTCACTCCTCCTCGGCAGCCAGGCGCAAATCTTCCCGCACGATCTTGCGCGGCCCGCCATCACGCGACTTCTGCCAGTTCTTCGGCGGTCGGATTGCATAAATATTTTCGAGTCTGCCCATGCTGGATAAACGGTCATAAATGAGCTGCCAGGCACAGGGAATGTTCGGGTCGATTTCACAGTGTCCGGCCTCGGAGCCACCACAGGGTCCGTTCAGAAGCGATTTGGAGCAGCGTGCAATCGGGCAGATTCCTCCTGTCAGATCCAGAATGCAATCCCCGCAAGCCGCGCAGCGTTCCGACCAGACGCCCTGTTCGGTTGGTAAGCCCAGAAACGTAGTATTCAACCCCGGCACGACCCAGGTATCCGGGAAATGTTCGGCAATCGCCTGGACGCCGATCCCGCAGCCCAGGGAGAGGACAATGTCCGCATCTTTCACCTGCTCGGCGGCTTGATCCAGGTACTCCCATTCACACTGGCGCTGAACGGTGGCATGTGTCACCTGTTTACCGTTCCCATCGAGTTTGGTTGCCATGCGCAAAGAGGCAGCCAGGATCGCGGCTTCACGTTCACCACCGGCAAAACAAACTGTGACACAGGTGCCACAACCCAGAACCAACACTTTTTCCGCACTCCCCAGCAGGGATTTGATTTCCGCAAGTGGTTTTTGTTCTGCAATGATCATTTGGACACCTCCGGTTTGGAGCTCAACGTTTGATGCTCCATCGAATTTTTTTCTTCTGATGATCCGCTATCCTGTAGCTCAGATCTGCGCAACGGGTTCAATCCGAGCTTTTCGATCTTCGAAGTCATCTCCTGCGCGGTCGAAACAAACTCGCCCGCCATCGCTGACGACATATTGAACATCTGCACACGCTCAGGCTCCAGGCCAATCTGCTCCAACAGTTCCTGCACGCGCTTCACTCGGCGGGTTGCGTTCAAATTACCTTCCAGGTAATGACAGTCGCCCGGCAGTCAACCTGCCACCATGACGCCATCCACGCCATTCTCAAAAGCCTGCAAAGCCATCAAAACATCCAGTTTGCCAGCACACGGCAGGAGGATGATTTTCACATTGGGAGGATATTGCATCCGTAAGCCTCCGGCCAGGTCGGCTGCCGCATAGGCGCAGTGCTCACAACAAAATGCCAGGATTTGAACTTGCTCACCAGGCACAGGTGGCGTATGGCTCATTCCACAAACTCCTTATCGAACTGCCTCGACAGGCACAAAATCACTCGCCGGACACACTAGCGCGCCAATCTTGGCGGCCATCTGGACATCGGTGTAATGAAGTAACTGAATGGCGCGCGCCGGGCATTCCGCCGCGCATACGCCGCAACCCTGGCAGACAGAAGGCTCAATGAAGGCCGCGCCCAGGATATTGCCTACACCAGGCTGGTTTGGCTGGATTTGCGGCACTTGGAAAGGGCAAATGCGGACACAGGTGAGGCAGCCAGTGCAAAGCTGTTGATCGACCACCGCCACCTGCCCACCCGCGGCCTGCGTGCTGCGACTGAGCACGCGCGCCGCCCGAGCCGCGGCCGCCTGCGCCTGGATCATGCTCTCATCCAGCAGTTTGGGGTAATGGGCAAAACCAGCCATGAAGATGCCATCCGTAGCAAAGTCAACCGGGCGGAGCTTGACATGCGCCTCAAGGAAAAATCCATTCGCGTCGACAGGCACTTTGAACATGGCGGATAGATCGTACACATCCTTGTTTGGCACAATTGGCATGGATAGCGCCAGCAGGTCGGGATGCAGGATCAAGTCGCGATGCAGTACAGGTTCCCAAACCTTGACACTGATCACTGGCAATTGACCACTGATCACTGATGACTGATCGCTGTCCACTGTCACTTCCGGCTTCCTGTCGAAGTCATAGCGGACGAAGGTTACGCCCATAGCGCGCGCCTGGGTGTAGAGCCGCTCTTTGAAACCATAGGCGCGAATATCGCGATACAGGATGGTGACCTGCATCCCCGGATTCAATTCTTTCAACCGAATGGCGTTCTTCAGCGCCACGGTGCAGCAGATACGGCTGCAGAACTGTTCGGCGGGGCCAACACACAGGATCATGACTACGGAATTGAGTTCCTGCACACTGGTTTCATCCGTAAGATGCGCTTCAAGTTCTTGCTGAGTGATAATTCGTGGGTTGGTTCCGTAGCCGTATTCCGGCTGGCGATATTCTTGAGCGCCGGTTGCCAGAATAGTTGCGCCATGCACGATCTCAAGTTGCTCACCTGTACCGTTTCTAATCACGCTGGTAAAGTTTCCTTTGAAACCATGCGTCTCGGTCACCCGGCTGTTCAAATGGACGGTAATTTTGGGGTGGGAATTGATCTGCTCAACCAGTTGTCGAAGCACTTTTTGAGGCTCTCTGCCGTTCAACGGGACATACACATTCCGTAAATTCCCGCCCAACTTGCTTTCCTTCTCCACCAAGTGAACCGGGAAACCCTGATCGGCTAGCGAGAGCGCAGCGGTCATCCCGGCAGCGCCGCCACCAACCACCAGCGCAACCTGTCGCACAGGGATTTCGATAGTGTAAATCGGATTTAACAACGCCGCGCGCGAGACAGCCATCCGCACCAGGTCTTTCGCTTTAGCAGTGGCAGCTTCCCGATCCGTGGAATGAACCCAGGAGCACTGGTTGCGGATGTTCGCCATCTCGAACAGGTAAGGATTCAGTCCCGCCGTTCGCAGACTGTCCCGGAATAACGGTTCATGCGTGTGAGGCGTGCAACTTGCCACTACTACGCGGTTGAGCTGATGTTCATTCACCTGTTCGATGATGTGACGGATACTGTCCTGGGAGCAGGTGTATAGATTGGATTCAGCATGGACAACATAAGGCAAGGTGGCAGCGTACTCGCTAACAACCGGCACATCCAGGTATCCGGCGATGTTCGAGCCACAATGACAGACGAACACGCCAATGCGGGGCGGCTCGCCATTGACGTCCCGTTCAGGCGGGAATTCAGGGGTGGTAGTCAGCGTAAAACGGGACCCACTCAAATGTCCGGCCGCGGCGGCCGCTGCTCCGCTGGCTTCGACAATCGATTCGGGGATGTCCTTGGGCTCGCAGAACGGTCCAACAGCGTAGATTCCCAGGCGGCTGGTTTCCACAGGATTGAACTGCGCGGTACGGCAAAAACCATGTTCGTCCAGTTCAACGCCCAAGCGCTGGCCCAGGGCGCGCACATCCGGTGAGATTTCCATACCAACCGAAAGGACGACCATATCAAAGCGCTTGAAGAATGCTTTTCCATTCTCATCCTGATAGCGCAGGAGCAAATCGCGACTCTCAGGGTCTTCGTGCAAGGCGCTGATTCGGCAGCGGGTATAGGTGATACCATATCGCTGGCGCGCCCGCTCGTAATACTCCAGGTAGCCTTTGGAGAAAGCGCGCATGTCCATCATGAAAACCTGGATATCCAGGTTCGGATGATGTTCCTTGGCCATGATAGCTTCCTTGGTAGCATACATACAGCAGACAGCAGAACAATAATCATGGCTCTGATCACGCGAACCGATGCACTGCAAGAACGCGATGCGCTTGGGAGTGCTGTCATCCGATGGACGCTGAATATGTCCCATTGTCGGGCCGGAAGCCGATAGCAAGCGTTCGAATTGCAGCGAAGTCACCACGTTTGGATAGCGTCCAAAGCCATATTCCTGCGAGAGTTCAGCGCGATAGATTTCGTATCCGGGCGCTAAAATGACGGCTCCCACATCCAGGCTTTGTTCGCGAGCAGGCATATCATGATCGATTGCATTCACCCCACAGGCAAAGACGCAACTCATACATTCAGAACAAATGCCGCACGCCAGGCAGCGAGCTGCTTCAGCTTGCGCGCTTTCATCGTCGTAGCCACCCTCGACTTCGGCAAAATTCGAGATGCGTTCTTCGACCGTCAGTTCAGGCATGGGTACGCGCGGCTGGAGCTTGATCTCACCGCGGGCGATGCGATCTTCGATTTCCTGTTGGGAGAGTTTGACCACCGGAAGTTCAGGCTTGGGCGGCGGTTCGAGTGCAGCGCCTCGCAGATAGCGAAGGATGGATTTAGCCGCCTTGTGACCGCTATCCACGGCCTCGATGACGAAAGCCGTACCGGAAACACTATCGCCCGCTGCATAAACACCCGGACGGGTGGCAGCGAAGGTATTGGGATTGATGGCAATGGTTTTCGTCGCCGTCAGGCCTACACCGGCATCTTCGGGGATAAAGGCCAAACCTGCGCGCTGGCCAACCGAAAAGATGACCGTATCACACTCGATGATGTGGTTGGAGTCCGGGACTTTCTCGACCTCCAGGCGGCCAACCTCGTCGAAGCGGAACGAGCTGACCTGCATGCACTCCACACCCCGCGCTCGACCGTTCCCGTTGCCATGAATCTGTTCAAAGGAACGACTGTTGTAGATTGTGATCCCCTCTTCTTGCGCGGCTTCGATCTCCCATGCGTGGGCGGGCATTTCTTCCCGACCTTCCAGGCAGGCCATAGAAACCTGGCAGCCCAGGCGCACGGCGGAACGGGCTACGTCAATGGCGACGTTGCCACCGCCTAGTACCAGCACGCGCGGGCCAAAGGGTTTTCCATCCGGTGTGCCAATAGAATCATTTTCATCTCGTTCGTAGCGACCCAAACGCATGTCTCGCAGGAAGTGGGTGTTGATCAACACGCCATCCAAGTTGGCGCCAGGGATTGGCAGGCGCACACCCTCATGCGCACCAACGGCGATCAACACCGCCGAAAAGCCTTCTTCAAAGAGGTCGTCCAGATTGGATACGGGCGAATTCAAGCGCAATTCCACGCCGAGATCGATGATGTCCTGGACTTCGCGCTCGATAATCTCGGCCGGCAGACGGAACTCGGGCACCCCCAGGCGCAGCATCCCACCTGCGACCGGCATCGCCTCGAAAATAGTGACAGGATACCCATCCCGGATGATATCCTGCGCAGCAGTCAATCCACATGGCCCTGCGCCAATGATGGCTACCCTTTTATCGGGATATTTGATTTCCACAGGTTTGACCGGCTGGCGCGGCTCGGCGTAGACCTTATCGGTCACGAAGCGTTTCAGGGCGTGGATATTGATCGGTTCATCGACCAAGCCACGGTTGCAAGCTATCTCGCAGCGATGATTGCAGATGCGTCCGCAAATGCCGGGAAAGGGGTTGTCCATTTTGATGACGCGCAAAGCATCTGCCCAGCGTCCTTCCCTGATCAGGGCAATGTACCCCTGGGCGCGCTGTCCTGCCGGACAGGCATCGCGGCAGGGGGCAATGCCGCGCTTCTGGATCGCAAACGCATTTGGTGTGGCTTGCGGATACTGCTTATAGATAGCATGCCGTTTGGATAATCCCTCATTGAAAAGATCCGGCACAATAACCGGACATACATCAATGCAGTCCCCACAGGCAACACATTTATCTGCGATGACATATCGAGGATTGTGTAGCATGCGCGCGGTAAAATTCCCTACCTGCCCCTGCACATCCAGCACCTCGGTATTGGCCATGATTTCGATGTTAGGATGTCTGGCTACTTCAACCAGTTTTGGGGAAATTGTGCACATGGCACAATCATTGGTTGGGAAAGTCTTATCGAGCTGGGCCATCTTACCTCCGATGGCCGACTGCTTTTCCACCAGATAAACCTTAAAGCCCTGATCGGCCAGATCCAGCGCGGCCTGCATCCCCGCAATGCCCCCTCCCACCACCATCACTGCTCCAGTGGACTGATTTTCAGGATCATTTACGACCTTGGCCATCTTACTACCTTTCGCTATCTACTGTCATTGCGAGCGTTCCTTCCTGACACTGACCGTCAGGACGGTGTGCGAAGCAATCCTATTTTCAAGTAATTCACGGATAATTTTGGGCCACGAGATTGCTTCGTCGAGAAGTACGCCTCCTCACAATGACATAAATGCGCATGTTATTTGCGTCTGCCGCGAAATTTGTTCTCCTCTTCTTCGATTTCTTTTTCAGGGACCTTAGCCGCCTCCTTCCAGACCTTTAACGGGTTCGGCCCTAATTGGCGGATTCGTTCCGTCATGGTTTGGGCGGCCATCGCAAAGGCTTGTCCCTGGCTACCGGACATAAAGAACATATCCAGACGCTCTTTACCCAAACCAATTTCATCTAATAATTTCTGTGCCCGTTGAATTCTGGCCAGTCCGCGCTCATTGCCGCGTACATGATGGCAATTTCCAATCGGGCAGGCAACCTCGTAGACGCCGTCCGCCCCTTGTTCGAAAGCCTCTAAAATGTAGCGGATGTCCGTTTTCCCGGTGCAGGGTAGACGGATAAATTTAACGTTGGCTGGATATTGAATGTACAGTGCGCCAGCCGTGTCAGCCGCCATATATCCGCAGTATACGCAGTAGAAGGCGGTGATCTCAGGTTCAAAGGGTGGAGCTGGATTATCCTTCATCGCAATATCTCATACCCTTTTCCTGGCAACCAGCTTCCCAATCCGGCAACGTTGCGGAGCATGATCTGGCTGTCGGTGAAATTGACAAGCTGTATCGCATTGGCAGGGCATTCGCCGGTACAGGTTCCACATCCTTGGCACTGGGCCGAATCAATATAAGCTGCTCCACCCAGTTTTCCGACCCCATATCGACCTTCTTCCTGAATGACCTGTGGAATGCCAAAAGGACAGGTGCGAGTGCAAGTCAGGCAACCGACACACTTTTCAGGGTCGACCTGGGCAACTACCCCGCCCAGGTAAAGCGATTCCCAGGCCAACAGGGTTATCGCACGTGCAGAGGCGGCTAAAGCGTGACTGATACTCTCTTCGATGAACTTAGGATAGTGCGCCATGCCTGCCAGGAAGATACCCTCACGCATGAAATCCATTGGGCGCAGTTTCAACTGCGCCTCGCTGAAGAACCCTTCACTGGACAGGGGAACGCGCAACATTTGGGCAAGCTCTCTTGTGCCTTCAGATGGTGCAATGGACATACTCAGGGGGATAATATCCGCTGGAAGCAACAGCCAACGATCCAGTGACACATCCAGCACTTTTACTTCCAGATGGTCCTGAACCCAATTGATTTGGGGAGGATTCTCATCGGTATAACGAACAAAGATCACCCCACGTTGACGAGCTTCTGTATAGTGCTCTTCGCGAAAACCATACGTAACGATGTTTTTATACAGCACGCTAACCTGACAGTTTGGATTCATCAACTTGATACGAATGGCATTTTTCAATGTGGCAGTACAACATACTCGCGAGCAATAGTCTGCTTCACCCGGGGGATGCACACATTGGATCATCACCACATTCTTTAAGGCCGCAATTTGCTCAGGATGATGAATAACTGTCTCCTCCAACTTTCTCTGCGTAATCACATTGGGGAGATCCAGCCAAGGATGTTTCTGGGTCTCCTGGCCACCGGTCGCAACGATGGTCACACCGTGATCGAAGGCTGTTCTCACAACAGTCCCATCCTGCTGCCGAGTGGTAATCTCAGTCTGGAAATAACCCACATGGCCGGTATGCTTTACCACCTCGGTACGCGTAAAGACATTGATCCGTTGATGCGAACGGACGCGATTGACCAGATCGCGCAACAGGCGTTGCGGGTTGAAACCTGCAGCAACGTAGTAAATATTTAGAAGGTTCCCCCCTAACATTTCAGATTGTTCTACCAAGTTGACGCTGAAACCACTATCTGCAATGGCTAGTGCAGCAGTCAGTCCTGCTACACCTCCTCCAATGACCAATGCATTTGACCTGCAACGATGCTTCTTTTTGTACACCGGCTGTGCCAAAGCAACTCGGCCCACCGCGATACGGATCGATTCCAGGGCTTTACGCTGGGCCAAGTCTCGCTGCCACTGGTGGACTCTCCCACATTGCTCGCGCAAATTGACCAATTCTAATAGATAAGGATTCAAACCTGCATGTCTAACAGTACGTTGGAAGAGTGATTCATGTGTTCGACTGCTACACGCTGCAATGACGATCCGGTTGATGTTTTCAGTTTGAATCTTTCCTCGGATGTACTCCAGAGATTCAGGGACACAGGCGAACTCAAGCACCTCGCTTGATACTACACCATCCCATTTGGCCACCTGATTTGCCAGGTCCTTGGTATCCAAGTTTTCACCCAGGGTATCTTTACAAGAACAGACAAAAACACCCGTGCGCAGAGGCTGATCAGAAACATCCTTTTCGGGGGGTAAACCGTCCACTGATAGGAAAGGCCATTGACGGGTATAAACATTTGAACACAAACGGTCATTGAGCAATCGCATGACCTCTGCAGCGGCACCGCTGGCGTCAATAACAGTTTCAACAATTTCCTTCGGTGAAGAAAATGCTCCGCAGACAAATACTCCTGGATGGGTAGTTTGCAAAGGGGTGAATTTTTCCGTCCGGCAGAATCCATATTCGTTCAGTTCGATGTTGAAACTCTTAGAAAGCTGGGCAGCCGAACTTGGAGGAAGCACTCCGGTTGCCAAAACAACCATTCCATATCGTTGTTGTTTAAGCGGCCCATTGGGATCGGCATAATTTACGATAACATCATGACTATCCGGGTCTTCTTGAAGTGAAGAGACTCGACAGCGACTGTAATGAATGTTGTACTGGTTCCGTGCCCTTGAAAAATATTTGTGGTACTCTTTGTTGAACGCTCGTTCATCCATGATGAAAATCTGGCATTCAATTTCTTCTCCCAAACGCTGCTTGGCCAGGATCGCTTCTTTGGTGGCATACATGCAACAAATCGATGAGCAATAGGAGTATTCCGGGCTGCGTGAACCTATGCATTGCAACCAGGCGATCGATCGAGGACGTTGACCATCTGAAGGGCGCACCAAAATTCCTTCCGTCGGACCCGAACGACTGGCAAGCCGTTCGTATTGCATGGCATGTAGTACGTTCGGATATCGCCCATAACCATATTCTTCCAACTTGGATGGGTCAAAACTCTGAAAGCCTACAGCAAGGACAATAGCGCCAACCTCAACCGAGAGCAATCGCGCTTGTTGATCCAAGTCAATAGCCCCGGTTGGACATATTTCCGCGCATTTTTTACAATCAGGCTGGCATTGATTACGGTCGATCACGTAAGCATCTGGCATAGCCCGCGCAGCGACTTTATAAGCCGCCTTGCGAATACTTAATCCCTGTTGGTATTCATCTGCAAGCTCAACCGGACAAACTTGGGAGCAATACCCACAGTTTATACAGCGCGCCGGATCAACGAAACGTGGTTCTTGACGCAGTGAAACAGTAAAGTCTCCAGCCTGGCCTTCCGCATCAATAACCAGCGTATTGGTTAAGATCTCAATATTAGGATGCAAGTTGTGTTGAATATAAGCCGGGGAGATAGAGGGACGGGTACATCCGTAGCCGTGGTCTGATGTGCCTCTACAAAGAACGCAATCATGTTGGGGGAACATAAAACCGAGCTGTGCGACTCGCCCACCCAAACAGGGGGTTTGCTCGACCAAATACACTTTCAGGCCAGCATCCGCAAGGTCAAGGGCAGCACGCATTCCTCCAATGCCGCCACCTACGACCAAAACCATCGGTCTGGCTTGAATGTTTGGAGAGTTTGGAGCATACATTTTTGTTACCTCAGCACCTTAATCCGATGGATATTTGTTTTGAAAAGCAAAACACCTCCCTGCCTGATGCAAGGGAGGCGTTAGAGCGAGGCAAGCGTATTGTTTACCTGCCTGTATCAACCAGGGCGGTTGAATCAATCAACAAATAAGTAACCTGCAATCAAAATTCAACCTAAAATCATTGTAGCATTTCGAAAAATGAAAGTCAATCAAAATTCTGGAGGTGGGTGTGTAGTATTTTTTCGGAAAAGTCGTCCACAGCGGCGCAAAAAGCATCTACAACGGCATCGCTAGCGGTTGTAACGAAGGAAGCCTCCGAAAATTTGCTACACACCCTCTGGAGGTTTCTGATATACCCAGGTCGGTTGAAAATTGCGCTTTTTTACGAGAAGGAATGCGCAATTTTCAACCGTGGGTATTATATATACTCGTATGGTGCAGCGCACGATCTGTCTAATTTGTTTCCACGGACTGCGGTTGTCGAGTAAGTTGATACTGGTTTTCCCATTTCTCCGCGAATTTCAAGCGGATATACCCATAGCGCACCAAAAGCATGACCACGCCCGCCACCGCCATAATGCCAGCCACCAAGCGCGAGTAGCTCAAGTCCGTGCCGGGGATGCGGGGCTGGTCGGGCCGGAAGGCTTCGATGATGACGCGGCCCACACCAGCGAGCACCAGCCACCAACTGAACATCGCGCCAGGTTTGAATTTCCCGGGAAATCGTCGTGCAGCCCATAACAACAAGCCCGCCGCCAGGAAGTTCCAGATCATTTCATAAGCAAAGGTCGGATGGAAACGCGTGCTTTCTGGATAGAGAGTCATATTGCTGTATTGCGGAAGGCGATGCTGCGCTTCGATAGGGATACCCCAGGGCAGCATGGTTGGCTGGCCGTAGAGTTCCTGGTTGATGAAGTTGGCCGGGCGGGCAATCGCCTGTCCGATCATCGTGACGGGTGCGGCCACGTCCAGGAGCAGCCAGGGGTCCAGGTTGTTGCGACGGATATAGAAGATCATCGCCAGCGCGCCAAATAATAGTCCGCCAAAAAAGTGCAATCCGCCCTGGGGGATGTTCAGGATCTGGCCGGGGTTGTCTAGGTAGTAAGAATTCCCGCCCAACGTGGCGTTGGCCACATACCACAAACGCGCACCCACCACTCCAACAGGCAAAGCCCAGATGAGCGAATTCCAGATATGTTCACTGTTCTCGCCACGATGGGTGTATTCACGTTCGGCGATCCAGGCGGCTACGATCACACCCAGCATGACCAGCACGCCATACCAGCGTAACGCAATCGTGATACCGAAAATTTCAAAGGAAAAAATGACAGGATCGATCAAGAGACACCTCTAGGCTTGGAGTGTGGCCATTATATCATTATGAGTGTGACAGCTATCACCCATGAATTGTGACAAAAAACACATTACTTTAACGTCAAAATGCTTACAATAATAGTAAAGGTTTACAAAAAAGGTAAATATTTAGAAACCATGATCCGCATCAACCGCAAGACCGACTATGCCATCCGCGTCATCCTGGCCCTCGCCAAACAGGGGGACGAGGCTATATTGTCCACCTCCAAAATCCAGCAGGAAATGCTCATCCCCAAAGCGTTGTCGTTGCGCGTTGTCGCAGAACTAGCAAAGGTTGGGTTCATCGTTACCTACCCTGGCCGCGAGGGCGGGCTGAAGCTGGCACATCCGGCAGCAGAGATCAACTTGCGCCAAGTAGTGATGCACTTCGAAAGCAATTTCACCGTCTCAGAATGTTTACACGGGGGCGGTACTTGCCCCTTCGACCACAGTTGCCCGGTCCGCTGTCGGTGGGCGCGCCTACAAGCTGTGATTCTTCAAGAATTGGAAAACACCACCTTCGACGAATTGGCGCGGGAAGCAGCCACAGGGGCAACACTGCTTCCGTTCAACACCGAGCAGGTTGAGGCGTAGGAGGAACGCGGAAAGGAGGGCGCAGTCCGGGAGGGACGCTACCGAATCATCTGATCTCATTCATTCAAAAATCAATATCGATCCGAATCTATCAAGGAGAATGCACTATGGATGCACTTGTTCTTGCACGCTGGCAATTTGCCATTACCACCATCTTCCACTTCTTCTTCGTCCCGCTGACACTGGGATTGTCCATCTTCGTAGCCCTGGTGGAGACGAAGTATGTTCGCAGCGGCGACGAGGTCTACAAGAAGATGGCCAAGTTCTGGGGGACGATCTTCCTGATCAACTTCGCCATGGGCGTCGTGACGGGCATCGTCCAGGAGTTCCAGTTCGGCCTGAACTGGTCGGAATACAGCCGCTTCATGGGCGACATCTTTGGCGCGCCGCTGGCCATCGAGGCGCTGCTGGCCTTTTATATGGAAAGCACCTTCATCGGCGTGTGGGTCTTTGGCTGGGGCAAACTTTCGAAGAAGGCGCACCTGGCCGCTGCCTGGCTGGTAGCCATTGGCTCCAACATTTCGGCGCTGTGGATCCTGATCGCGAACTCGTTCATGCAGAACCCGGTAGGCTACGGGATCGAAGGCGGGCGCGCCGTGATGAAGGATTTCTTTGCGCTTCTGACCAACCCCAATGTCTGGTACCAGTTCCCGCACGTTCTCTCGGCCGGGATCGCAATGGCGGGCTTCGTGGTGATGGCCTTCAGCGCCTGGCACCTGCTGCGCAAGCATGATGTGACCATCTTCCGCCCGTCGTTCCAGTGGGCAGCGCGTTATGCGCTGGTCGGCTCGTTGCTGGTGGGCGTGATCGGCCACTTCCAGGGACAGTTCCTGGTGGAGCACCAACCGCTCAAGATGGCCGCCGCTGAGGCGTTGTGGAAAACCGAAACCCCCGCCGGTTTCGCAGTTGTAGCGGGGATCGATGAAGGCGCACAGAGTAACTCCTTCGAGTTGAAGATCCCGGGCGCCTTGTCCTTCCTGTCGTACAACAATTTCAGCCAGGAAGTGAAAGGCATCAAGGACCTGCAAGCCGAGGCGGCGGCGCAATACGGCGAAGGGAATTATGTCCCGCCTGTGGCGCTCAACTTCTGGTCGTTCCGCATTATGGTCGGCGCTGGTTCGCTGATGGTACTGCTGGCGCTGCTGGCGGTCATCTGGAGCGACGGCAAGCGCGAAATTGACAGCAAGCAGGGTTTCCTGAAAGCGATGATGTTCGCGCCTATCCTGCCCTACCTGGCATCCACCTTCGGCTGGGTGATGGCAGAGACTGGCCGCTGGCCATGGATCGTCTTCGGCTTGCAAAAGATCGAAAATGCCGTGTCGCCCAACGTCCCGGCCTGGAACGTGGCTTTCTCGCTGGTCGTGCTGGGCTTGCTCTACGCTGCACTGACCATTGTGGCTGTCAAACTTGGTCTCAAGTACGGCAAGAGTGATATCAAAATCCGCGAATCCGCTGCGGCGGCTGATTAAATCGGAGGAGAATAATGGACCTCAATACTATCTGGTTTATCCTGGTCACCGTCCTGTTCATCGGGTTCTTCTTCCTGGAAGGCTTCGATTACGGGGTCGGTATCCTGCTGCCCTTCCTGGGCAAGAATGACAAAGAACGCCGCGCCATCATCAACACGATTGGCCCAGTGTGGGACGGCAACGAAGTGTGGATGCTGACGGCGGGCGGCGCCATGTTCGCTTCCTTCCCACATGTCTATGCCACCCTGTTCAGCGGCTTCTACCTGGCGCTGGTGCTGATGCTGGTGGCGCTCATCCTGCGCGGCGTGGCGTTCGAATATCGCCAGAAATACGCCGACCAGGCCTCGCGGGAGCGCTGGGACTGGGCTATCTTCATCGGCTCGGCCCTGCCCGCCCTGCTGTGGGGCGTGGCGGTCGGCAACCTGATGCGCGGCGTGGCCATTGACGAGAACATGTACTACTGGGGCGGGCTGCTGCCGTTGCTCAATCCGTTCTCGATCCTGGGCGGGCTGGTCTTTGTGGCGCTGTTCACGATGCACGGCGCAAATTACCTGGCGTTGAAGACCGAAGGTGCAGTCGAAACACGCGCCAAAGACGTGGCTTTCAAGGCCTGGATTGCCGCCACCGTCCTGACGGTTGCCTTTGTAGTTTGGACCTTCTTTGCCACCGATATCCTGACCAAACCGGGCGTCAATGGCTTGATCCCGGCGGCGCTGGCGGCGGCAGCCTTGCTGACGGTCGGTTACTTCAGTAAAGCGGGCGAATACGGTTCGGCCTTCATTGGCGGCTCGCTGGCTGTTGTCTTCGCTACCATCATGGTGTTCGCCGGGCTGTTCCCGCGCATCCTGATCTCCACCATTGACCCGGCCTACAGCCTCGATATCTGGAACGCCTCGTCCACGCCCTACACGTTGACCGTCATGACCATCGTGGCCGTCATCTTTGTCCCCATCGTGCTGGCCTACCAGATCTGGACCTACCGCGTCTTCCGCGCCCGTGTCAAGGCGGACCCGAAAACCCTGGTGTACTGAAATCCCGCTGACGTACGAATCGGGGCAGGATAACAACCTGCCCCATTTTTGTCCTCTGGACAAGACTTTTTCTGCCTGTTGTAGTATAAATGGTTTGTGACGCCTGTCACGCAAAGACTCATTTGCTGCCCAAACCAACGGCTATCGAAACGCTTTCGTAAGCATAATCACCTTGAATGGAGGTTGGATGGACCCCGTTATCCTTTCCCGCTGGCAGTTTGCCGCGACGACAATCTATCACTTCTTCTTCGTCCCGCTCACGCTGGGACTCTCGTGGCTTGTGGCGCTGCTGCACACCCAGTATTACCGCACGGGCGATGAAAAATTCAAGCGCCTGACGAAGTTCTGGGGCAAGCTGTTTCTGATTAACTTTGCCATGGGGGTGGTGACCGGCATCGTGCAGGAATTTCAGTTCGGCATGAACTGGTCGGAATACAGCCGATTCGTGGGCGATATCTTCGGCGCACCGCTGGCCATCGAAGCCCTGACGGCCTTCTTCATGGAGAGCACCTTCCTGGGCATCTGGATTTTCGGCTGGGAGCGCGTTCCCAAAGGCCTGCACCTGGCCTCCATCTGGCTGGCAGCCCTGGGGTCGAACCTCTCGGCGTTGTGGATTTTGCTGGCCAACGGCTTCATGCAGCATCCGGTCGGCTTCGATCCCGCCAGCGTGGAGACCGGCCGCCTGATGCTGAACGATTTCCTGGCCCTGGCTACCAACCCGAAAGGTTGGCTGTTCTTCTGGCATACGCTGGCCTCTGGACTGGCGACCGCCGGCTTCTTTGTGTTGGGTATCAGCGCTTGGCACCTGGCCCGAAAGAAAGATGAAACCTTCTTCAAGTATTCCTTCCAACTGGGTGCCATCGTGTCCCTGCTGTTCACCGTCATCGTGGGGTTGGGCGGCCACGAACAGGGACGCTACGTGATGGAAACCCAACCGATGAAGATGGCTTCCATCGAGGCGCTCTGGGAGACCGAACAACCTGCTTCGTTTTCGATTATTACCATCGGCGACTTGACGGGGAAAAACCTGGTTTGGGAAATCCGCATCCCGCGCCTGCTCAGCCTGATCGCCTGCAACAACCTGACCTGTGAAGTGCGCGGCGTGAACGACGTGCAAGCCGAGTACGAAGCGAAATATGGCCCCGGCGATTACGTCCCGCTGATGGTCATCACTTATTGGGCATTCCGCTTCATGTTCGGCGCCTCGCTGCTGATGGTGGCGGTCGGCGCGTATGCCGTCTTCCTGGTCGTCAAGGATTGGCCGCAGAAGTGGATGCGCTGGTTGAAATGGCTGCCCTGGAGCATTGCCCTGCCCTACATCGCCAACTCCAGTGGCTGGATCCTGACCGAAACCGGACGCCAGCCCTGGATTGTACAGGGACTGTTACGAACCGAGCAGGCCAACTCCCCCAACGTGAGCGGCGGAATGGTCTTGTTCACCCTGGTCGGTTTCGTGGTCATCTATGCCGCGCTGATGGCTGCCGATATTTACCTGCTGACCCGCTTTGCCAAAGCCGGCCCCGATGCCACTGACAAAGGCGTCATCGGCGACCCGGCCCTGCTGGTGGGCGCACAAGACTGAAGGAGGCTTGCCATGTTACCCGAAACATTACAAACCATCTGGTTCATCCTGATCGCCGTCTTGTGGATCGGCTTCTTCGTGCTGGAAGGCTTCGATTTCGGCGTCGGGCTGGTGCTACCCTTCCTCGGAAAGAAAGACGAGGAGCGGCGCGCCATCATCAATACCATCGGCCCGCACTGGGATGGCAACGAGGTCTGGCTCATCGCAGCCGGCGGCGCGATGTTCGCTGCCTTTCCCATGTGGTACGCAACCATGTTCAGTGGTTTCTACCTGGCCTTGTTTCTGCTACTCTTCGGCCTGATCATCCGCGGCGTGGCCTTCGAATTCCGCTCGAAGGACTACAACCCCAAATGGCGCAATTTGTGGGATTGGGCTATTTTTTTCGGATCGCTCATCCCCGGTCTTTTAATCGGTGTAGCCTTCGCTAACCTGGCTGCTGGTGTACCGATCGATGCCAGCATGCACTTCACCGGCAGCCTGTTGACCTTGCTAATCAACGGGAACGGGTATACGCTGGTGGGCGGTCTGCTGGCGTTGTCCGTATTTGCCTTGCATGGCAGCATCTTCCTCAGCTTGAAACTGAAGGACGATATGCAGAAACGTGCCCAGATCTTTGCACGCAAACTCTGGGGGCTGGCTATGATCGTGGTGCTCGTTTACGCGGTCTGGACATTCTTCGCCACCGACTTCATCGAGCATCTCGGCATCAATCCGGGCATCTATCCACTTGGCGCGGTGGTCACCATGGCGCTGGTCGGGACCGTCTTCCTGCCCCGCAAAATGGATGGCTGGGCTTTTGTGATGACCATCTTGCATCTGGTGCTTACGCAGGTTAGTTTCTTCCTGCTGCTCTTCCCGCGCGTCATGATCTCCAGCACCAATCCCGATTACAGCCTGACGATTTATAACGCTTCATCTTCGCCGTACACACTGCAGGTGATGTCCATCGTGGCGCTCATCTTCGTCCCAATCGTACTGGCTTACCAGGGATACTCATACTGGGTCTTCCGCAAGCGTGTCTCAACCGATCCAAAGACACTGACATACTAACCAAACACCCTTTAAAATTTCGGAGTGCGGACTAAGTCCGCACTCATTTTATAATAAACCAATGCACCGCCGATTGCTGGCCCTTGCTCGCGATAGCCGCTTCAGCCTGGCACTAACGATTCTTTCAGGATCGATGGCCGGGCTGTTGACCATCTGGCAGGCCTGGCTCATCAGCAGAACAGTCACTGGAGTCTTCCTGGAAGGGCAGACTTTGGTGCAAGTAACAGGCTGGCTGCACCTGCTTCTGGTCATCATGACAGGGCGAGGAGTGCTGGCCTGGGTTAACGAGGTGAGCGCCAACGCGGTGGCCGTCAGCATCAAAACCGACCTGCGTAAGCGGCTCTTTGCCCATATCCAGGCACTGGGCCCCGCCTACACACGCGCCGAACGGACCGGTGAACTGACCATGGCAGCCATGGAGGGCATCGAGGCCCTGGATGCTTATTTCAGCCAATATTTACCACAACTGGTCATTACTGCGCTTGTTCCCCTCTCAATTTTGCTTTTTGTTTTTCCACTCGACCTGCTCTCGGGCATCATCCTGCTCGTTACAGCGCCACTCATCCCATTCTTCATGATCCTGATCGGCAAAGGCGCTGAGATCGTTACCAACCGCCAGTATGAGACCCTCAGCCGCTTATCCGCCCACTTTCTCGATAGCCTGCAAGGCCTGACCACGCTCAAGATTTTCGGCCAGTCCAAGGCGCATGCCAAATCCATCGCTAAAGTCAGCGACCAATTCCGTGACAGGACGATGGCTGTCCTACGCGTCACCTTCCTCTCGGCGCTGGCGCTGGAACTGCTCGCCACGCTCAGCACGGCAGTCATTGCCGTAGAGATCGGTCTGCGCTTGCTGTATGCCAGAATGGAATTTCGTGAGGCCTTCTTCCTGCTCATCCTGGCTCCGGAATTCTACCTGCCGCTGCGCATGCTCGGCATGCGCTTTCATGCGGGCATGGCGGGCACGAGCGCAGCGAAAAGAATTTTCGAAATTTTAGATCTGCCCTCACCCCTGCTCCCCTCTCCCGCTGGGAGAGGGGATGGGGGTGAGGGAAAATTTGAAATTATTTCTCTCCAAAATGCCTCCTTCACCTATCCGGGTGAACCCGTTCCTGCCCTGCAAAACATCGACTTGCACATCAAAGCAGGCCAGCACATTGCCCTGGTCGGTCCCAGCGGCGCGGGAAAAAGCACGTTGGTTAATTTGCTCCTGGGTTTCATCCAGCCTACTTCTGGACAGATCATCACGCATTACGCGCAACGAAATATGCACCAGGCCTCATCCAAAACCATTAACCATTCCCCAATAACCAAATACACAGCCTGGGTTCCACAAAAGCCCTACATCTTTCATGACACGATCGCCGCTAACCTTCGTCTTGGCAAGCCAGACGCCACGGAAGAAGAACTGATCGTTGCCGCAAAATCTGCATACCTGCACGAATTCATTATTTCCCTACCGGCTGGCTACCAGACAGTCGTCGGCGAGGGCGGTGCCCGTCTCAGCGGCGGGCAGGCCCAACGTCTCGCTCTGGCGCGCGCTTTCCTGAAAGATGCCCCCATCTTGATCCTGGACGAACCTACCTCCAGCCTCGATCCCGAAACCGAGACCTTGCTCGAAGAATCCACCCGCCGGCTTATGCAAGGAAAGACGACGATTACCATCGCTCACCGCCTGAATACCGTCTACCAAGCCGACCAGATCGTGGTGCTCGATAAAGGCCGCATCGTGGAACAAGGCACACACGCCGACCTGCTGGCAAGGCATGGACTCTACGCCAGCATGGTCGGTGCACAAGCCAAAAGCCACAAGCCTCAGACTGCGCATAACGCTGAACGTTCAACGTCGAATGCCCGCTCAACCGTTCCTCAATCACTAATCCCCTTCGGAGACGATGTCGCCAATCGTAAATCACAAATCGTCAATCCTAAATCGGAGATCCTGCCTCGTCTTCTCTCCTTCCTCTCCGGCTCCTGGCGTTGGGTTGCCCTTTCGGTGCTGCTAGGTACGCTGACCATTGGGGCCAACGTCTCGCTGATGGGTACATCCGCCTGGCTCATCTCGACAGCTGCGTTGCATCCATCCGTGGCGGAACTACAGGTTGCCATCGTCGGCGTGCGTTTCTTCGGCATCAGCCGCGGTGTCTTCCGGTATGCGGAACGCCTGGTCTCGCATGATGTTACTTTTCGGCTGCTCTCCCGCCTGCGCGTCTGGTTCTACGCAAAGCTCGAGCCGCTTGCGCCTGCCCGCTTGATGGACTATCGCGCTGGTGACCTGCTCGCGCGCATCACCGGCGACGTGGAAACCCTGGAAAACTTCTACGTACGCGTAGTCTCCCCACCACTGGTCGCTGCGGTTACCGCTTGCGGAGTTGCCATCTTCCTCGCCTCTTTCTACCCGCTACTTGCCACCGTCTTGATTGGCTTTTTCCTTGCCCTTGGCTTGTTTCTGCCGTTTCTATCCCAACGGCTCAGCCGCGGACCAGGGAAAGCTCTCATCAAACTGCGCTCTGATCTTCACACCCAATTAGTTGACGGCATACAGGGAATGGCGGACATCCTTGCTTACGGTCGTGCAGCCGATCGATTGAAGCTCATCGCGAATACCAGCCATGACTATGGGCTCGCCCAACGCAGCATGGCACGTATCAGCGGACTGCAATCCGCGATGATGACACTGCTCACCAACCTGAGTATGTGGACAGTGCTTTTCATGAGCATTCCCCTCGTCAGCGATGGACGTCTGGAAGGCGTGATGCTTGGTACATTGGCTTTGTTGACTCTGGCATCCTTCGAAGCAGTAACACCCCTGCCTCTTGCCGCACAGATGTGGGTGAGTGTGCAAACGGCTGCAGGAAGATTATTTGAGATCGTGGATGTGGAACCCATGGTGAATGAGAATGGAGAGCAGAGAGTAGAGAGCAGACCAGGGATGGACGTATTCTCTACCCTCCAATTTTCCAATCTCTCTTTTACTTATCCGGGTCAAACGATCCCTGTCATTCAAGACATTTCTTTCCGGTTGGAGTCTGGCAAGTCGCTGGCTATTGTCGGGCCGAGCGGTGCGGGGAAGAGCACTCTGGTCAATTTGTTGCTCAGGTTCTGGGAATATAGTTCGGGGGACATCCGCCTGGGTAAAGAATCGCTGCATAGCCTGGAGCAGAATGAAGTCCGGGCATACTGCGCTGTTGTTCCACAAAATTCGCACTTCTTTAATGCCACAGTCCGCGAAAATCTGGCATTGGCCCGCCCGTCCGCATCCGTCAGAGAGGTCGAAGAGGCTGCCCAATGGGCAAAAATCCACAAGTTCATCCTGGGATTGCCGCATGGATATGACACATTCATCGGCGAACAAGGGCAGCGCCTTTCGGGTGGCGAACGCCAGCGGCTGGTAATTGCACGGGCATTGTTGAAGGACGCACCTATTTTGATCCTGGACGAACCCACCGCCAATCTCGATCCACTAACCGAGAAACAGGTGCTGGAAACGCTCTTCGGTTTGATGAGAGGCAGGACCACTTTGCTCATTACGCACCGGCTGGTCGGGCTGGAGAACATGGATGAAATCCTGGTGATGGAACACGGGCGGATCGTCGAGCGCGGCACACAGGTTGGATTGTTGCAGAAAAACGGGATGTATCGCCGGTTATGGGATTTGCAAAATAGAATCCTGGAAAGTTAGTCTTTAAAAATTTCCCATACCAGATTGACTTTCGAATCCATCCTGTTATATACTATGATTACATCGCCAAATTCCACCCATTCAGTTCAAAGGAGGAGAAATCCATGAATGACCGTCCCTGGTACGCCAAGTATGACAAAGGCGTTCCGAAAACAATCGACTATCCTAAAAAGCCGCTATATCATTTTCTGGAAGAGTCGGCCAGTAAGTATCCCGATAAGCCATGTACGATCTTCAAGGGAGCCATCATTACATATAAAGAGATGAATGAAATGACCGACCGCGTGGCCGCCGCGCTCGCTGATCTAGGCGTGAAAAAAGGCGACCGGGTCGGCATTTTCATGCCCAATACTCCCCAATTTGTAATGGCGTACTTTGGCATTCTGAAGGCGGGCGGCGTGGTCGTAGCCACCAACCCATTGTATACGCCCGCTGAAATCGAATACCAGGCCAGTGATGCAGGGATCGAGGTCATGTTTGTGATGACCAACTTCTACAAGACCATCAAAGCCGCCCAACCCAGGACAAAAATCAAGAAATTGATCGTAACGAACATCAAAGAGGCCCTGCCGCCTGTCACGCGTTTGCTCTTCACACTGGTTGTGGAGAAAAAGGGTGGACATCGGGTCGAAGGACCCCTGCCAGAAGGCGATATGTGGATGCAGGAGTTGATCGCCAAATATGAACCTTCGGCTCGACCCAAGCTCGAAATTGATCCCGATGATACGGCCTTGTTCCAGTACTCAGGTGGAACGACGGGTGTCTCGAAAGGCGCGGTGGCGACGCACTTCAACGTGGTGGCCAACGCCCTTCAAATCAAGAGTTGGATGACTAACATCAAGGAGGGCGATGAAATTGTTTTGATGGGCATCCCGCTCTTTCACGTCTATGGCATGGTGGCAGGCATGCATTTTGGCATGGCCTCTGGCGCCAGCCTGGTCATGATCCCCAATGTGCGCGACCTGAAGGATGTGCTGGAAAACATCAAAAAATATCGCCCCAGCATCTTCCCCGGTGTCCCTACGCTGTACAACGCGTTGAATAATCATCCGGACGTGGTCTCCGGGAAATATGACCTTTCATCCATTAAAGCCTGCATCTCCGGTTCGGCCCCATTGATGCGTGAGACGAAGGAACGCTTTGAAGCGCTCTCCGGCGGGAAAGTTTTCGAAGGCTTTGGCTTATCCGAAGCACCGACCGCTTCGCACTGCAACCCGTTGCTGGGCGAGAACCGTACCGGATCGATTGGCCTGCCCCTGCCGGATGTAGATGCCAAAATCATCAGTCTCGATGATGGCGAGACCGAGTTGAACGTGGGAGAAGTTGGCGAACTGGTCCTGAATAGTCCAAATGTAATGAAGGGCTATCACAATATGCCGACCGAGACGGCCAACGCACTGCGCAAGTTGAAGGACGGCAAGACCTGGCTGTTCACCGGTGATATCGCCCGCATGGACGAAGACGGTTATTTCTACATTGTCGACCGCAAGAAGGAATTGATCAAGCCGGGTGGCTTCCAGGTCTGGCCGCGTGAAGTGGAAGAGGTGTTGGCTGCGCATCCGAAAGTGCTGGAAGCCGGTGTGGCGGGTATCCCCGATCCCTACCGTGGTGAAACAGTTAAAGCCTGGATTGTGCTCAAACCCGGTGAGAGCGCTACCGAGGAAGAACTCAAGGCCTTCTGCAAGGAAAAACTGGCTGCGTATAAGGTGCCGACTCACTACGAGTTTCGGAGCGAGTTGCCCAAGACAACCGTCGGCAAGATTTTGCGGCGCGAGCTGGTCCGCCAGCATAAGGAAGCGGAAGCAAAGTAGGACTGTCGATCAGAAAGAAAAAGCTCTTTCGAGTTTTCGAAAGGGCTTTTTTTCTTCGACAGTTATGCCGGTTGCGGTGTCCCGCTTCGTTTTTCGACCGGCGGCGGAAAGATGGCTTCGAATTCCTCGCGGGTGATGCTTTCGGCTTCGAGCAGTTTTTGCGCCACTGCATCCAGTTCCCGCCGATACTTCCTCAGGATGTCCTGGGCACGGGTATAGGCCTCATCCACAATCTTGCGGACTTCGGCATCGATCTTTTCTGCAACTGCATCCGAATAATCG
Organism: Anaerolineales bacterium; assembly: GCA_034435215.1. Classification (GTDB taxonomy): domain Bacteria; phylum Chloroflexota; class Anaerolineae; order Anaerolineales; family Villigracilaceae; genus JAABUE01. Next base: position 48,831 of record DAOTXM010000492.1, read on the forward strand.
CGCTGCTCCGAAATCTCGCGACCTAGGAAGATCAACTCTTCCTTCTGCCCGTAAACCATGTTCCCCAGCGTTTCGCTCATCCCAAGACGTGTGACCATGGTGCGCGCCATGCGGGTGACCTGCTCGAGGTCGCCGGATGCACCGGAAGTAATGTCATCGAAGACCTGCTCTTCGGCTACACGCCCGCCGAGGGCATAAGCCAGGGTCGCCATGAATTTCTTGCGCGACATCAGCAGGCGATCTTCATCCGGGCGGAACCAGGTGATCCCTCCGGCCTGTCCGCGACCGACGATGGTCACTTTTTGGACGGGATCGGCTTCGGGGATGGCGTTCCCAACCACAGCATGACCAGCCTCATGGTAAGCAATGATGCGCTTTTCCTCGTCCGAGATCAGGCGGGATTTACGCTCTGGGCCCATCACAACGCGCTCGATGGCTTCTTCCAGTTCTGGTTGTCCGATGGCTTTCTTATTGCGACGAGCTGCAAGGATGGCACCTTCATTGACCAGGTTTTCCAGATCAGCGCCGACGAAACCGGGGGTGCCGCGCGCCAGGGAGGCCAGGTCGACCTGCGGATCAAGCGGTTTCCCCTTGACATGTACTTTCAAGATAGCCTCGCGACCACGTACATCCGGCCGATCCAACGTAACACGGCGGTCGAAACGACCGGGGCGCAACAGAGCCGGGTCGAGAATGTCGGGTCGGTTGGTGGCTGCGACGATGATGACGTTCGTATCTGTATCGAAACCGTCCATTTCGACCAACATCTGGTTGAGGGTCTGTTCGCGCTCATCATGCGAACCACCCAAACCGGCCCCACGCTGGCGGCCGACAGCATCGATCTCATCGACGAAGATGATGCAGGGCGAATGGCGTTTGGCTTGATCGAACAGGTCGCGCACACGGCTGGCGCCCACACCGACGAACATTTCCACGAATTCCGAGCCGGAAATCGAGAAGAATGGGACGCCCGCCTCGCCTGAGACAGCCTTGGCCAGCAGTGTCTTCCCCGTACCGGGCGGCCCTACCAGTAGTACACCTTTGGGAATGCGTGCGCCAAGCTGAATGAACTTTTGCGGTTCGCGCAGGAATTCCACCACCTCAGCCAGTTCTTCTTTGGCCTCTTCTACGCCAGCCACATCCGAGAATGTGACCGTGGGATGATCGCCGCTGAACATACGCGCACGGGACTTGCCGAATGCCATGGCCTGGTTATTGCTACCCTGCGCCTGCCGGAAGATGAACCACAAGACCCCGCCCATCAACAAGACCGGCAGGATAAAAACAAGATTGCTGAGAATCCCAACCCAGGTAGAAGGCGGTTTAACTTCGAGTTTTATATTATCAGGTGCCAGTTGCTCTGCCGTCACACCCAAACCTGCGAGTTGCTCCACCAGGGTGGCTCCCGGTTCCTTTTGAGAGGACTTTTCCGTGCCATCCCCATATACAACCTGGATCTTATCATCACTTGCGACAATAACCCGGTTAATCTTGCCAGTTTGAATATCGTAAGCAACCTGATTTATTGTTAATACATCCTCACTGGTCGTGTCTTGCCGGAAACCCATGTAAAACATGGCAACCAGGGCAACGATCAGCAGGAAATAGACGAGAAACGATTGATTTCGCGAATTCACTTAATCCTCCAGTACCGATACGATTATACCAATCTACTCTTATGACGAGTAGTACAGGATAATTCTTATAATAATTTTCTTATATATCCCTGTCAAAACCAATCAAATTCGGGGCTTGAGGGCTTTTTTCGTATCATTCGAGGAGGAGTTCCACCGGACAATGGTCCGAGCCCTGCATGTTTTCATGAATGATCACGTCTTTGACGTGCGGGACAAGCGCTTCTGAAACCAGATAATAGTCGATCCGCCAGCCAATCCCACGCTGACGCGCATTAAAGCGATAGGTCCACCATGTATATTGCACGCGTTCCGGGTAAAGCCTGCGGTATACATCCACAAAGCCATGATCAAGGAACTTCTGTACCCATTCCCGCTCTTCAGGCAAAAAACCGGAAGTTGTCTCGTTCTCTTCGGGGTTCCTCAAATCGATAGGCATGTGGGCTGTATTGAAATCACCCGTGATGATGATTTGCTCTCCCGCTGTATGCAGCGCACCACAAATTTCCAATAAATGGGCATAAAAATCCAGTTTATAGTTCACACGCTCCTGGCCGCGTTGACCATTAGGGAAGTAGATATTGTAAAGCAGGAAGCCTGGGTGACGGGTGCGAATGACGCGCCCTTCAACGTCGAACTGTGGCGCTTGCATGCCAAGCTCAACCTCCAACGGTTCTTCACGCGCAAAGGTAGCTACACCGCTATATCCGGGGCGCTCGGCCGGATTCCAGATCACCTGGTATCCCGGGAAGTCCCGTTGTTCCTCGGTCAATTGCTCGGGGCGGGCTTTGATTTCCTGGAGGCAGAGCACGTCCGGAGTCCAGGAAAGGACCGCGCTGAGTGCATCCTTCTTCAATGCGGCGCGCAAGCCGTTTACATTCCAGGTAACAATTTTCACATTGCCTCGCTTTGTGGTAAACTTGCCCGTAGGACAGGCATTATATGAACGATACAGAAACCAAACATATCCTATGCATCGAAGACGAACCGGAAATGATCGATTTGATTCGTCTGATCCTTGGTCGGCGGGGATTTGAAGTGATTGGCGCAGCGGGCGGCAAAGAAGGCCTGGAAAAAGTGCGCCAGGAACCACCCGATTTGATCCTGCTCGACCTGATGATGCCAGACATGGACGGGTGGGAAGTATACCAGCAAATAAAAGCCGACGAAAAAACCAAAACGATCCCAGTCATCGTGGTTACAGCAAAAGCGCAAAGCATCGATAAAGTGCTTGGACTGCATATTGCCAAAGTCGATGACTACATTGCCAAACCGTTCAGTCCACAAGACCTTTTGAACAGCGTGGACAAAGTGTTCGGCGCAAAAAACTTGTCGGCCTGACCACCACAGCACACAAACGGGGCGGCGCAAGTCGCCCTGTTTTCTTGTTACGATAGATGATGTCTCGCTTCATTTTTGTACGCAACCTGAACCAACCGGACCTGACGCCAGCGCGTGTCAAATATTGCGACTCCTTCTTGTGCCGCCTGCGCGGATTGATGTTCCGGCAGCGCCTCGACCGGGACGATGGCCTGCTTCTGGTCCAGGGGCGACGCGACAGCCGGATCGACTCAGCCATCCACATGCTGTTCGTCCCGTTCGACCTGAATGTGGTCTGGATCGATGCCAGTCTGACGGTTGTGGACAAAGTCATCGCCAAAGCCTGGCGGCCGGCCTACGTTCCAGTCAGACCCGCCTGCTATATACTCGAAATCCACCCGGAGCGCTGGGAGGACTATCAAATCGGGGATAAAGTGGTATTCCAGGATGTTTAAACGTTTTATCCCGACCATTGCCCTTATCATTATCTTGTTCTTATTTTCCCACCCTGCATCCGCGCAGACAGCGGAAGGGCCGATCTATATCGTGCAATCCGGCGATACGTTGTCTTTGATCTCCGCTCGCTTCAACGTCGACCTGGCAGAGCTGATGAACGCCAACAACATCAGCGATCCCAACCTGCTTTCCGCTGGGCAGCAACTGGTCATTCCCGGCCTGGAGGGGATCAGCGGCGTACTGGTAACCGAGTTCGTGCAATTCGGCGATTCCTTTCGCAGCATCAGCCGCCGTGCACAAATTGGGGAACCCACCCTGCGTAAGCTCAACCGGCTGGTCAGCCCGACTGAGCTGTACGTGGGCGTCAGCCTGATCGTACCGCAACAAACGGGGGAGAATCGACTGACCGCGCGTATCACGCCTTCCAACGGTGAATCGCTGCTCGAACTGGCTGTCAAGAATAACACCGATCCCTGGACACTGACCCACATCAACAGATTGAGCGGCACCTGGGATGCACTTCCTGGCGACGTGCTGTATGTGACTGGCAGTGTATCTGAAACGGTCGCCAGCGGTCTCCCGGCTGTTTTCAAAGATGCAAAAGCCAGTCCCCTGCCCCTCAAACAAGGCGGGACGACCGTCATCCGCGTGCAGGTGCCGGAGGGAGTAACCGTCAGTGGCATGCTGGTGGATCATGCCCTGCATTTCTTCCCGGACGGTGAAAGTGCCCCTCAGGGGGATGGCAGCCAGGTTGCGTTGCAGGGCGTACATGCCCTGCTCGAGCCGGGTCCCTACCCCCTGCGTCTGGAAGCGACTTTACCCGATGGCAGCAAACAATCTTTCGAGCAAATGGTGCTGGTAACGACCGGAAATTACCAACGGGAAGACCTATACGTCGAATCCAGCACGATCGACCCCGCCGTGACAGAACCGGAAAACGAACAAATCCTGGGGTTGACAGCCAATGCCAATCCCGAAAAATTCTGGAACGGTGTTTTCGGCTCCCCAGCGGTCTACCCGGATTGCTTTACGTCAAGGTACGGAACCCGACGGACTTATTATGGTGTCAATACAAACGTCGAAATCCAGGGATTCCACACCGGCCTGGATTTCTGTGGTGGCGAAGGCCTGCAGATTACAAGTCCCGCGCCGGGGATCGTGGTATTTGCCGGTCCGTTGGCCGTGCGCGGGAACGCCACCGTAATCGACCATGGCTGGGGTGTATACAGCGGTTTCTGGCACCAATCGCAAATCGACGTTCAGGTTGGAGAGCGGGTCGAAGGTGGTCAGGTGATTGGCCTGGTTGGCGGGACGGGACGCGTCACCGGGGCGCACCTGCACTGGGAAGTGTGGGTCAACGGCGTGCAGGTCAATCCGCTGGATTGGCTGCAACAGGCATATCCCTGAGAGAATGTCGAAAATAAAGGTGGCGTGTGCAGCGCGCCACCTTTATTTTCGACATCTTTTCGCAAACAATATATATCGACTTGACTACTTGTTCACCCAGAATCCCAGGTGGTTAGAGACAGCCGATTCGTTTCCGGGGATATTGCCTTCGATGGGTGAGTTCAACACGAACGGTCCTCCCAACGCCCCTTCGATGACCATGGCGGAAGAACCACCGCCATCCAGGTTGATTCCAGTGTAAGCGCCCAGCGAGATCAGGAAATCGGCCATGTCCGGGAAGGTCGCGCCTTCGCTATAACCCGGCTGGCGTCCGTCGATCACCACCAGGAACAGCCAGCGTCCATTCTGGTTGAGCCCGGCCGCTGTGCGCGGCTCGACAGATTGGCTTTCTAGATTGGCAATTCGTTTGCCCTTATCCACCAGCATCCGGTCGCCGGAAACAGCATTGTAAATGGCACCCAGTGGTGTGTTGAAAGAGACCTCATTATTCTTATTGATATACATGATTGGCCTGCCCTCCCATTGCTGGGAGTACACCGTACCGCGGGAGGCTGCATAGCTGTTGACCTTGACAGGTTCGCCGCCATTGGGACAATACTGCTGTGGGTTATACGTATCCTGGTCGAGATACTTGAAGCCATCGCCATTGACCGCCACTTGCAAGCCGAAGTCCTGTAAGAATTTGGAAGTTTTGCGCGTGCAAATCAAACCGCTGGCATGGCTGGGTGGCGTCACCAGGCATTTCAGGCCGGTGGTACGCATATCGATTGCCAGAACGTGGGCGACCATTCTGCGTGGCGTCTTCATCTCCTTCCGGAAATACGTGACGCCAGTAAAAATCCTTTGCGTCAATTGTTCAGGCGCTGTGGTTCCCAAGTCAGTCAGATAGGAAACAGCACACCAACCCACCAAGCCGTCGAAGCGTTGGACGCGGACCCAGCTCCCGTCCTCGTTGGATTCCAGCGCCACGACAATCTGGCCCTGCGCCAGGGAACCAACCTTGTTGCTGGAAGTGCTCGGCCCCTCGCGCACGTTCAAGGTCGCGACCTTGACCTGGTACCAGTTTTTCGGAGGGGTGACGGGGGGAGGCGGTTCCCCGCCACCAGGTGGCGGCGTGGGAGCAGTCGTCAACACCAGGTAGCTGGCAAAACACCAGCCGGTCAGCCCGTCCGATTCGCGGCGAATTTTGATCCAACTCCCGTCGCTGTTCTTTTCGAGCGCCTTGACAACCTCATTGAAAGCCAATGAGCCGATCTTGGCCTCGCTTGTGCTGGGACCCTGGCGAACGTTCAAAACCGAGGCTGTGACGCGATACCATTCCACCACGCTGGGCGGTTCCCCTGTATCGGGTGGCGCGGTCGTCTCTTGCAGGTAAGCGGCATAACACCAGCCAGTCAGCCCGTCTGAGGGCCGATAGATTTTGATCCAACTGTTGGCGACAGCGAATTCGAGCGCCTTGACCACTTCACCTTGCGCCAGGGTCCCAACATTATCGTAGCTCGTGCTGGGACCAGAACGCACGTTCAAGGCAGTCGTGGTAACGCGGTACCATTTTGGTTCCGTGGTGGGTGGTTCCTCCGTATCCGGCGGTGTGGGGCTTTCGATTTTTATCAGGTGTGTCTTGTATATCCAGCCAGTCGTTCCATCAGTCCTTTTGACCTGCATCCAGCTTTCATCGACGGTCGTATCGAGCAGTTCCAGGACTTCATCCTGCTGTAACGCACCAATCACGGTTTCGTCCACGCCCGGGCTGGTGCGTATGCTCAACTCGACACGGTATTTCCCTTCTACCTGACCGCCACCCGGAGGCGGTTCACCGGGTTCGGCAATCCCAAAACGTTGACGGAAGGCTACTGCATCGCCGTTGAAGTAATTTAAGTCGATGCCCTTGCTTTCCACACCATAGAGCTTGCCATCGCCAACTTCCGTGAACTGCCAGAACAACCATTCCTTCGGCCCCCACGGTTTGGGGATGCTGGGTTCCGCCACGCCGTAGTTGGCAATCCACAAGGGATATTGGTGGAAATATTCCAAGCTCTGGGCTTCACTGGTCGCATTGGGAGCATTGTCCCGCCAGTAATAGAAGGCGGTATAAATCGCAATTTCCTTCTTGTCGACCAGCTGCTTGAGCCGCTCCAGAAAATCGTACCAGCTACGCCAACCCTTGTACGTGCCTCCATAAGCATCCTCGAAATCTGCAAACAGCGGCAATTCCCCCAAATCCCCATTCAACAAATCGACCCACAGTTCGGCCTGTCGTTTGGGGTCGGCGCGGCTGTCATAGAACCAATAGGTGCCACGCGGGAGTCCAGCATCCTTGGCCGCAACCCAATTATGCTTGAAATCCCTGTCGGGCCACAGGTTCTGTCCGGCGCGGATAATGACAAAATCCGCGGCCTTTTTCATTTTAGCAAAATCAATACGCTCCGGAGTCGTCGGTTCGTCTTGATAAAAACTTATATCAGGACCGATTGCATTTCCCATACTGTTCTCCTTTAACTTAAATGCTCAAGAAATTGTACCAGCAAACTTGCGCGTGTGCGAAAATGTCTCTTTGTGAAGTCATTATCAGTAGATCACGAAATAGCTTGGAGAAACCCAAATGATTTGACAGATCGGAAAACTGAACCGATAATGGTTAAGGCATCTCATAAATTTCAAATTTTGGAGCGTTACGATGACAACCAAAACAGTGATGGTGATCGGGGCCGGGATCGCCGGCCTGACAGCCGCCTACCAGCTCAAGAAGGCAGGGCACAACGTTCTGGTCCTGGACATGAACAACTACGTTGGCGGGCGCATGGCCAACGTCGAATGGGAAGGCTTCCTGGTGGATATCGGGGCGAAATTCGTCACCACCGCCGACAAGTCGCTGTTGAAGATGGTCGAGGAGCTGGGGTTGAGCGACCAGATGGTCAAATCGACGGAAGGATTGACGATCACGATCTACCGGGATGGCAAGTTACATAGCGCCAATTTCCTGTCGATCCCCTCCTATTTTGGCTGGAGCGGTGTCTCTCTCAAGGCGCGCCTGGCAATGCTCAAACTGCTGCCGTATTTCCTGAAAGTAGGCAAGTTGGAGAGCGTTTATCACCTGGAGCGTGCTGCCTTGCCGGATGTGGATGAAACCTACGAACAGTTCTTCAAAGAGCACATCAGTGAGGAAATGTTCGAATATTGGGCTATTCCCATGTTCGAAACCATGTGCGCCTACACAGGCGAGGATGTTTCACGCAAGGCTTTCCTGGCAATGATGATGAGCTACCTGAACGCCGACTCGGTCACGTTCCGGGATGGGATCGGGGTACTTCCGAAAAAACTGGCGGAGCAGGTCGAAGTCGAGCTGACGGCCCGGGTGAACGGGATCAGGATGGAGCAGGATGGAAGCGGTGTGGACGTCCGCTATAGCGTAGACGGCAAATCGAAAACGGTCGGCGCGGACCGTGTGATTGTCGCCGTTCCCGGGAACCACGTCCTGCCCCTGTTGGAGGACCCGCGGCCCGCCTGGCAGGCATTCTTCCCCAAGGTGCACTACAGCACCGGGGCGCTGCACTACCACATCGCAGAGACGGACTATCGGCCGCCCGTCAAAGGGACGTTCGTGCCGCGTTCGACAGGGCTGCCGATCAACAGCGTGGCCTTCGAGCGCCACCAGGACGGGCGCTGGCTGATGTTGACCGATCCGAGCGTATACACCTTCGACATGGCGCAGGACCCGGACATGCTGGCTGCGCAGGCGCAGGAGGTGGCCTGCACCATCTTCCCGGCATTGAAAGGGACCTTCCGCGCACACCGCATCTTCAAATGGCGCGACAAACTGCCCACCTTCCGTCCCGGCTACCTGGATGCACTGGCGCGCTTCTGGGAGAACCCGCAGGAGGGACCGGTCTATTTCTGCGGCGACTGCTTTGCCGGGCCGAGCACGGGCGGAGCGTTATACACCGGCATGGAATGCGCGGAACGTGTGCTCCAATCTTTTGGGTAGTACCCTTTTTACCGAAGTGGAACCTGTGTCTTTGTCAGCTGAAGTTCAACTTGCACTTGACTAAAGAACATTTGTTCTAATATAATTCTAAACATGTTCCTGCTCCCATCCCGCCTGCGCAAGCTCCTGCAAAGGGCCAAGGGGTCGGATTCGCGCACCTTCAGCGCGGACCAGGAGTTGTTGGCCGCCATTCAAGAAGCTGCGCAAGCACAGGGCCGCAGCGAAGAAGAAATCTGGATGGACTTTGCCAGGGCCGGCCGGGAACAGTACCGGCAGAGTGGCGCGCTGGAAGCCCGCTGGGATTCGCTCTCGGAACGCGAGCAGGAGGTCACGGCACTGGCCTGCATGGGGTACAGGAACTACGAAATCGCCAAAACCCTGGGCATCTCCCACGAAACGGTCAAGACTCATTTGCAGAATGTCTTCATCAAATTCGATATCCACAGCCGCAAGGAACTGCGCCTGGCGCTCAGGGATTGGCGCTTCGATGAGTGGTGGGAGGATCGCAGCCCATAAGCAGCTATAGGGGGTGAAATTGCTCCGCCCCCACCCCTGCCTCCCCCAACGGCCTACCCCGAAAATCCCCCGCACAATCCCCTGGCAGGGGATTGTTTTTTCATGCGTCCAACTTTATGCTGAGAATATGAACAAATTTTCTATATTACAACCCGGTCGTTGGACGCTGGCCCCTTTGCCGCGACATGAGCAACGGGAACAGGTGCTGGCTTGCATCGCAACCCTGGCGCTGGAAGGACCGGTCCTAGTTCTGGACGGCGGCGTGCTTTTCAATGTCTACAGGGTCGTGATGGCAGCCCACGGCCAGACGCGCCTCCTGAACCGCATCCGCTTCGCGCGCGCCTTCACCTGTTACCAGATAGTCGCCCTGCTCGAGCGTACGCCCGCCGAAGAGTTTTTCGTAGTCATTCTGGATTTGCTGGCGACTTTCCAGGATGAGAACGTACCCGCGGGCGAGCGCCTGCGCCTGTTGAAAACCTGCCTGCCGCACTTAACCCGCTTGAGCCGCCCACGCGGAGCGCTGGTTAGCGTGGGGCCGATTGCCAACATGCCGCCTGAATCCCGACCCCTGTTCCAGCTTCTTGAACGGGAAGCCGCGCAAGTGGTTGGATGGCAAACGCCCGCGCTCCCCGAGGGGCCTGCCAGACTCTTTTGAAATGGGCCGCAATCTTCCCTCCATCACACAGGTCTTCCAGGAAGACAAAGAGTATCTTGTCCGCTTCCGCCGCCTGCTGCCCCGGCACGAGCACTGGATCATCGACGAGCTGCTGGCTTTCGCCCACCGGCACATCCCCGCGGTTGCTTATGCCGGGCATCCCCTGCCGTTCGTCATGTTCCTGCTGGCCATGCTGGTCGAACAACACAAGCAACTCAAACGGCTGGAAGACGCGCTACATGCCATAAAAGAAGGGCGAAATGGGTGATTACACCGGCTGGCTGCTGGACCTGTACACCCATCCGCGTGACGGCCTGGTGCTCTGGCTGCTGTGCGACGACACCCGCCGGCGCCGCTTCCGGCAGGATTTCCCGGTCACGTTCTACGCCGCCGGCCCCGACCAGCGCCTGCGCGCGCTGTGGAAATTTCTGCGCGACCAGCCTGTGCAGGTCGAACTCTCCCGCGAAGAGCGGCGGGACTTGTTCTGCGGTCCGGTCACAGTGCTGGCGGCGCGCGTCCGGAATCCGCACCAACAGCCTGGCCTGTTCTGGCAGGTTGCGCGCCGGTTCCCGGATTTGAACTTTTACAACGCCGATATCCCCATCCATCTGCACCATGCCGCGGCCTATGGCACCTTCCCGCTGGCGCGCTGCCGTACGCAAACAGACGGGCAGGGGAACATCGTTCACGTCGAAATGCTGGACTCGCCCTGGAAGCTGCACTCCCGCCCACCGCCGTTGCGCACTCTGACGGTCGAACCCGATGCCGATCCCTTCCACGCTTCGCCCAGGCGCCTGGTCCTGCGTACCGCGCTCGGGCATTTTTCCATCCCCCTGGAACCCCGCGCGGACCTGCTGCGGACGTTACAGGAACGCCTCCTGCGCTACGACCCTGATCTGCTGTTGACTGCCTGGGGTGACACCTGGCTGCTGCCAAAGTTATTGGAATGGGCCGAACAGCATAAAATGCGCCTGCCTCTCAACCGCGAACTGGGCGCAGGCGTGGTCCGGCGCGCCGAGCGCTCCTATTTTGCCTACGGGCAGGTTATCTATCGGGGACAGCAGGTCAAGCTGTTTGGGCGCTACCATATCGATATCCACAACGCAGTCATGTACCGCGATTACGGCCTGGACGGCATTTGGGAACTGGCGCGCGTCACCTCCCTGCCTGTGCAAACCGTGGCGCGTGTCTCACCGGGGACGGGCATCTCCGCCATGCAGATTGTCACCGCCTTGCGGGAGAACATCCTCGTTCCCTGGCACAAGCAGGAACCAGAAGCGCTGCGCTCCGCGGCCGGGCAGTCCCGCACGGACCTGGGCGGCCTGGTTGCCCAGCCGCCGGTCGGCCTGCACCGCGATGTGGCGGAGATCGATTTCATCTCCATGTATCCCAGTATCATGCGCCACTTCAACATCTCGCCGGAATTGGTGGGGGTGCCGGGCAATGAACCTGGCTTGGTCCCCAAGACGCTGGCGCCCCTGCTGGACAAGCGCGTTGCCCTCAAGCGGGCTCTCATGACGCTGCCAAAGGACGACCCCAACTACGTGCGCTTCAAGGCCTGTGCTTCCGCGCACAAGTGGCTGCTGGTCACCTGCTTCGGTTACCTGGGATACAAGAACGCCCGCTTCGGGCGCATCGAGGCGCATGAAGCGGTCACCGCCTTGGGGCGCGAAGTCCTTTTGCAGGCCAAGGAAGTCGCGGAAGGCATGGGTTTCACGGTGCTGCATATGTACGTGGACGGCCTTTGGATCAAGAAAGAAGGCTGCAAAACGGTCAAGGACTTCGAGGCTTTGCTGCTCTCGATCCACGAGCGGACAGGTCTCCCCATTGCGCTGGATGGCGTCTTCCGCTGGATCGCCTTCCTGCCATCCAGGCAGGATGCGCGCCTCTCGGTCGCCAATCGCTATTTCGGTGTCCTCCAGGATGGCTCGACCAAGGAGCGTGGCATCGAACTGCGCCGCCAGGATACGCCGCCCTTCGTGGCGAAGGTACAGAGAAAAATACTGAATATCCTGGCGCGGGCGGAGGATGCACGCGATTTGCCCTTTTATCTCCCCGAGATCCGGACGCTCGTGAACGAAGGGTTGGATGCTTTACGGCGCGGGGGGATTCCTTTGGAAGAACTCATCGTCCGCCAGCGCCTGAGCCGCGAACTGGACGCGTATCGCATGCCTTCGCCCGCCGCCCGCGCCGCCGCGCAATTGAGGGAAATCGGCAGGAATTTGCGGCCAGGGCAATCGGTGCGTTTGCTGTACATACGCGGTGAACCGAATGTCCGCGCCTGGGATTTGCCCACAGCGCCCGATCCGGCAGAGATCGACCTGGCCTGTTATCGGAAATTATTGTTAGAAGCGGTACAGGCGATTCTAGAACCGATACAGGAAAGTAAGAATCTTTTCCCTTATCAAATTCCACTTCCAAACCTGGAGGAGAATCCTTTGGTTGAGTTCCCTAGCGTAGATTTGTCATTGCGAGCCGGTCTTTGGCGAAGCAATCTCCTTGGGATAAGGGAAACCCCGGCAAAAGGGAGATTGCTTCAGGAAAACCACTCTCGTAATGACACCCTTTTGGTAGATAGCATTAGCGTACGATGAACAGCCAGCAAAAACCAAACAAGTCCAGGGTTTTCGTCATCCACGGCCGGGATGAAGGGATGCGCCGCGCGCTCTTCGATTTCTTGCGTTCCATCGATTTGAAGCCCATCGAGTGGAACGAAGCCGTTGCGCTGACCGGAAAACCGTCTCCATTTGTGGGCGAAATCCTGGATGCGGCCATGCAGTATGCACAGGCCATTCTCGTACTCTTTACCGGTGACGACCAGGCGCGGCTGAGGGATGAATTCCTGTCGTGCAATGATCCCGCTTATGAAAGGGAGACCACTCCACAGTCCAGGCCGAACGTGATCTTCGAAGCCGGTCTGGCCTTGGGGAAATATCCTGAGCGCACTATCCTCGTCCAGGTTGGAAATCTCAGACCGTTCAGCGATATTGCCGGCCGGTATCTGATCCGGCTGAAGAATACTTCCAAGTCCAGGCAGGAGCTGGCGTTGCGCCTGCGACTTGCGGGCTGCGAAGTGGATCTCTCTGGGACAGACTGGCATGATGCCGGGACGTTTCCGGTGAAATAAAGGCGTCCCGAAGATTGAATTTGAGATTATTTGCTTTTTCGCGAAAAACCTTCGGGACGTTTTTGATAAGAAAGCCTTCCCGTCGATTGGACAGGAAGGCCTATCAAACTTTTCTACGCAAATGTCATTACCTCACCAAAGTACGGCGGGGTTGCGAGGAGGGCGTTCTTCCCGCAAAGCAATTCCCTTCTGCAATGAGATTGCTTCGCCGCTACGCGGCTTGCAATGACATATGTTTACTTATCTTCCGCAATACTCTTGCCACTATGTTTCAAGGCCACATGCGCCGCGGCCAGGCGCGCCACCGGCACGCGGAACGGCGAGCAGGAGACGTAGTTATTGCCAATGATGTGGCACCATTCGATGGACTCGGGATCGCCGCCGTGCTCGCCACAGATGCCCACTTCCAATTCAGGACGGGTCTTGCGGCCCTCGGCAATCGCCATATCCATCAGCCTGCCCACGCCCTCGCGGTCGAGCGTCTGGAAGGGATTCTTTGGCAGGATGCCCTGCTCCACATACGTAACCAGGAAGTTGCGCTCGGCGTCGTCGCGCGAGTAGCCAAAGGTCATCTGGGTCAGGTCGTTGGTGCCAAAGGAGAAGAACTGCGCCAGTTTGGCCACCTCGCCAGCCGTCACGGCAGCGCGTGGGATTTCGATCATCGTCCCGAACTTGTATTCGAACTCGATGCCTTTCTCTTTCATTACAGTCGAGGCAATGCGCTCAAGGCGCGGCTGGATCCATTCCAGTTCCTTGACCGTGCCGGTCAGCGGGATCATCACTTCGGGCTTAACCACGATACCGCGCTTGGAGCAATCTGCAGCGGCCTCGAAGATGGCGCGTACCTGCATCTCGACGATCTCGGGCATAGCAATGCTCAGGCGCACGCCGCGCAGACCCATCATTGGGTTGGATTCGTGCAGGCTTTTGATGGCTTTCAGCAAGTTTTCTTTTTCTTGCAAGCCTTTGGTCTCGCCCTTCACGCGCATGGTGATGACTTCTTCGAGCAGGGCTTCTTCGTCGGGCATGAACTCATGCAAAGGCGGGTCGATCAGGCGAATGATGACGGGATAACCATCCATCGCTTCGAACAGGCCATCGAAGTCAGAACGCTGGCTGGGCAACAGCAGGTTCAGTTGTTTGGTGCGCTCTTCGCTGGTATTCGCCAGGATCATCTTCTGGACAATGGGCAGGCGTTCGGGTTCGAAGAACATGTGCTCGGTCCGGCACAGACCGATGCCCACCGCGCCGTACGAGCGGGCGCGTCGCGCATCCTTGGGATAGTCGGCGTTGGTCCACACCTGCAGGCCGCGGGTGGGATAACCCTTTGGCCCCTTGCGCATGCCGTCGCGGGCGCAGATCTCGTCAGCCCAGTTGAGCAGGGTCATCAGCTCGGTTTGTTCCTCGAGCGAGGGCGCACTCGTCGGGATTTTGCCGACGAACACCTCGCCGGTGGTGCCGTCCACTGAAATCCATTCCCCTTCTTTGACAATCTTGCCATCCACGGACATCTGGCGTTTTTCGAGATCGATCTTGATGGCTGACGCACCCACTACACATGGAATGCCGAACTGACGGGCGACCACCGCTGCATGCGACGTGGCGCCGCCCTCGCTGGTGAGCACGCCCTGGGAGGCGATCATGCCATGTACGTCATCCGGTTTAGTGAACGGTCGCACCATGATCACTTCCTGCTTGCTCTCCTTGGCCATTTTCTCGGCTGTGTCAGCATCGAAATATGCCTGGCCGACGGCCGCGCCCGGGGAAGCATTGACGCCTTTGGCAAAGAATGCTCCGGATCCTTCGGCTGCCTTCTTGGCTTTGTCATCGAACTGTGGGTGCAGGAGCGCATCCACATTCTCCGGGCTGACGCGCAGAACCGCCTCATCCTTCGAAATCAGACCTTCGTTAGCCATATCCACCGCAATCTTGACCGCGGCCTTGGCCGTCCGCTTGCCGCTACGAGTCTGGAGCATCCACAGTCTGCCGCGTTCGATGGTGAACTCGACATCCTGCATTTCCTTATAGTGTCGCTCCAGTTTATCGGTAATTTCCATGAACTGGGCATATGCTTCGGGCAGAGTCTTCTGCATATTGACGATCGGTTCAGCATTGCGGATGCCGGCCACCACGTCTTCGCCCTGGGCATTGAGCAGGTAGTCACCCAACATCTTTTTCTCGCCTGTGGACGGATCGCGGGTGAAGGCCACGCCGGTGCCCGAGTCGTCTCCCATGTTGCCGAAGACCATGGTTACGATGTTGACAGCCGTACCCAGATCATCCGAGATCCCGGTAGCACGACGATAATCCACGGCGCGCTTGCCATTCCAGGATTTGAAGACCGCTTCGGTTGCCAGTTCCAGTTGCTTGTAAGCATCCTGTGGAAAGTCCTGACCGGTTTCTTTCTTGAACACATCCTTGAACGTGGCGACCAACGCCTTCCAGTCCTCGGCTGTCAGTTCGGTATCGCTTTTATAACCCTTCTTGGCTTTGTATTCCGCCATTGGATGCTCGAAGGCTTCGTCGGCAATATCCATCACCACGGTGCCGAACATTTCGACCAGGCGGCGGTAAGAATCGTACACGAAGCGTGGATTGTCCGTCAGCTTGACCATCCCCTCAGCGGTGTCATCGTTCAGGCCAATATTAAGCACCGTATTCATCATGCCCGGCATGGAGAACTTGGCCCCCGAGCGGCAGGAAACGAGCAGCGGATTGTTGGCATCGCCGAACTTCTTGCCGGTTTTCTCTTCCACCGCTTTCATGGCTGCCAGTTCCTGCTCCCACTGACCCGGAGGGAACTTACCCGTTTTGCGATATTCGTTACAAGCCTCGGTTGTGACCGTAAAACCGGGGGGGACCGGCACGCCTGCGCGGGTCATATCCGCCAGCCCGGCGCCCTTTCCACCCAGCAGGGCGCGAACACCTTCCCAATCGCCGGCGTACTTCTCAGCCTCGGCGACTTCCTCGAAAAGGTAAACCCATTTTTTTGACATAGTTGAACTCCTGAATAAAAAAGTTATGATAGCGACAAATCCAGCAAAGTTTACCACAAAGGATATTTTGAGGTATGGATGATTTCGCCGTGTGCACGCAAAACATATCAGGGACAACCCGCGAAAATGGGTGGGCGCTCGAAGCACGCCCACCCATTTTCGCGGTATTTTCTGACAACCTTTGCATGCACACTTTCGCCTTTACCAATGACCTGTGGATGAAGTCCCCAATTTGTTAATAGTTTGCAAAGTCAGGATGACGAAAAATAGGTCATAATAAGGCAACAAGGAACTCTATTGTTATGCCAAAAACTGTCCTAACCATAGATGACGATACCGCCATCACCGAGTTGTTAGCCATGTTGTTGCGTACGCATGGATATGAAGTGAAAACCGTCAACAGCGGTGAAGAAGGTGTCGAAGCTATAAAAAAATTGGATCCGCACGTAGTGATCCTTGATCTGATGATGCCTGGCATGGATGGATGGCAGGTATGTAAGAGCGTGCGCGAATTCAGCAATGTGCCGATTGTGATCCTCTCTGCCCTCGATGACCCTGCCATGATCGCCAGCGCCTTGGATGCCGGCGCGGATGACTATCTGGTCAAGCCGGTTTCTAGCAGCATCCTGGTCGCTCACCTGAACAGGTTGATTCGCCGGACCGGCACTTTGGAGGCCCCCAACGGGTCGGTGATTCGCCCGGCGAGAACCCAGGCTCAAATTTCCTGACTAAGGTAAAATAGAATATCCAAAATTTTTCAGGAGGCACACTGTGCAAACCTGTTCGCTTTGTAATGCTTCGTCCCCAGATCAGGCCAGTCATTGTGTCCATTGCAAGGCAGATCTTTCTGAACATTCCACCACGGCTTATGCGCTCAAACGTTTCAGAGCGAATCCGCGTGTCAAAGCGGTCACTGTTTCATCCTCACATAACGCCTGTTCCTATTGCTACGAACAATTAGGAACCTATCCAGTTGATCAAGTACCGCCCCTTCCGCACAAAGGTTGTTCGCACACAAACGGTTGCCGGTGTTTCTATATCCCGGTGCTGAACGATATCTATCCATAGTCAGTAGATCACGAAATATCTGAAAAATGCCCGAAAACAGGGGTGCGAGTGAACGCCCGCACCCCTGTTTTCGGGACCTCTTTTGATTTTCGTGAAGTACTGATAGCGGCTTATCACAAAAACGGGTGAGGAGTAACTCCACTTTCCCCCTTCCTTAGAAAGCACCATTGTAAAAAAGAGAGACCGGATGGGCCGCTCTTTTGCTTCATAGCAAACTTCTCAGGGTGGTTGCTGTGACCCATGGGTTTTCCAACATAGGCATGTGACCAACGCCTGATAGCTCCATGAGCGTTGCGTGCGGAATGAATGCTTTGATTTCCTGCGCACGTTGGATGGGGATCAACTCGTCCGCTTCGCCATGAATGACAACTACTGGAAAATCGAAGTTGGACAAGGCGGAAGTCGAATCGTCCCGTTCAGCCATTGCCTTGAGCGCGCCGGCCAGTCCTGCTGGTGATTGCCGCGCGATCAAACTGCGGACGAGGGCCTGCACCCGCTCATCGGGCGTCAACTTGCCCGGCATCGACTCGGCCACTGCTCCCACGCCGGATTTCATGATCTCGGCAGCTGCTTCGTAGCGCCCCCGTTTGCGTTCGGGGGGATCAGCCAGCGCCTGGGATGCGACCAGGTCCAAGCCCGACATGCGTTCCGGATAAGCACGTGCAAACGCCAGCGAGATATAGCCCCCCATCGAATGCCCGGCGATGACAGCTTTTTCGATCCCAAGGTGATCAAGCAACCCGGCGATATCTGCCGCCATATCTGACATCTGGAATTGGCTCTCGACCACCTGGCTTTGACCGAAACCGCGCAGGTCGGGCAGGACAACGTCGAAGTCGCGCTCCAGCAAAGGAAGGACTTCGTTCCAAATCGTATGATCCAACGGATAGCCGTGTACCAGGACTAACGGTTTCCCTGCCCCTCGTCGCACAAAGGCAATTCGAACACCGTTAACGTTTGCTTTTTCCATTTCTACCTCCAATTGACAGCCACTTTCAATTTACTGCCCAACTTCGACCGGTAGTGCACGAATCCATTGTCACGCCCGTATTCATAGACCTGGCGGGTGATGTCTGCGTCCACTTTGCAATATTCGGCCACCTTTTCCAGTTCGCCTGCACGGAACCATTCCACGGCTTTAAGCCCGTCTGCGGATTTCTTTGTGCCCAGTGTAGCTTCGGCAATGGCGTCGAGACTCAACCTGAAACCCAGAACCCGGTGAATGTCCTGGAGCAGGTCAAGGGTGCGGAGCGAGGCGAAATTGAAGGTCGGGGCGTAGGGACGCAGCACCAGATAGTCGAAGCCTATCAAGTTGAAACCAACCACGCGGTCCGCAGCTTTGAGTTCATCGATCAAGGCCCAAGCATCCTTCTCCCAGTAGACAGCAAAGTCGTTCCGTACGGTGGAAAAGGTGACGCCGCAAGCCAGGCGCAGTTTCTCGATGCCGGTTCGCCCGCCCACATCCTGGAAGAGGTTTTGCGATTCGAGGTCGAAAAAGACGAGGTTCATTCGATTTCCGATTTACGACTTTAGATTTTGGATTTGCGATTACCATCGCTGGCCAGCCACGCGCGTGCAAAGGCAAAGGCTTCTTCGCGGGTATGAATTTTGCCAACGGCCTGGGCCTCGCGGATGGCTTCCAATACTTCGCCTACGCTTGGGCCGGGCTTAAGATCGAGTTCCTTCATCAGCGCATTGCCATCTAACAGGCGGGGCGGGGCGACTGTTTCTGTGGGCTTTTCCCAGTAGTTTTCGAGGAAGATGCGGCATACATCCAGCGTAGCCGTCCAGGTCTCCTGGGTGAGCGTGTGGCCGCGCGTGGCACGCGTATCGGCCAACGCCAGCAGGATCAAATCGACACCCGCTTCTCCGGCCTCGCGGAAGAAACGGTAAATGGCCTTGCGCGAAGGCGTCCTGTGTTCGCTTTCCATGCGATTGCTGTAAAAATGCACGCGCATATGATACCGAACGATCAATCGCAGGCGCTGGATTTCGTCGTTGCTCAGGTGCAGGGCGTGTGCACGCGCAACGGCCAACTCCGCGCCTTGCTCGTCGTGGCCCCAAAAGCGAATGCGACCGTCGTCGCCAGTTATTTTGCAAACCGGCTTGGCGACATCGTGATACAAGGCTGCGAGGAACAACAGGGCGCGCACCGAGCGGTCGGCGTTGAGGGTGTTGGCAAAATGTGTGGCAAGCTGCTCACGGTAACGTCCCAGGCGCAGGATCAGCAGGCCGGTGAACAGGTCGCCTGTCGATTCGGGATCGTAGCCGGGAGCCAGGGCAGCCAGGATGTCATCGAGCTGGTTCATCACAGCCAGTGTGTGCGTCCAAACATCATAGACATGCGGTGCGGGTTGTTCCACACCTTTGAGCGCGGGCAACTCGGGCAGGAGGTGCGGCAGCACGCCCAGCATTTCCAAGGCGCGGATGGCCGTGCCCGGTTGCGGACCCTCCAGGATGCGAAACAACTCATCCCGCAGGCGTTCAGGAGAGACGCTTTGCAACTGCCCAGTGGCCTGCTTCATCTTCTGACGGGTTTCCAAGTCGATCTGGAATCCCAACCCGGCTGCCAGACGGATCCCGCGCAACACACGCACCGGATCATTTTCCAGGGATTCCGGTGCGCAGGTGCGAATGCGCTTTGCTCGCAAGTCGTTTGCACCATTCAAAGGGTCGAAAAACGATCCGACGCGTAAATCGTAAGCAATGGCGTTGATCGTGAAATCGCGGTCGCGCAGGTCGGCTTCGATATCCGCGCCACGATAGGTGGCAAAATCCAAAATGGTACGCACGCCGTTTTCCAGGGTCAGGACAACACGTCCGGTATCGCGCTCGTTGTCCAGTGGGTAGAACGCTCCCCGTAATTTATTGGCAACGCGCCGCGCCAGTTGGATGCCATCGGCAGGCACGGCAAAGTCCAGGTCGTGTGACATTCGTCCCAACAGGGCGTCACGCACTGCGCCACCAACCAGGTAGATTTCCTGGCCAGCGGGCAGTGCTTCCTGCACGGAAATCAATAAAGGGGAAAAGGAAAAAGGCGAAGGCATGAAGATGATTTCGGGAATTTCCTTGTGACGGTGAGTCTGCGCCGCGCGGCGCGCTTCTTCGGGGGTATTGCCCTGGGCAATGATTTTTCCGTGCAGGCGCGCCACCCAGCGTCCGGCGTAGGGAGAAGCAGAGCGAGAGTCCGGCTGCCCTTTTTTATCTGTCATTTCATCCACCCTGCATCGTCCGGATCAGTTTGCCTGGAGTTTTTCTAAATCGACAACGCCGATGAAGGGCAGGTTGCGGTAGTATTCGTCCAGGTCGAGTCCATAGCCGAAGACGAACTTGTTGGGGATTACGAATCCGCGATAATGAATGGGGACAACCACTTCGCGGCGTTCCGCTTTGTCGAGCAACGAGCAGACCTTCAGGCTGCGCGGCTGGCGGGTGGAGAGCAATTCCAGCACGTGCGAGATGGTGTGACCACTGTCGATGATATCTTCCACCAAAAGCACATCCTTGTCGCGGATGTTGGTTTGCAGGTCGAGCGTCACACGGACGTTGCCGTCTGATTCGCGCGCGCCGGCTCCATAGGATGTGATTGCCATGAAATCAACCTGATGCGGGACGGTAATACGGCGCATCAAATCCACAAGAAAGACGATGCCGCCACGCAAAATGCAGATCAAGAGCAGGTTGTCGGTGTCAGCGTAATCGCGACTGATTTCTTCCCCGATCTCTACAATGCGGTTTTGCAGGGTATCTTCGTCGATCAGGGTTTCAGCCAGAAACTCATGATAATCTTGCATAATAACTCCAACATAAACACCTCTTTGCAGGACATCGTACCCTTAGCGGGGTACCTCATGGTGTTCACGGCAGCGAGCTTCATATAACTCAGAAGCGCCAACGATCACGACCGGGTCATCGTAGCGCGCCGGTTTGCCGTTGACCAGGCGCTGGGTGCGCGAGGCCTCGTCGCCACAGGTCATGCAAATGGCGTGCAGCTTGTCCACTTTCTCGGCTTTTGCCATTAATATCGGCATGGGGCCAAACGGTTCGCCGCGGAAGTCCATGTCCAGGCCGGCCACGATGACACGCACGCCATGTTCCGCCAGTTCCTGGGCCACATCCACGACTTCGGGATCGAAAAACTGGGCTTCATCGATGGCCACGACCGTTGTATCCTGGTCGATGCGTTCACGGATGGTTGCCGCCTTTTCCACCGGGATGGCATCGAAGTTTGCGCCAGCATGCGACGTGACTTTTTCCACTGCATACCGGACGTCGATGGCGGGTTTGAACACCTGCACCTTTTGTCTGGCAATGGTAGCACGCACCAGGCGGCGGATGAGTTCATCCGTCTTGCCGCTGAACATGGAACCGCAGATTACTTCGATGGAACCGGTGTGATGTTTCATAGCTTCCTTTCCAATTCTAGCATTCGTAATGGTTCTTCAGGCTTCGCCGTGAAAGGAGGCCGAAGAAATGGCGGGGCTTAGTTTTTTTTCAGGGAGTTCTTCATGCAGCAAAACAGGCAGATGCGTTGCACCTGCCTGTTAAGTTTACCTGAGTTTGCGAAAGACGCAATCCTTAGGCGACTGTTTCCGCTTCCGGGAATTCGTATCCCAGGGCGCGTAATTTCTTCTTGGCGTCGATCAGGGACTTTTGACCAAAACCTGTAATTGCCAGCACAGCCTCTTCGCCCTCGGCGAGTTTATTCATGAACTGGCCTACTTTTTTGATGCCTGCCTTGGCCAGCGCCTCGGTTGGGCGTTTGCCCAATTCGAGATCGGCCACCGGGCGCTCGGGGGAAACTTTCTCGGTCTCCCGCGCTTTCTTTTCCGCTACATAATCCTGGCGAGCTTGAAGTTTTTTGTAGAAGCGATCGACCTGGCCTTCGATGTCTACGATACGGGCCTGTTCCCCAGAAAAGAACGGGTGACAATTGGAACAGATTTCGACTCGGATTTCTTTCCTGGTCGAACCGGTTTTCCAGGTATTCCCACAGGCGCAGGTCACGGTGGCATCCACATAGAATGTGGGATGGATATCTTTCTTCATACCAGTATCCTTTTATTCCTCGGCAGGAACAACGTTGACCCGTTTGCGACCATGGATCAGATCGAATGTTACGATCCCGTTCGTTGTAGCGAACAGGGTGTCATCGCTGCCTTTGCCAACGTTAAGACCAGGTTTGATGCTTGTACCTCGCTGGCGAACCAGGATGTTGCCTGAAAGCACAAACTGACCTGCGTAGCGTTTCACGCCCAGGCGCTGGGAATTGCTATCTCGTCCGTTGCGGCTCGAACCGCCGCCTTTTTTATGTGCCATTTCTACCTCGCACTATTTCTTTTTTGTCTTGGTCGAAGAAGATTTGTCAGTGGTCTTCTTCGCTGTAGTCTTCTTAACCGGAGCCTTTTTAGCCTGTTCCTCTTTCGCAGCCGGTTTCTTCCCCTTTGGGGACGATGTGGCTGTTCCTTTTTTCTTTTCGAGCTTCTTTTCAACCTTGGCTTCGGCTTGCTCTTCAGCAGGGGCTTCCGCTTTCTCGACCCTGGCAGCCTTGCGCACCTCGCCGGGTTTTCCAATCCCATCCACCATCAAACGTGTGTATTGCTGGCGATGGCCGACTTTGACGCGGATGCGTTTCTTCGGGCTGTATTTGAAGACGGTAAGTTTGGGGCCCTTGAAATGGTTCAACACCGTGGTATTGATCTGTACACCGTCAATAGTGGGCATTCCAACGGTAACTTCTTCACCGTTTACCAACATCAACACGCGTTCCAGACCAACTTTTTCGCCAGCGTCGACCGGCAGACGATCGACCTCGATGGTCTCGCCTTCGACGGCCTTGTATTGCTTGCCGCCGCTTTCCACAATTGCATATTTCATTTTTTCTCCTGGCATTTCACTTCGCCGCACGAACCGCGGGAGGTTTCTCCTTCGCCGATGTGCGGGGAAGCCGGGTTACAAACGACCGCCCCGGCTGGTCTCGCTGCCAGGGCAGAAGCGGACGGTATTATACCTGTTGCGGGGTTCTGTGTCAACGCTTAGACAGACTGAATCCATTAATCCAACTGTAAATATCCAATTGACAAACAGCTTAGGCTCATATATGCTGTTATTATCACACTAACAGTGTTTTTCAAGATAACGGGAGTATGGATGAAATCAGAAAATTCCAAAACCTTATGGGAAGTAATCCGCAGCTGGCTGCCCTGGACTTTGATCCCGTTGATTCTAGGCGTTCTAGCTGCTATTGCAATCCCCATCCCAAAGATCGGCGTTATATCATTCAATGATGCCATCTACGATTACAGCGGCCAGTACTTGATAGCTCAGATCCGCTATGCGCGTGAACACCCCGAAATCCGTGCCGTGGTGCTGAAAATCAACAGCCCGGGCGGGACGGTGGTGGACACCGAAGCTGCCTACCTGGAACTCGTCCGTTTGCGCCAAGAAAAACCGGTGGTCGCCTCGGTTGGCGGGATGGCTGCCAGCGGTGGATATTACCTGATCTCCGGCGCGGACTATGTTTACGCCAAGCCAACTTCTATGATCGGCAATGTCGGTGTAATTGGATATTTGCCTCCCGAGCCTTTCTTATTCGAAGAAATCATCTCCACTGGCCCCTACAAATTATGGGGCTCTCCCCGCGACACATACCAGCGGGAAATCGAAGCAGTCAAACAGGGTTTTTATCAAGCTGTCATCGCAGGCCGCGGCGAGCGCTTGAAGATTGGCCCGGAGACCTTGCTGCGAGGGCAGATCTGGCTCGGGACTGAAGCGCTGGAATTGGGTCTGATCGATGCGCTTGGCTCTGACTCAGACGCTATCGAGGAAGCTGCTGAAATGGCAAAGGTCTGGCACTACGATGTAATCGATGTTATCGGTTTGATCATCGAAACCTTCGAGCCCACCAAATTCTACGCATCGGCAGATGGCGTGAATTTGTCATACCCCGAAAAACCGGGGCTGTACATGCTTTATATCCCGCCGCTCCCGACAAGTAAATAGGAGGCTGACATGAACCGCAACAAATTTTGGTTTGGCCTGTTGGCCTTCGTTCTCCCTATCCTGTTGAGGGTTGTATGGTACTACAATGGAATAACTACCCGCCCGGAAATCGTTACGCCCAATTATGGCAAGATCACATTACCTCAACCCGCCTTTTCTACGCCAGAAACACGAGAGGCGGCTGTCTCAACGAGTAAGGTCATTCTGTTCGACGCCGCACACACCAACCTGTACGATGCCGGGGAGATCCAGCCACTGGTAGAGGCGCTCACCCGCGCGGGTGGGCGCGTCGAAATGTACGACAGTTCGTCTGACTTGAAAACCAGCTTAAAATATGCCAGTGCATATGTAGTCATCTCACCTACCCTTGCCTACAGTGCGGAAGAGATCCTGACGGTGCAGAAATTTGTCCATAGCGGCGGCAGGCTGCTCGTCCTGAGTGACGCGACGCGCGGCACAAGCATAGATTACGATACCGGCATCACTGAATTCATCCCGGATGTAAACACCCTCAATCCCGTGTTGGCTCCATATGACCTTCGTTTCAATTTCGATTACATATACAATATTCAGGAGAATGAGGGTAATTTTCGAAACGTCTATTTCAGCGATTTCGGCGAGGCTGATTTCACGGCGAACCTGGGGAGGGTGGTGCTATATGGCGCTCATTCCGTCGAATCAGACTCGGGGACCTTACTCCTGCTCGGCGATCAAACTACGCTTTCTTCGCTGACAGATTCCAACGAGGGCGGGCTGGCAGCTGCGGCCCTGAGCGCAGAAGGCAATGTACTGGCAATTGGCGATTTCACTTTCCTGAGCGCTCCATATAACCAGGTGGAAGATAACGGCTTGCTAGTACAGCATGTGGTCGAGTTCCTGCTGGCCGGTGAGCGCATACCTGGGTTGGATGACTTGCCGTATCTATTTTCCCAACCAGTTGTGAGCGTGCTGCCGGTGGGTGATGCGCAGTTGAATGCTGGAACAATCCCCATCCTTGTGGGCCTGCAGTCCATGCTCGATAAAATGGGAAAGAAGATGGAGATCGTGGACGAAACGCCAGCCTCGGGTGATGTGCTTGTCTTCGGTACAATCCCCCCCGATGAAATCTTGAAGCCTTACCTGGGTGAATTCGATATCACGCTGGATGAGTCCGCGGAGTATATCGAAATCCCCGGCTTCGGCGAAGTTGATCCTTCCGGTATTGGCCTGGTATTGTTCAAGCCAGATCGATCTGGCAATACCCTGGTCCTGTTGACCGATTCTGCCGACAACCTGCCATTGCTGTTCAACGCCCTGGTCAATGAATTTTCGACCAGTTGCGTCACGAGCGGCAATATAGCCATTTGCAATACCAGTTCCGGCAAAAGTTCGTCGGAAGAGGTAGTAGAAGAAACACCGGGTGAAGAAGATGCGGGCGGCGAGAACATGACGCCCACCACGACCCCGGCTGGATAAAATCTTGTGGTGGAATATTCCGCGGCTGGCTGTTACAGCAATTGAATGAAAAGTACATGGTACACCAAATGGCGCGCCACGCACTTTGGTACAGAGATCGACCGGTTACAACCAAGTGATTAGAAGCCAATTGTCCGATAATGTAGAAGGATCATACTAAGTATCCAGAAGAATGGGACGATCCAACGCGTCATGAGATGGAGTTTTTTAGCCTGTTCAGTTTTTTCTTTGCCCAGTAATAGGAATAAAGCAACCGCAATGCCGAGCGCAATCGTGATAAAGATATATTGAAGGATCATGAATTGGTCGGCATACGTCAGGTACCCAACAGGCGGGACGGAGGCCGTAAGGGTCATGTGATAGAAAATTGCGCTGGCCAGCGTTGCGGCGGTCAAATTCAGGCGATCCTCGGCATCCTCGTGCGGCATAAGGAACGACAACATCCCCACCCCGATAATCACGATGGCTGCGAACAATCCTTTCAGGAATGAGGATTGCCAGGGGTGGGAAATATTCACGCTGAAAATATAGCGCGAGTAGCCCTCGTTATTGAAAACTGGATAGGGATGATTCTCGACCCTTGCCTGCCAGTCATCTTCCGTGTTGGGGGTGTCCAGCCCGTTTAAATCCCATCCCGAGACGATTACATATTCATCCACCCCACTGCCTGCTTTGTCGACGACGTAAACAAGCTCATTGGTCGTCAGGCTCTTATCTTCGATTTCAATTGTAAGCGCATGAGCGTCGAAGGGATAGTCTTCCAGGTCGAGTCTGGTTGCCAGGTTGGCACGCACGCGATAACTGTAGCGCCTGTCCGTGGCGGATTGCAGATCTTTGTAGATCTCATCGGTTGCGTTCATGATATCGAATTGCGGTTCCGGACAGGGCCGATTACATGTAAGGGTCAGGTAAAAATCGATCGTGTACCCGCCAGTGGTCATGTCCAGGTTCCCGACGCTCAGAATATAGATGCCCACCTGGACCTCCACAGGCCCGTCCCCGGATTGTAAGCTCGGGAGTGGGGAGCTTGCCTGCTCAGAAGCAATGGAAGCTTGCGCGGCAACAGGCTGGCTGCCCTTTGTCCCAAACGTAATAACCGTCATCAGAGCCAGGGCCAACAAGAACAACCCACTCCATCGAAAAATGTTTTTCTGTTCCATGGTATCTCCAATTATATAAATTCAAAATAGAGCTGAAATTTCATTAATTTTACATTTGAATTGTCATGAAACAATTTACAAAACGGAAATGTCCCCGCCAAACTAAAGCAGGCCTGATCAACCCTGAATTTGATTTTGGACGCAGATAACACTGATTCACACTCATAAAAAGAAAAACCGGTATTTCACCTGCCCTTCCTGCGCATGCGTTCGGGGCAAGTGTGGGGGCGGTGCAAGGGTCCGTGTGAGTCAACGTGCTTATTTGACTGGAAGATATGACTCACCCCGAAAGATCGATTTCAGGGCAAATCATGTTCACTATTGTTTGACCGCGATTGTCACGGTAAATGTCTCTATGGGTGGAACACTTTCCCAGGGTCGCATGTATCCCAGATTCAGCTTGGTCTCACCTTTGCCAATAGCCTTGAAGCGGAAGGTCTCTGTGCCGCCCGCGCCGACCAGACCTTCCGAGCCCGGCGATTGCTGATATTCAGGCTCGCCATCCTGGACGAGAACAGTCGCATCGACTTCCATCACCTGCCAGCTATAGCCTGTTGTTGGGTTCGAGACGAGCGTCAGGGTCACAATGTCACCGGGCTGCACGGTGATCTGCTTGCCGTTATCCGCATCCGAGAGGCTGGTCCCATTTGCGCCACAGCCGGAAAACAGAGCGAGCATCAGAAAAAAAGACATCACAACAACAGTGCGCATCAGTTTGTCGGCCATTTCTCTCTCCTTTCCGAAAACACATTCTCCTAAAATGAATGACGTTCACCATCTGAAAAAGGTTCCTTTGCCCATTGACAAAGCCGCCTGCCTCCGCTAATCTTGGAGCATGGCAAAGCCAGATGCTGCGCAACGAAAAATAGTCCATGCCTCATTGGATGCAAAGATTTTTCTCTCCGGGCCGGCTGGATGCGGCAAGACCACCGTCGGCGTGGAACGGATGAAGCACCTGCTCGAGCAGGGCGTCCGTGCGGACTCGCTCCTGGTGCTGACACCGCAGCGGACGTTACAGGAGCCCTATCTCGCCTCGTTGCGCGGACCCGAGGCTGCTCCCGGCGGTGAAGTGACGCTGGCCACGGTTGGCGGTCTCGCCCGCCGCATGGTGGACCTGTTCTGGCCGCTGGCCGTCGATGTGGCAGGTTTTGCCCGTCCCGACCAGCCGCCGGTCTTCCTCACCCTCGAAACGGCGCAGTATTACATGGCACACATCGTCCGCCCGCTACTGGACGAGGGCCATTTCGAGTCGGTCACCATCGACCGCAACCGCCTCTATTCCCAGATCATCGACAACCTGAACAAATCGGCTGCAATCGGCTTCCCCGTGGACGAAATCGGCGCGCGCCTGGATTCGGCCTGGTTCGGCGACCCGGCCCAACGTCGCGTGTACGCCGATGCGCAGGATTGCGCTACGCGGTTCAGACGATATTGTCTCGATCACAACCTGCTGGATTTCTCCCTGCAACTGGACGTGTTCTGGAACTATCTGTGGCCGGAGGAACACGTCCGCAGTTTCTTGATGCGGACCTACCGCCACCTGATCTACGACAACGTGGAAGAAGATATCCCGCGCGCACATGACCTTATCCGCGATTGGCTGGCGAATTTCGACTCTGCGTTACTGATCTACGATGAGGGTGGGGGTTACCGCCGCTTCCTGGG
>DAOTXM010000493.1:0-13678 GCA_034435215.1 Anaerolineales bacterium
GAAGTTCAGGCGTTCTGAAATTTCCTTCACGCCTTCCACCAGACGCGAGTCCAACTCGCCGCCGTTGCGCAGTTGGATGAGTTCCTGCTGGGTCGGCGCGAGCATGGACTCACCGTCAGCCTTGGAAATCTTCCAGAAAAACGCAGCAGTCCACAGGTCCAGTTCGAAGCGGTTCTTCAAATATTCACTCGTGGCGTGGTAGTCGTCGAATGCTTTCGCCTTGGCTTGCACCTGAGTCGAGACATCCTCTGGCATGGCATCCACCTGCTCGGCTCGTTCTGCCAGCCCGCGCGCAAGGTCATCCATGCTGGTCATGTGCGTCACTTCAAAACGGAATCCCAATTGACCCGCTTTATCGGCGTGGCTTCCACCGCGTTCGCGCTTGTTGCGTTTCTTCAGGGCAGAAGACGTGGCTTTATCGTCGCCAAAGGCGGGGTTGAAGGCTTCGTCGGGGATTTCGGAAATATCCAGGTTCGGCGAAACGCCCACGAGACTGTCGCCGCACTGGATGTGCGCATCTAAAAACGAGAGCGGCTTGCCTGGCTCAAGCGCTTCCATCCACAGGCTCACCTTGCACAGTTCCACCGACATCGGGTTGATATCCACGCCATAGATACAGTTCGAGATGACCGACCGCAGAGCGGAGCGCGTCGCCTCGGGGGCAGGCTCGCCTTCGCCCGTGCGCACAGTTGCCAGCCGACGCGCCAAGCGGTGCGCCGCCGCCACGAGAAAGTGTCCCGAACCGCAAGCGGGGTCGCACACTTTCAGGTTGAGCAGGGCTTTCTCAGTTTTCAGTGACCAGTCATCAGTCATCAGTGCGCCTTTACTGCTCACTGATGACTGGTCACTGATCACTCGCTCGATGACTGGCTCCAGCGCCGAATCCAACAACACCTGAATCAGACTGCTCGGCGTGTAATAACTGCCCGTGGTCTTGCGCTCGCTCCCGCTCACCGCCGTCAACTCGAACGTCGCCGCATCCGTATTGACCAGCGGGTGCAGTTCGAGCAGGCTTTCGTAAATACTTCCCAGTTCCTCAGAACCGAGATTCTTATAATCCACCGCGCGGCGCACATGCCCGCTGCCGTAGGCGTGCGAGAACGCCAGCGAACGAACCGCCTCCAACAACGCCGCATTCGACAGTTCGCAATCTACCAATGCGCTCATCGCCGCGCTTGAAAACAGGAACCCGCCCAGCGCAGGCAGACCCAACTCAGGCGCGCCCTCGTTCCCCAATTTATCCATCACCAGTTTCAGCGCCGCGTACAAATCCGCATGACGACTCCCGCGCACCCGCTCCGCCATCCTTCGCAAACGGGCAGTGGAATAATAATCCGCGTACCGTTTGCGCGCCTCAGCATCCGACGCGGGGTCATACAACAACTGGCGGTCTTCGGCAACAAACAGGAAGATGAGACGATAGACCAGCCGCAGCAACTGACGATACAAATCCAGAGTGGATACCGCCCCCGAAGAAAGCGCGCTTCGCAACGACCCGTTGGCTGGTTGCGCAATGAAGCCTTTCCCCAACGCCTCGATCGCCTTCTCCACCCCCACCCGCAGCCCATCCAACGCACGAGTACCCCGCTCCTGCGCCGCCTTCGACCACTTCTCCAACCAACAGGACTCCAAAGACTCCCGACTTTGGGCTGTCTCCACCCGCGACTGATGCCACACCCACCACAACACAACGAAGTCCGCCTACACCTCGCCGTTCATCATCGCTTCCAAATCAAATTCCAAATACGCCTGACGAGTCAAACTGGCGTTATCGCGCAACACGCGCATCCGCAACCCGTTCGACACAAATCCCCACATCCGCTCAGGACTACGGTTGAGCAACTCCTGCACCAAACTATGCGGGCTCGCCTTCGCCGCCCCCACCACCCCCGCCGTTCTGCGGTCAAGTTCCGCCCCGCAGCCCACCAAATGAATCGGCACCTCGCCCCACCCATGCGAAATCGCGTAAGCCTTCCCCTCCATCTCAATCGCCTTCGCCGCCTGCAACCGACCATAATCCAACTCATCGAACAACGGCAACAACCACTTCTCACGCGTCACCGAAGTCCCAGCGTCACCCTCAGGCAACTTCTCTCTCGCCACCGAAAACGCCGCCCACGCCCCAAGTAACCGATTCCACGAACGGTTAATCGCCTCATTCAACTTCTCCCCCGAAAGATGATAACTCTCAGGCGTCAACCCGCCGAGTTCAGGATCGTTTTCCACGATGCGCTGGAGGAGGTCAACGGGAAGGAGTGCGCCTTCAGCGCGGATAGTGAGGAAGGGGGTGCGGGAGGAAGAGGGCATGGGTTAGTATTACTGTTTCTTGTTTTTCAGTTGATCTCTTAAAATCTGATAATTGCTGCTCGTTTGGCGCTCGGTGAGTATTGTTCCGGAAGCAAGCGACAAGAAATCCTCTGCAAAGCCAGTAATAAAACGAGAAAATTCATGCAGTGAAATCTCTAATCGATGACCAGTCTTATAACCAATTTCATCTACATCCAGGGGATAGAACTGAACATTCTTTTCTTCGAAATGCACAACATGAAAATACCACTTTGGTTTTCTGCTCAATACTTGCTTGGTTGCCTTGTTCAGAATGGTTTTCCAATTCTGGGACGGTTTCTTATCTTCAATCCTAGATAAGTTTTCCCAGTGATTCACACTCAATTCCTTTTCAGAAATATAGATAAGCTGGATGCGATCACTGTTTTCATCAAACCTCCAAAACTGCCCGTTTATCCGATGCAATTTGTCGAATAACAGGTCTCTTAATTCTCTCTCCATTTTTGGAGCCAACAAATCAACCAGATAAAATCCATAAGGTTCTTCCATTTTGCTGGATCCGGGAAATATCTGTGATAGTGAATCCATATAAGCACTGTTCTTAAATTGGCAACCTGGTAGGTGCCTGAGCAATTGAGACTTAAATATCCGATTGACAATTCCAAAGCGTTCATATTCTTTCTCGCTCTTGATCGCCGTATGTGGCTCAAAAGTGCGCATCCCATAAGACGAAAATGTGTCGAATCGTGTCTCCACGCGGGTTAGCAATGTTTGAAATACATTCTCGCAGACCTTTCCATAGGGTCTGTCAGAATCATCAACATCGAAGTATTGCTCAATAAGGGGTGGTATCCAATTCTCAATGACCTCCCGAAGGTATTCTAGCTCACCAGGGGTTAAGTCTCCTAGTGTTCTGCTCATATCGAATTCAAATTGGCGGACGGTTGTCCGCCGGGCTACGCTGGAGCTCTCTGGCTTTCTCCATTTTT
Organism: Anaerolineales bacterium; assembly: GCA_034435215.1. Classification (GTDB taxonomy): domain Bacteria; phylum Chloroflexota; class Anaerolineae; order Anaerolineales; family Villigracilaceae; genus JAABUE01. The sequence goes on from DAOTXM010000493.1 coordinate 3,276, forward strand.
CGACTGTTAACGGCCCTTCAATATCCGGCTTTACAAAAGGTGCATAGAATTTCGTCAGCAATTCGGAAATCTTTTCCAGTTCCTTATGAATTGAGCCGAGTTTGTTATCCATGCTCTCAACGTGCTTTTCTATGGAGAGCAAAGCGGCGGAACTGACATTTTGCCTGGTTTCCTCATTTATGTTTACTATCTCAGCTTTGAGTACTTTTAGATAGGCGTTTATTGCCGATATCCTTTCGCTATCTGAAACATTGGGATAGTATGCACATAGCTGTTTATAAAGTCTGCGTGGGAAATCAGGGCCAGCCGGGTTTTTTACAAAATGCCAAAAAGCTGTTTGGATCGAATCTAAATCCGCAATATGTAACTGAATCAAACCCTCAGAAACTGCTAAGCTTTGATTCTCTCGAATAAATTCTTTCTCAGCACGAAGTAAGGCGTCTCTAAGTTCATTGAAAAGCCGCCTGTTGGAGTAAGGGGTCTTCACGATCCCAATAACATCCTTGCCCAGAATTGGTTCAACCACACGTTCGATAAGAGCAATGGTCAGATTCCCAAAATTTGGGTATCGGGGTGGTTTTGATTGAGGGGAATCGTTTGAGCTCATGAGACCTCAAATCGCCATTTATTTGGCTAAATTGAACAACCATCAGATTTCGTGTACTAAAAAGTAGTACAATGTGCTATAATCAAAATCGCCAGCGGACGAAGTTCGGCTCCATGCCGTGTGGTTCCACCGCCAAGGCGAGTGAAACCCTATATCCCTGGCGAGTCATTATCCAAAGCCGCTAATGTCAGCGGCTTTTTTCGTGTGTAATACACCCCGTAGGGGGTCTTGCGAGTATCGTCCAGGTCATGAACGAGGCGGAAGGAATTCCACAGTAGTTCAATGTAACGGTCTTCCCTGCGCTCGTAAAACCTTTGCAGTGACCACAGAAAATAGTCAACCGCCTGCAATCCGCCACTCTGCTGGGGTTTCAGCGGCGTCACATCGATGACCGAGGATGATTGTTTGCCCCATTGTTTGGCAAACCTTTCCCGCGCGATCTGCAACGCTTGTTTCAGCGCTTCCGTACGGTCCTGCCCCCAACGCTTCGAAAAATAGATCTCATAGCGTTCATCCTGGTGTAACAGATTCTTGAACAATACCCTGACCATAAAATCATACAATTCATTTTGATTGTAGCGATAGGACACATCAACCGCGTTTCGTCGCCTGACGTAATCCAAAACTTGCTTTTTGTTGCGAACAACCGCCATAAATCGGAACTCATGTTTCTGCAGAAGGGCAAAGACCTCCCGCCGCACCTCTGGCACATCGTCCTTGGCATGGAACATCAACGCCGTTTTGCGTGCTTCGGGTTGCATCGAGGGGACTTTCTTGAAATATGGGTCAGCCAGAAGATTCTGCCGTAATTCCACCAATTCCGCGTGCAACTGTTCAGGGTTGGGAACATCCAGAACGCCAAGGATAAAATAGCGCGAAATACCCTGCTCGCCAATCAGAACACGTCCATGGGATTCAAAGAGAGTACCATCGCCTGCTTTATCCACAAAATAATAACGGCATTCTGCTGAGGTTTTCATCCTAAAATCCTTTGGGCAAGTATACATAAATCCCAAGCACATCGGGTGGGAGGTTCGGTTCTACGTGGGTTTGTACGCCTTTTTGCTTGGCAGCAATTCTCACCCGCTGGTGCGCGTCCAATAATTGTGCGCCCAACTGCTTGGCAGTCTCATCCAAATGTGGACGCAGGTGGTCAAAACCGTCAATCACCTTTTGCACAAAGTCACGCGCCTGGTCGGGGTTCACATTCGCGTCGGGTGAAGCCTGCAACAATTTCTCCGCTTCATCCTTGCCCAACCAAACTGCATTCTCTGGCGAACCCGTGAATGCCAGCAAGCCGCACTCCTCCGCCAGTAAGGGTTTATTCTCCCCGCCCTTCTTCTCCTTGATGATGTGATAGCGGAAGCGCACCAGCAAAACCGTTGTGCGTTTGTCCACCGCCTTTGTGCGAATCACACCACAGCGGCGGGCGGGATTTTTGATATCTGTTCCATTCAACGGATCAAGCGCGCTCTCCAACACAAACGAAGACAGGCTCTCGATCAACGGATGTGTGCGGGTCAGGAAATAATCCGCTTCCTTTGCATTCAAGTCAAACCTTGCAGAAAACTTCGGCTTGAAACCTGCTCCAATCGATTGATTGAGCAGGTCTTTCAACCCCTGCGGCGCTTCGTTCAAGTCCGCTTGCAGGTTGTCCTTTACTTGCACACTTGCGCCTACCATCCGCAGGGCATTGTGCGTGAAGGCCTCCACATCCACACCCGAACCAACCGCATCCTGGGCTGCCTGCAACTCACGGGCGACTTCATCGGTCTTTATCGCCATTTGCGCAAAAAGAGTTTGAGAGCGCTTTTCACGGTCAGCAACAGAATCCCATTTGCCATACAGATCCTCCCGCGTTGGCTTCATGTATTCTTCAAAGCCAGGCAAGTAATTCTCCATCGGGCTTGGTTTCGACTTTAATAACAAACCTTCGAAGATCGCTTCTACTACTTTTTCGGTATCCACCGGCACTGGCACGGAAATTCCCAGTGAACTACGGATCGTACGATGTTTGCGTAAAAGCACATTCAAAACTACACCGTCAATCTGGTTGTCTATTCCGTAATAGGTCAGCACACGGACTTTGGGAGTTCTCTGTCCGAAACGATCCACACGCCCTTCCCGCTGTTCATGGCGGGTGGGATTCCATGAGAGATCGTAATGGATGACTGCGTCGAAATGATCCTGAAGGTTGATCCCTTCGCTCAAGCAGTCTGTGCAAACCAGGACACGTTTTTCCGACTCTGCCAGTTGCGCCACCCGCATTTCTCGCTCATCGGGTGGCAGTGTGCCTGTCACAGATACGATTTCAACGTCTTTCGGCAATGATTTTCGCAAAGCATCAGCCACATAATCCGCCGTAGGAATAAAGCGACAGAACAATATCGGACGGTAGCCATCCCTGATCAACTCGTTGACCAACTGGATGGCTTTATTCAGTTTTTCGTCTTTTTCTCCGCTCAACGAGTCCGCAACCCGCGCCATTTCCAATAATCTGCGGCGGTTGGAAACCGCTTCCTCTTCCTCACCGCCAAAGTCACTGCCCGGGGCAACATCCATGCCCTCGGCGGCTTCATCTTCCATCATATCGAGGATCGTCCGCTTACCGATCTCATCCGCTTCTTCGGGAGTCTCTGCGTCAGCAGTTGCAGCTCGGTTTCGCAAAGTCGCCGCAGCCGCCGCAGGACTAGAAGCCAGTGATCGAAGCAATGCCAATGCAGACCACCAACGCACCCGTTGTTGGAATTGGTTCTTATTGATGTCTTTAACATCGCGAACTGTCTCGCGTGCATATTCCAAAACGCGGTCAAATAATTTCTTGTAGTCCGGTGAGAGCTTGTAAGTTTCTTCAGCTTCTTCGCGTTCTGGAAAAGGGGTATCCGCATTCATGTAGTAACGGATGTCCGCACGCCGGCGTTGGATGAAATGCGCTGCTAATCTACGGCGGTGTTTCTCATTCTCTGGCCCCGTCATATCGTCAGGTAGATTGGCAAAATTAGGATTGAGGAGGGTAAGCAGAGAACGGAAAGCATCTTCTTTACCACTATGTGGTGTGGCTGTCACTAAAATCATGTGCCGTTTTGGATTCTGCGCCAACCCTCTGACCAATTGATGCCGCTGATGCCTTCCGCGTCCCTCTGCAAATGAACAGGTATGCGCCTCGTCAACGATCACCAGTTCTGGACAGGTTCGTAAGAACTCATCCCGCCGCCTATCCGTCTTGATGAAATCCAACGAGACAATTACATAGGGGTGTATATCAAATAATGATTGCCCTAGTGAAGCATTACGTTCCAATTTTGCAGCGGTTCCAGGTAGGACCAAGACTGCTTCAATATGGAATTTCTCGCGCAATTCGGTTTGCCATTGTTCTGCCAGTTGTGGTGGGCATAGGACGGCCAATCTTTCCACTTCGCCACGATCAAGCAGTTCCCGGGCCGCCAACCCTGCTTCTATGGTCTTACCGATACCAACATCGTCCGCAATCAACAAACGAACGGGATCTAATTTCAAAGCCATCAGCAATGGCACCAGTTGATATGGTCTAGGCTCGAATGCCAAACGTGCAAATGATCGGAATGGTCCTGCACTCGAACGAAAACCAAGACGAACAGCATCTCGTAGTAACCGCGCGGAAAGATAGTCGCCGGGATGAGAGGGATCAGGCAGGTCAAAGCGTGCCTGTTCTACCTTTTCAAGCGGCAGGTAGATGCCCGCAATTTCTTCATCCATGCCGCCCAGCGGGCGCAAAACGAGCAATTGTTCGCTCGATTCTGGCAAGACTACCCACTCACGTCCACGCGCTTTGACGAGAGATCCAACGGCAAATGTCATGCTTTATCCCCGAAGAGATATTTGTTTTGCTCGATCAAAGACGACCAGTCGTCAAATATCCCAAAGCGTAAGACGGTATACCCCATATCTTCCAGACAAGATTGCTGAGTAACATCTCGTTCCCGTCGCTTTTCATCCAGGTGATGATACCCGTCAACATATATTGCCACATAGTCTTCTTCATAAAGAAAATCCGGTCGGGTATTGCAGTCCGCAATCAAATGTTGCGCCTTGGATGGCAAGCGATAACCATTCTGGTGCAAATAATCCAGCCACTTCTCTTCGAATTCAGACTGGCATAACCGATGTAGTTGCTCATGATGTTCATCCCGGGCTATCGATACAGGGGATGTTTTGGTTTTCGCCTCTTTATATTCAAAGAGTAAATCGCGAATGATCTTTCGATCAAGCAGCCGGTGCTCGCGTTGATTATAGTAACTCATCAAGCAGTCATAACAGGCTGCTTCACACACCTCATCCGAGAGCAGGGCTTTTTCTAGATCTTCGCCGGTTTCAGGGTCATAGTGGCATATATCCAAGGCGGATCGCGCCACATCTGAAAAAGCTGACGGATCCTTTACGAGTTGGCGCAATGCCCCTGCGCCACCTTCGGAGGATTCGTAAAACAATATGACCCGTCGATCATCTTCTGTTGGCAAAGCCTCAGCAGCCAGTTCACTGTCCTCGAGTTGATAATTCACCTGAATTGCTTTTTTTAAAGCTGCCATTAAAGAAGCCATTTGTTCTTGTGCTAGCGGTTCGGCAGGTTCAAAAATCAAAGCATTTTTTCGATCTTCAACGTATGGAATTATTCTTTGAGTCCTTACGCCCATTGGGTCATCTGGATCATCCTCAAGCACCTCATTCTTTTGCCAATATCCTTGCTCGATGTCTAAGACAAAGCCGAACTGCTCCTGGCTTTGTCGTCTTCGCCAACCTAAGTTAATCCGCCAAATCGTCGCAGCATTTCCATACGACATATATGCCACAGGACTGTTGCCAACAGCCACTTCCGCTCGCTGCACGTGTAAATGCTCATTATCTTGATGGAAGCGAACTGTCGTCCTGATTTCATACCCCAGGCGAAAACGTTCTTCCTCATCAGAGTTGATCCGGTCTCGCCTTTTCGTGGATACATTTTGCATCCTGAATAACGAGCTGAGATGTCCTTCCAATGGGGAAGCACAACGCTCACAAAGGTCCAGGCCATCCCCATCTCGTATTTGGTGGAGGTAACCACAGGCAGGGCATATCTTTGCCCTTTCTGTTGCCAGTGCCTGATCATCCTCAGTCCGGTTGACTTGCATAATCACCCGGTTGATCACATAGCGCGAACCTTCGTGATACACAATCGAGCGAGGACCAAATTCTGATATTGCCAGGAATCTGGGTCGGGAAAGATACTCTCCTTCTTCAGTGCGCACGCGTCTGGCCGGAATATATGCGGACAAAGGCAGGCGCGGGAAATTGTATCCCGGTAAGAATCCTTCGCTGGCAAAGTAGCGATAAATATAAAAATCAGATTGCATCACATTCCGGCTGTCCAACAGTAATTCCAGTTGGTTTTCTGCTTCCCGCCGGAGCATTCGAGCGCGCTCCCGCTCTTGTGAGGTCCTGGATGCATCTCGTATGATCGCATCTTGTTGATCCTTTTGCTTGAGCGCTGCTCGATATAAATCTCTACATCTTTCACAGGCCTGTTCAAAACGGAACGGTATCTGTGCAAAGACATGGTTTAGCCACTCCGCGTTGAACCAATCCGATTCCGATAACTCCGCTTCTAAGGAATTTAAGATCTTCTCTGCCCGACGTTTGGAACGGTTGAACGCGCTTTCATTCTCTAAATCGCTTTTTATTGTCTCAAGTATATTGAGTGATGGCGGATCACCGGTCAAATCTAAAATGTCCCTTAATGACGTCCCTAAATTTGTATTCGTCTCAGCAAGCCAAATCGCTTGAAGGTGCGCCCGGACTAGATCATCGTTTGCCAAATCTAAACGTGGTGGAGTCACTACTCCCGAAACCATCCGCGCCTGACGCTTGAAGAAATATTGATCGTGTGGGCTGCCTTTTGCGCAATAGGTGAAAACCAGCGCCGGTTGTCCACTTCGCCCTGCTCGCCCAGATCGCTGAGCGTAATTTGCTGGTGTGGGTGGCACATTTCGCATGTTGACAACATTCAACTGCGCAATGTCAATGCCTAACTCCATCGTGGGGGAACAATACAATATAGGTAGTCTGCCCTCACGGAATTCGTTTTCTCGCTCCTCACGTTTGTCGTACGGAACTTGTGCGGTGTGCTCGCGAGCGCGCAATCTTTTCAGGTCTTCTAAAATGTCCTGATAGAACTTTACAAAGAACGGATTGGTCTTACCACCTTCTTGAGACATCCTGGGCATACGGATAGGATCATGGAAAGGTGTTTTTCCATCGCTTGCCAGCCAGATCATCGAAGCCGCCTTTAGTTGATAACCTGGCACCTCCTTATCATCTTTGGATTGATCTACAATCTCCACAATCCCAGCAATTCGCAGGGCTTCCAATAATTCTCGAATGATTTGATCACGCTCTCTGAGTTCCAACCAGTTACCATACTCGGGTATAGTCCCTTGATTGTTCAAGTATAGACCGAACCCGCTTCGCCCTGACATATATAAATTGCCCCGGAAATCATTTTCTCTATAACCGCGGGGGTACAAGATCGTTGCGGTATCCAATTTCTCGTTTTCATCGATGGCCCAGGGGTAGATTAATCGCTGATAACTACGCTGACGAATTCGATCCTGGTCCTGAGAGGTTAGATACTGCACTTGGACAGCCAATTCTCGCCGCATATAATCCAAAAGTGCATGAGCAATTTTTTCTCTCGTTTTTGGAGTTGCTGTTGTCAGGGCAGCATGGCAACCTTCCCACACTTCTTCCTCTGCGCAAACGTCTTCAAGGGATAGATATTTGATTTGTAGCAGCCCGCATTGTTCCAGATTCGGGGCTGTTACACGCCAGCCTCGCCTCAGATCTCGATAAAGGCGATATGCTAAAACGTCTTTCAATGCGTCTTCGGTTTCCCGCCTGGCCGCAAAGCGCACTTCAGAGTCACTGGCGTATAACTCAATCGGTAAATCTAGAGTTGCAAATACTCTTTGTCCCAATTCGTCATGTCGAAGGCCGGCATCTCCCTTTTCAACAACGGCCCTATAAAGCGCGGCTCTGATCAAACTGGTTTCAACAAAGTCATTGAAATGTCCAGCTTGCAGAGCAGCATCTTGTCGGTTATCTGTAAAACTCAACAACTTGCGTGCTTCAGGGTTGAGGTACCCTTCTTCTTGTAATTTGCGAATCGTAGCAAGGCTAAGTATTGTCGTGGATGTACTTCTTCCTCCTGAACTAAGGGAAGTTAGCTTGGTGATATCAGATCTTAAGCGGCTGCTATAGGCCACGCCACAATTCAGACAGAATTGGAATGGAGCGTTCAACAAAACCGCAGTAAGGCCCTCGTCTGTTTCATTTCCGTCCGAGTCAACCCGTATATGTTCTGGCAACTGTTTCACCCGATGAGGTCTTACTCTGGTAATCCCCTGATGGAGTTCCAACCAATCATCAGGAAGTCGCTCTACGATTTCGTCTGGATGTGAAGGCCAGGCAGCATCCAGGTTTAGTTTAATGTAAGCGGCTCGGCTTTCATCACCCCTCAATAAGTCATTGAAGTCCCGAGGAAAGAATTGTCTCTGACCATCAGTTCTCTCTGATACCCGGACGCTATAGTATTCCTGGCCACATTCGCGACAAAATACAACAGGGAGCAATATTTTTGACCGATCCCCGGGCCTATATTGCTGGTAATTTACGGTCAGATATCTTTCGGTGGGGGGTTCTAAGGTTGTATAAACTGTGTCACCAGGGCTAATGAATTGGTGCAGTCGGAAAGCAAATACCGGGAATTTTGTCTTTGGATTCTCAACTTCATACCCCTTCATCAGACAGCGCATAATGATTTGAGCGCAGTCAGGAGTAGGGACGCCAGTAATGTACGATAGCTTTTCTGCTGCACCATCTTTTCCAGTAATACTGATTGGTACCGTGCGAATAAGTCTTTCAGTATCGGGTTCGCGGGTAACGCCAAAAGTTGACTCTATCCAACTGGCAATTGGATCGGTAACGAAAGCATCATACTGTTCAGGAAAAGCCTCGTCGATTCTATCTAAACGTTCTTTAATTACTTCGATAAAATTTTGGTCCGATTGAGATTTTTCCTCTGTTGCTCTGGTAAGAGTCTCACCAATAATATTATGAGAGTGGAATTGAGTTCCGAAAAACGTAGATCCTAATTCCGCAATGATTGACTGCTGCTCATCGAATGTGTCTCCACTTACAAGCGTTGCAGATGTTCCAACGCATTGGAGCTTTTCGGCACCGACAGCATCGCGCAGGCGACGGACCAGCATTGCAACATCAGCACCTTGTCGTCCCCTGTAAGTATGCAATTCATCTAATACTAGGAACTGTAATCCCCTCGCATTTTGCAGGATCATCTTTCGATCCTCCGGCCTCGTCAACAAGAGTTCGAGCATTACATAGTTTGTAAGCAGAATATCTGGTGGATTTGCTCGAATTGCTATCCTTTGCTCATCCGTTTCCTGCCCAGTATAGCGAGCAAAGCGGATTGAACCTTGGTGGTTAGGATAGCCCAGATTTATGAACTTCTCCAATTCCCCCAACTGGCTATTGGCTAAGGCATTCATCGGATAAACAATGATTGCTTTTATCCCCTTACCGCTTCCGTGTTTCAATACAAAATCAACGATGGGAACGATGTATGCCAGTGATTTTCCTGAACCAGTCCCTGTAGTAAGAATATAATTCTCCCCTTTAGCAGCCAGGCGAATTGCTTCTTCCTGATGCTGATGTAAGCTTAGAATTTTCTCCTCTGGCGTCTCTTTTTTTATTCTGAATATGCGAGAGCACTCTGGATGCAACAATCCTTCTGATATGAGTTCATCTATCGTTCGCCCAGGCTGAAAAGATGGATTCAATTGGATTAATGGGTCCGGCCACAATACCCCTTGCGAAATTTGATCATTTATAAACTCTCTAATTCGCTCATCCTTGATTTGAATGAAGCTCGTTATATAAGTTTGATATTCATCGATCAGGTGGTTTCGAAGCTCAAATACATCCATGTTCGATATATCCCTTACAGCTTAGCGTGAACGCTATGATGCAAAACCCACATTCGAAAAAATTCTCTACAGTAAGTTAGAAGTGAACACCCTTACTCATGAAATTTAGATTGTTTTAAGTGTAGCACAAGATTTTCTAAATTAAAGTATAGTTGCATTGCACTAGGAAACTGGCATGAGCATCCTGAATCCACATATTTCAAAACAAGATGCAAAGATTTCAACCGCGAGTATAGATCGATTGCGACCCTATCTCATAGAAACAGACCGTTCGATGGTTTTCTTTGTCGGCGCGGGTGCTTCGATGGCCGGGAATACTGGCATGCCCAGTACCCCCAACCTAATCTACCAGTTGCTGCTGGACTCATTGGCCTATTCCGAAGCCTTCGAAGGTGAGCTTGAAAGTTATAAAAACGTTCTGAAAGCAATCAGCGCCAAACTCGGCTTCGAAATCACCCTGAATGACTTCTGGCAAATCTGCCGCGAAGCAACCGCCAGCTTATATATTGCTTTTGCTCAACTTGAAACCCAATGCAAACCCAATTGCGCACATACATTCTTGGCCAATTGGCTTGCAACGGGTGGGACTGTCGTCACAACAAATTACGACCGTTTGATCGAACGAGAGTGGGTGAAAATCTCAAACTCCACAACAAGCTTATACCAGGATAGTGGCTCGAGTTCTTTTACCACCTGGCAAGATGACCTACAGAACAGTGGTTGCCTCTTCAAAATTCATGGTTCGCTGGAAGAGCCGTCCAGTTGCTTGGGAGCATTGGAAC
>DAOTXM010000494.1:0-3817 GCA_034435215.1 Anaerolineales bacterium
CGAAGCAGCCCAGCGGATCGTGAATCTGTATACTTCGTATCTCTGGCAGTTGGCCGGGATTTTGAAGACGCTCGGCATGTCGTCGGTCGGCGAGCTGCGCGGGCGGAGTGATTTGTTGGTGTATTTGGTTTAAGCTTCAACCCTCACCCTCTACCCCTCTCCCTTTTAGGGAGAGGGGAGTTAGGAATTGATATGATTGTTAGAATGTGGCATGGACGGGTACCGACTTCCAAAGCGGATGCGTACCGCGCGTTTACCAACGAGCGCGCCATCCCGGATTACCAGTCGGTGAAAGGAAACATCAGCGTCCACGTGCTGGAGCGCCGCGAAGGCGACATCACGCACTTCATCACGCTGACCTTCTGGGAGAGCCTGGAGGCTATCAAGGGCTTTGCGGGCGAAGATGTGGAGGTGGCGAAGTATTATCCGGAAGATCAGGACTTCCTGCTGGAGTTCGAACCGAGAGTGGTGCATTATGAGGTGGTGGGGTCAGCCCTCACCCCCAGCCCCTCTCCCAGGTCTCGATATGGCAAAGAACGCGCCTACTCGACCACCGGGAGAGGGGAGCAGTAGAGCAAGAATCGGGTGTGTTTTGGTGACAGAGATTTGTAGAATGGGAATCACAGATAACCACAGATAAACGCAGACAAACACAGATTGGCATCTTGTTTATCTTATCCGTATTCATCTGTGGTGAATTTCAAAAGGAGTTTCCATGAGCACACCTGTCACTGATATCCACCAATTGTCCGAGGATTACCGGCGCATCGAGCAGGCAATTCTGTACCTTGAAAAGAATACCTCCTCACAGCCTGAACTGAGCGAGATCGCCAGTGCCGTCGGCTTGAGCGAATACCACTTCCAGCGGATTTTCAGCCGCTGGGCGGGCATCAGTCCTAAACGATTTCTCCAATTCCTGACCAAGGAAGGCGCAAAAGAATTGCTGGCTCAGTCAGAGAACCTGTTGGACACAACCTATGAAGTCGGCCTGTCCAGCCTGGGCCGCCTGCATGACCTGTTCGTCACGACAGAGGCCGTCACGCCAGGTGAATACAAATCCGGTGGCGCCGGGTTGACCATCCACTACGGGCTGCACGATACACCCTTCGGCAAGGCACTGATCGGAACCACGGAGCGAGGCATCTGCCATCTCGGCTTTGTGCAGGGCAGCGAAGGCAAAGCCATTGACACCCTAGTTGCCGATTGGCAGCAGGCAAAGATGGTCGAAGACCATAAGGCCACAGCTCCGCTGGTCGAGCCGATCTTCGACCTGAGTAAGCGTGGGGTCACGCCCTTGCGCTTGCACCTGCGCGGGACAAACTTCCAGCTCAAGGTGTGGGAGGCGCTCTTGCGCATCCCGCCCGGAGCGGTGACGAGTTACGAGGGTCTCGCCGCGCAGGCGGGCCGTCCGGGCGCGAGCCGGGCGGTGGGGACAGCGCTGGGGCGCAACCCCATCGCGGTGCTGATCCCCTGTCACCGGGTCATCCGCAAGCTGGGCGAGTTTGGCAACTATCGTTATGGCACTGTCCGCAAGAAGGCGTTGCTGGGGTGGGAAGCGGCGCAGGTTGCAAATCAGAATGTGGTGGTCGAGTAGTTTGACCCTCACCCCTGACCCCTCCCCCTGGTCTCGATACGCCCTTCGACAAGCACTCGGGGCTACTCGACCACCGGGGGAGGGGAACCGAAGGTAAAAATGAAAAAGAAAATTTGGATCGCTTTACTGGCAGTCTATTTCGTGTGGGGTTCGACGTATCTGGCTATCCGGTTCGCAGTTGAAACCATCCCGCCGTTTATGTCGGCCCGGATGCGCTTCCTGGTCTCAGGTCCGATTTTGCTGCTCTGGCGGCGCACAGCTGGAGACATAATGCCCACGCCGCGACAATGGCGTTCGACGGCCATCGTCGGCATCCTGCTGCTGCTTGGCGGAAACGGCATCTTGTCATTTGCCGAGCAGCGCATCGCCTCCGGAATCGCGGCATTGCTGGTTGGGACGGCTCCTCTCTGGCTGGTCCTGCTCGAAGCCATGCGGCACGGTGGCGTCAAACCGGGTCTGCCGGCCATCCTGGGCCTGGCTGTTGGGTTCGGCGGGATCTTTCTGTTGATCGGCCCATCCGAGATCTTGAACGGCGCGCCGCAGTTCGACATGTTCGGGATTGGAGCAGTCATCCTGGCCTCCTTCCTGTGGTCGCTGGGCTCGATCTACAGCCGGTCAGCGGATTTACCGTCTTCGACGCTCATGACGACCGGCGCCGAAATGCTGACCGGCAGTCTTGCCATTTTCGTGGTCAGTGGCTTGACAGGCGAATGGAGCAACTTCAGTTTTTCCGCAGTCGCGCCTCGCTCCTGGCTGGGATTGGCCTACCTGATCACCTTTGGCTCGCTGATCGGATTCGTCTCATACGGCTGGTTGCTGAAGAATGCGCCGATCTCCCTAACGGCAACGTACGCTTATGTCAACCCCTTGGTGGCCGTTTTCCTGGGCGCCTGGCTGGCGGATGAGATCCTGAATGCCCGCATTCTGGTTGCCGCTTTGACCATCATCGGCTCAGTATTGTTGATCAACCAGACCAAGACGCCCAAACCAAAAATCCGGCAGGAAAAAACCGAACCTTCCCCTGCAGATTAGGAAACTTTATGGACAATTCCTCCGACCTGATCCTTGAATCCCGTAAGCCGTTGTTCGATCTGGCTTCAACGTTTAAGCGCTCCGAAGATGCGGCCGAGGGCGGCTGCGGCGTGCTCGGGCTGGCTGCCAACCTGCCCGTTGCCGGCAAGCATGTTTTGACTGCCTCCACCCAGATGCATAACCGCGGCAACGGTAAGGGCGGCGGCATTGCCATGGTCGGGCTCGACCCGGTCCAGGTCGGGGTGGATGCGGAGACGCTGCGCAGTCACACCCTGCTGCAAATCGCCCTGCTCGACCCGTCCGCGCGCGAAGAAGTAGAGCGAGATTTTATTTCGCCCTTCTTCGATATTGCCCACGCTTATGAACTGCCGCATCTGGACAATTATCGCGCCGTGGAGGGATTAGACGTCCGTCCTCCCGATGTCTGGCGTTATTTTGCGCGCGTCAAACCGGACGTCCTGGCTGGGTTCGCTCACGATAGCGGACTCTCATCCCTGACCTCTCGCGCGCTCGAAGACGAGTTCGTTTACCAGAACAGCTACAAGCTCAACGTCAGGTTCTACGCCAGCCTGGGCGAGAAGCGCGCCTTCGTGCTCAGCCATGGGCGGAACCTGTCGGTGCTGAAAATCGTCGGCTATGCCGAGCAGGTAGTGGCTTATTACCAGCTCGAAGAGCAGACCGCCCACGTCTGGATCGCGCACCAGCGCTACCCCACCAAAGGACGGGTCTGGCATCCTGGCGGGGCGCACCCGTTCATTGGGTTGAACGAGGCTCTGGTCCACAACGGCGACTTTTCCAACTACCACGCCGTCAGCGAGTACCTGCGCCAGCGTAATATCGGCCAGTTGTTCCTGACCGACACCGAAGTGAGCGTGCAGTTGTTCGATCTGTGGGACCGCGTTTATGAGTATCCGCTAGAGATCACGCTCGAAGCGATGGCGCCCACCACCGAGCACGATTTCGTCATGCTACCTCCCGAAAAGCAGGAACTGTATCGCGCCGTGCAGCGCACGCACATCCATGGCTCGCCGGATGGACCGTGGTTCTTCATCGTTGCGCGTTCTAAAGCGGAGGAAGACCATTTCGAGTTATTGGGCATCACGGATACGTCCATGTTGCGGCCGCAAGTGTTTGCTCTTTTCGAGAATGCCCCTCACCCCCAGCCCCTCTCCCGGGGGGAGAGGGGAGCGA
>DAOTXM010000495.1:0-13045 GCA_034435215.1 Anaerolineales bacterium
GGTTTATCGTTCTATAGGCTCTCCTTTCAATTGTACTGACGAAGTAACAAATGTTGAGTTTTCGATGATCGCTCCTTTCTGATGCAGTGGGCTTGGTTGTTGATCTTATTGTATTGATTCTAAGGAGAAATACCATTTCACCCTTCTGTCGAATGCCCTGCATCCATCTCACAACCATCTCACACAGGGCTTTCTCAAAGTAGAGGGGCTGGGGTAGAAAAAGCGACCTTTCTTGGTTATGCTTTGTGTAGCGTACAAAACACAGCACAAGGAAGGTCAAGATGGAGTCTAACACAGGGCAAGTATTCAATTTGGTCAGTCTGTATGATCGTTTTCAGGAAGTACATGATAAGCGTAAACCAAAGGGGAAGCGCTATGCACTGGCGACGATCCTGATGGGCATGTTTCTAGCTAAATTGTGTGGGGAAGACAAGCCGAGCGGGATAGCAGAATGGGTCAGGCTGCGTGAACAATGGATTACCAGGATGCTGGGGCTGAAGCGAGAGTACATGCCGCATCACAATACCTATCGGCGTATTCTGGCGGATGTGATCGATGAAGCGGAGTTTGAAGACTTGGCCAGGGAGCACTTCAAGCACTGTGGGGAGGCCGGGGACCAGGTGGTGGTCTCTATGGACGGGAAAATGGCACGCGGAACGATCGACCTAGAAGCAAGTGATGGCTTGTATCTTCTGGCAGCCTATTTGCCAGGAGAAGGTGTCACCCTGGCACAAGTAGCAATTGAGAGCAAACACAATGAAATCTCAGCCGCTCCCCAACTGCTTCCTTGCATCAACTTACGCAATAAAGTAGTTATTGGAGATGCGCTGCACACGCAAAGGCAGATTTCTATCCAGATTGGAACCGCGAATGGCAGCTTCCTTTGGGTTGTGAAGGGAAATCAACCACAACTTCTGCAAGATTTGCATGACTGGTTTGACACCACCATACCCTTGCTGCCTGGCATGGGCTGTCCACCAAAAGACTTCCGTTCAGCGACCATAACCCGCAAAGGGCATGGTCGCCTCGAAGTGCGCACCCTGACCACCAGCAGCCAACTCAACGATTTCCTGGATTGGCCTTTTCTTCAGCAAGTTTTCAAGCTGGAACGTTCAGTGACAATTCAAAAAACAGGACAGACCAGGCATGAGATCATCTATGGCATAACCAGCTTATCAGCGGAACAGGCTTCTCCAAGTCATCTATTGCAATTGCTGCGCTCTTATTGGGGCATTGAGAATGGCTTGCATTACCGCCGAGATGTTACCCTGCATGAAGACCAGACCCGTTTCACCAAAGATTCTGCTGCACATATCATGAGCATCATCAACAATATCGTTCTCGCTCTGATCGCTATGATTGGTTTTACTTGGGTCCCTTCTGCCAGACGCTATTTTGCTGCCAACTTGGAGGATGCCTTCAATCTACTCGTTTAACTTTGAGAAAGCCCTGCCATCTCACAGGCAGGGAATTGACTTTTGGAACAAATGGCTTATACTGAAACAAAAGCAGGCGCTTGTTATGGGAGAGGTACATGGCTAGACGACGGCGACTCAAGATATTCATTTCTTATGCACGTAGCGATCAAGTAAAAGCGTATGATCTCTATAAACGTTTAGCCAAGGATGATTTCGATGCTTGGATTGACAAGGCGAGTCTTCTTCCGGGACAAGTTTGGGAACTGGAAATTCGTAAGTTCATACGACAAGCAGATGTATTTATCGTTTGCCTATCTAAGAAATTTAATGAAGCTGGATTTCGACAAAAGGAAGTACGACTCGCCCTTGACGCTGCCTTGGAGAAACCCGAAGGAGAGGTTTTTATCATTCCTGTGCGATTGGAAGAGTGTGATAACCTTGAAAGCCTGAGAAAATGGAATTGGGTTGATTTATTTAAAGATGACGGTTACGAAAATCTTATGCGTACTTTACGCCAGCGTGCTCGTGAAATTGGCATATCTTTGCGACCTAGAAAGAACGAAAAACCGAAAAAAGAACAGCCACAATCGAGTAGTGAAAAACTTATTTCCGAATATGTGCTGAATAGTTGGCTTCATAAACATGGGCTAGATGACAATCCTTTTGGTAGCATTGATTTCAAGAGTCACCTTTCTTACCCAGATGGTGTTATTAGGCCTAATCGATGGGAATCTTATGTTGATGATTTCGAACCATTAATTGCTCATTGCCCTACTTTAGAAGACGCTCAAGCACTTGATTTTCTTCTTCAAGATGAGTGTTTCCCTTTAAAAAAAGAGATGCAAATAAAAATTGACCGACACATTTTTCCTGTAAGGGTATGGTATTCGCAAATATTTTCTGCACAACCGCCACTTCTTACATTAGCACATTCAACCGCTCAAGCATGGCTTGAGATTCTTCCTAACACCCCCGCTGTGTTTTCGAGATTATTGCCAGCAGAACAGATCGCTTTGCTGGAACTATTATGTTGGTCAATAGGCTCCAGTAAAGCGGTCATAAATCTACTTCAGATTAATGGCCTGAAAGAAAGCAAAGCTGGTTTTGCCCTAATTAGCAAGATATCTGGGTTTGAGGGTGTATTCTCATTAACAAAAATTCCTCAAGATCTGATTATATATTCTTGGTTGAAGATTAAACCCCGCCATTTGCGTCAAATTTATCTTATCTTGCCAATATACATTTTGCGTTCAAAAATGCCGCTATGGTGGTTTGAGCAATTCAATTCCTTAATCCCTATCCTGTATAGGAATGGAGTTATAACAAAAGCAATAGATACCTATTCAACAGGTTCTCATTATGGTGCAATGACACTAGCGCTCACTGATATCAATCTTTCTTGGAGCAACGATTGGTTAAAGAGATCGCTTGACAGTCAATTTGATGCCGCTTTAGATCCAGCGATAAAATTCATGGTAGCTACCCGTTTCCACGAACTCTTTGGCCCTGGCATGACTGAAGAGCAAACAACCAATAAACTCGTCTCCGCCTCCCATAATTCCCTGGCGCGCATGTTGATGTTGGGCAATCGCTTGTTACAGTACCATTGTGAGAATCGCGGCGTATCTGAAAAATACTTATACGTTGAAGATTTAAAGGCTATACTTAAGACGGCATGAGCGAACCTCTTGATCTCACCCAATTCTTAGGACCGCTTCGCGCCGAGACGGAGACTTCCTGGTTAGCGCAGGCGTACTTAACGCCGCGCATGTTCAACCAGATGACAGGCCCATATTCTATTTTGGTCATGGGGGAGGATGGGTCAGGAAAGACCGCGCTGGAACTTCAATTGAAGGCATATGCGGCACAAAAAGAACCCCCGCGCCTACTGGCTGCTTCGTGGCGACCAGAACTGCCGGATGACACTTCCAGCAATCAGGCCTCAGAATTGTTTCTCTCACAAGCCATGGACGCTCTGTCCTTCGCTTTCCTACAAATGGTCTCGCGCGAACCATCGTTCTACACTAACGCGCCTGCCTGGGCACGTGATTTCATGCACTGGTTCGTTCATTCATTTTTACGAGGCGATCGCGAATATCATCTCAGTCGCTTGGTGGAAGGGGCCACGGTAGAGGGGTTGGAAACTGTCACCGGTCTTCTGTCCAAGAAACCGCGCCCACTTTTCCAATCATCTACACTACCATCTTCTATCCTGTCGCATCTGACAGAGGTTGTCAAAGCCCTCCGTCTGGAAGGGGTCTGGATCTTCCTGGACGGGCTGGACGTTATCTTTCGCATCTCTCCCGATCGTTTGGAAAGATTTCTTGCCAATTTTCTTTCTACACTGGACTTCTTTGAAGAAACCATCTTTGCCTTTAAGGTTATTGTCTCCAGCCAGCTGGGGATGCGCTTACAAAAATCGCGCGGGATAACGACACGGCGGTTCAATACATACTATCTCAAATGGGTGGAAGATGAATTGATACACCTGACCGAAAAACGCATTGCATTTGCAACGCAGCGCGAGGATCTTTCGCTTGCTTGCCTTTGCATGGACGAAGCCTGGCTGGAATGGCTGAGAAAGTATGCAAGCGATTCACCGCGCGGCTGGCTGGAATTGACGCGCCCCCTCCTTTTAGCCTATCTGGAGAAGGGCAAACCGCTCACGAAAACGGAGTGGCTGGACGTGTATCGCCAATCGCCCCCGCTACTATATCTGGACTTCGAGACAGCGCGGGTGTTCATCGGTTGGGGTGAGACGCCGGTGGCGGGAATCGGCTATAAATTGCTCTGTTACTTGTACGAAAACCGTCATCGTCCCTGTACAAAAACTGAATTGTATCAGCGTGTATATAAAGAAGTTTATCAAACAGATGTAACGACTGCAAAGAAAAACGAAGAGCGAAGCACCCGCTCGGATTGGGAAGGCATGATAGATACCGCGTTATGGCGCTTGCGTCAGGCTGTGGAATGGGATAAACGTGAAGATGCCAAACCTGTTTACATTATCAGTGAGCGAGGAAAAAGCCAAATCCACCTTGAAAATACAGCGTGAGATGAGTGTGAGATAATCGAAAGTCGGGTGTAATTGCACGTAGTGCAATCTTGCATAAAATAAAAATGCCGATGTATAGACATCTTCTCTCTACATCGGTATGCCATTTTTCAATATGGCATCGCTCACGAAGTTCCGTTAGATGACGTAGCAATCAATCAGCTTACGGGAAAGGTTACCAGCGTCTTGGCGTTGCGTTATGGAAAAACTCTGGCTCAACCATTTTGGCTTTCGCTTCGATCCATTTGAGCATGTGGAGGCCTCCGCCGAGCCCAATCTTAATCGTTATTTAATTGGTCATGAAGCATTTTCCATTGCCTGGAGTGAGACACCCGCCCTGGTTTTCTCTCCCCCCGGCGGCGGCAAAACGGCATTAAGGATTTATACCTCACGCGCATGCTGGACGGGAGGGGGAGGATATCAACCTTTTCCCATCCACTACCACCTACCCCATTATTTCAAGAACAGCAATTTTTCCACGCTGGAAGAGCACCTTCAAAAAATCGTTCATTCAGCTGCAAATGCGCTTTTTTTTGCTTTTGCCTATTATCCGCTTATTTTTTTAAGAACTTCCGACTCTTTACAATTACATTTTGTCCAATTTATTTCGACCTGGATCCCGAATTTAGACTATTATCTTGAGATACTTCGAACTGCTAATCAACCCGATATCGTTGCCGCACAAATAGATAGCTCTTATATCTTACACCAGACTCCAGAGACGGCATTACTCAAACTGATGTGCGAAAGTTTTGAGAAATATCTCTCTGAAGAAAAATTGCCGGTCAGCTCGTCTATACAAATAGTCTTTGAGCAGGTAATGACTTGGATTACCCGGGATTTGGGTTTTCGCGCCGTCTACGTGCTCCTGGATGGCGTGGATGGATTTCCTGAACTGGCCAAGTCGCCCGGTTACGCAGCGCAGTCTTTGTTCAATTTGTTTGCCAATGCGCCTGTTTGGACTCTGGCGCATATCTTTGTCAAGGGCTTTTTACCGCTGGAAATGCGCGTTCATCTTCAGGAACGTCTCGAAAAACAGTGGTCGGCGTTCAGTCAGATCGAATTGAAGTGGGATGAAGCTATGCTGGCGGATATGATCCGCCGTCGGGTTTATGCCGCAACTGAGGGAGAATTCGCCTCACTTAACGCAGTCAGCGCGCTCCCCTCGGTTCAGGATCTGGAACTGGAACTGGCGCGCGCCGTCAATCCGCTCCCGCGCGAGGCGCTGGTGCTGGTCAGGCAAATACTGTTCGAATATGAAAAACGCTGGGAGGAAAATCCACATTCGGGAACACGCATCCAAGCCGAAGATATTGAAAAAGCGATTGCCTGGTATCGTACAGACCAGGCGCACATCACCAAAGAGTTGACCTCCATCGCCCAAGGATAATGGGGCGATTATATCCTGGGAGGAATCCGTTATGGCAGAAACGCCCATCAAATCATCACTTTATGATGCTAAAAAGTTTACTGATCGAGCAGAGGAGATTCACCAAATTCTCTCCCTTTTGAAACAATCGCAGCCGCGTGTAAGAGCGGTGGTCATAGACGGCGACCGGGGTGCGGGAAAAACCTGGTTGGCCCAACATTTGCATCGAACGGTTTTGAAAGAGGAAATCATGGGGATTACCTCCTGGCTGTTCAGCCTGTGGGGTCCAGGAGAGCAAGATCGTCCTGAGGGAGAGAAACCGTTGCAGAACGAACATTTTGTGCGAGAGGGCAAGCAATTAAAAATTGAAGAATTTCTTGAAATTATTATCAAGAGTTTGTCCATCCAAGTGCCACCCCATCCCAGCCTGGCAGAAAAAGTAGATTTGGTCCGCGGTTATGTCCAGAGTCATATAGATAATCGTTTTGTCCTCATCCTCGATTCCGCCTATGAAAGCGACTGGTCTCTACTAGAGCAACTGGAAACGCATTTTCTGGGCAATTTGCTTACTCTTGCCAATTTTTTTGTCATCGTGACAGGACGTGGCCGCCCTTATCCATGGAAGGTCCCTTACTTGATCGAAGCCGTTCGCTTTGGGCTTGGGAAATTCACAGTGGAGCAGATCAACGAACAATTGAAAAAGTTTGACTTATCTTCGATTCTTTCGGTAAATGAAATTTACGAGATAGGCGCAGGCTGGCCACTCTTTACAGAGCATCTGGCCCGTGCAAAAAATCGCGCCGAAGCGCTGGGGATTGCGGCAGATATTCTGTTTGCAGTCGTTCCAGTCTATGAACGTTCACAAATACGCACATATTTCGAGGCGCTCTCTCCGCTGGATGGGTTTGGTGAGACAGAAGCGGCGTTAATGGTAAAAACCTATGAGCAGAATGGTGAGCAGGACGGACGCGCTATTTGCAGGAAAATGAATGAGACTCGCCTGGTCGCCTGGAAGAACGGCCGCTATGAAATGAACCAACCCGTGCAGAATATCCTGCGGCAATATCTTCCCATCAAAGCCAAAGATGCCTGGATTCGTCTGCACCGTGCCGCCTACTGTCACTTCAAAACGCAGGCGGCCGATCGCTCCATGGAACGCTTCCAGAAGTTTTTCAACGATTTGATGGAGACTCATGCAAAGGCTTTATCCGAGGCGGGAGTCAAAGACCCACAAGTTTGTCCAGCCAATGAGATCGAGGAGGCGAAATCATGACTTCTCCTTACATTGAACGATTTACTGGTCTGTACGCCACCCCCGAACTGGTGGGACGGCAGGATATTCTCGATCGATTCGAACATATTTTGAACGATCCCTCGCCAACCCCCAAACTTATTTTCCTTCATGGCATCGGCGGGATTGGCAAAACTCGCTTGATCAAAAAGGCTCTCGAACTGGCAGGAAAGAATTCGAACAACCGCGTTGCGGAAGATGTGATGGATCTTTACCACATTGCCCTGCATACGCCCATTGGCCTGGCGAACGCCATTTTTGAAATTCTTACGCCGCCTTTCGACTGTTTTCAGGCGTATTTACCAGCCTATCAGGCTCTTAACCGTGCCCGTTTGAGTGGAAATGTGGTGGAACTGGAAAAATTACGCGAGGATGCGGTCAATAAATTCGACCAGGATTTGAAGCAATTGAGTACCTCCCACCGCGTTGTCTTGGCATTGGATACTGCTGAGCGTGTAGTGTATGGCTTGTCTGGTTGGACAGACAAAATTCCCCTCGCAGAGTCATGGGATTGGCTGATCAATAGTCTTCCCATATGGGGAAATATTATACTCTTTGTGGCGGGGCGTGAAGAAGCACTTCCTGCTATCGAGCTGATGAAAGCGCAAGAGGCTGTGCAGGTCGAGGAGATCGAAGTCGGCTCGTTCGAACCTGAAGAAAGCCTTGAATACTTCGACAAAGTAGCGCAACTGGCGGTAGAGAGAAAAGATCATCATATTGCAGAACGCCTGAAAAACCTGCCAGTGGATTTCAAAAAGGGCGCGCATGCCTATTCGCTGGGCCGTCCGATTCTGCTTTCGCTGTTCGTGGATTACCTGAGTTTTCCTGGCGAGAGCGAAGTTCCAATGATTCTCCATCAAACCCCACCCACACATGTGACAATGGAAGAAAGCCGTCGCTATGAGGGAGTCTTGTTTGATCGTTTGCGTCAGGGGGAATTGGGTGAGACCCTCATTGCGCTTGGGCGTGTTCCCAAAGGGGCGGATGAAGAACTTTTGGCCTCATTACTTGGGATATCCAGTTTCGAAGCGCGAAAACGTTTAGTGGAAGTTAAAAGTCTGTCGGTAGTCAAGATCCGGCCTGAGGATCAGCGCGTTTTCCTGCACGATGAGATGTATGATTTACTCCAACGCAATGTATATGATTCCCCCTATGATGTAGAAGCCCGGAAGGCAGCTTTCGAGGCGACCAAGGATTACTATGAAGAGCAGCGAAAACGCATTTCACAGCGCCTGAACGAACTCTATGCGCCTGTCGAGGAGCAGGGCAGGGAAGGCCTCGATTTGAAGGTGTTGGGTGATGTACACATGCAACATCAGGCGCTTCTTGCCGAGAATATGTATTATTTCCTGCATTATGATCTCGGTCGCGGCTTTCGTGCCTATTATCGTTATTCACATGAGGCGATCATGGCTCGCGATACGCAAATGGATTTGCAACTGCAGGCCGAATTACTATCTTATTTGAGTAGACCGCCTGCTCCAATTCTCGAAAAGGATATTACTGTTGAGACGATTCTTGAAAACCTGAAAATGCACCCCTTTTCTCGTGACTGGGCGCAGAATAAGCATGAAATTGGATTGGAAAAAGCGCACGGATTTATGAAAGCTAATGAACAAAAGTGGCGTTCCAAATTTCCATATCTTTTGGCGGCAGCCCAGGTTTGGACGGCCAGCCTGCATATCATGCGTGGTAAAAAAGAGGATTTGATCGAAGCGGAAGATCATCTCCAAGCTGCCTATGCGCTGTTGCCCAGAGAAGAAGTGTTTGCTCCTTTTGCCGACCCCATTTATCCAGATACCCTGCTCTGGTACAAGAAGGCGATCTTCGCGCTTGCCCATCGCGTCAATGGGTATCTCAGGCGGGTGCAGGGTTTGATGAAGCCTGCGGTGGAGGAATACCAAAAAGCTGCGATTATCCTGCGTGAGATCGACCTGCGCAAAGAAATGGCAACTGTCATGAATGACATGGGCTTTGCTCAGGCAGAATTGGGCGAGTGGCACGATGGCCGTTCCAATGTGATCGATGCCCTGCGCCTGGGACGGGAATTGGGGTCACGCGTGCCTGTGGCTTTGAGTCTCAATACGCTGGCTGCTATTGATGTGCGCGAGGGGCAATATACCTCTGCTCGCGAAAATTCCGAGCGCGCCCTCTCCATTTTCCGCGTCTTTTCCTATGAGCGCGGTATTGGCATGGCGCTTGTCACACAGGCCGAGGCCATGCGCCGCAATGCAGGCTCAGCCCCATTGCTTCGATCCGAGGAACGCCTTGAGTTATTGCGCCGGGCGCGAGATGATGCCCGCGAGGCCAACAGCCTGTTTGATAAATTGGGTGAATCTCCGAGACGGGTAGAAGCCTTGATTGAGATCGGTTGCGCCTGCCGCGACTGGGCCTGGCAATTGAAAGTGTCTCCTCGCGGGGGTGACAATCCTGCGCGCATCGCTAAAGAAAGCGAAGACATGCTGACACAGGCCGCAAGTATTGCGGAAGTAAACGGTTTGGTTTATCGTCATGTGGATGCCCTGGTCAACTTGGCCTGGTTGAAGTTTTACCTGTTGCAGGACGATGAAGAGGTGCTTGGGAATCACCCACTTTCAGCGGCAATTAAAAAGGCTGAAGATGCATTTCCAAAGGAGGCCGAAATGGATAAACAGCCTCAGGTTTGGGCGCAAAGGGGAAAACTGAATGCCCTCAAGGGGCATCTTGCCTTTCGTCAGTTCGTACAGCAACGCCAAAAAGAACCAAAAGGTATTTCTGAAGAACTCAAGCGCATGCTGGAGCAAATCGCGGAGAACTATGCCCGTTCGTTGGATTTTAGCAACCGCTTTGCCCAGGATTATCAGGGCATACGCCAGGCGAAGGACGGCATGTTTGCCCGGCTCAGACGTCTGAACGCGGCCGAAATGAGGTTGATTTGTAGCAAGATCTGGTCATTGTACCCCAAAGGCTCTGTGATCCAAACCTTCCTGACCAACCGCGCTCTCTGGCAAACCGGCTAGAAGCGATACAGCATTTCCCGTTTCCCGACACAGCGGCAAAAGTCGCTGTGTTTTTTTACTAAAATTCCTGTATAATTATCTTTGCTGGAAGGGAGGCAGTATGGACACTATGGTCCTACTCGTTGGGGACTCCCGTCACGACGAGGGCGATGATTGTGTTCGTCTGTATAATCTGGTGGGTGTCCCAATACAAGTCCATTGGATGATCAGCGCCTGCATATGGGGGCGATGTGTTGAAAGCCGTACCTGTCAATCCTCAGTCTCGTATGAAATCTCGCATGGATGACAAACTGCAGGGAGGAATGATCCCATGATTTTCCAAGATTTACCTGCTGAAGCGGCAAAAACTGTTATACAGTTGATCATCGAGATGGCCATTAAGCATTTGCCCGCTCTTACCAAAGAATTACGGGGAAAAGCGGGGAGTGCAAAAATTGAAAAAAACGCGTCATTTGCAATCAAGGGTGATCTTGTTGATCGAAAATCCGTGATGCGCGCCATCGACGCAGCGTTGAATGCCAGGAATATCACGCGGGTTATCTATCTCTACGGCTCTGGCGGGGCGGGCAAGACGCGTTTATTGGAAGAGGTATCCAGGAAAACTACCAAATCTACTACATCGTTTCGTTGGGCAGGCATCTTTGATCTCTACCATACTGATTTGCACAACATTTTTCGCCTCCAATCTGCAATCATCAAAAGCCTGGACCCAGACGGTCAATCCTTTATAGGTTATCGAGAGAAAAGGGTGAATTTTGATCGTAAGAGACTCGACGGAATGTTTTCATCATCCTTTGATGCGGCGGTTCAATCAGAAATTGCTTCCATAAACCAGTTATTCATCGATGAACTTAATCGGTTTACGACCAGGTATCGGGTTGTGCTTGCCTTTGATACCTTGGAGAACATTGGCGAAGAGCAGGATTTCATTCAACAGGTTTTTAGACTTGAAACAGGAAAGGGAAGCCTATCTGCAAGACAATGGCTGTTGGATTTGTGCCGAGAGGCGGAGAATACCGCAATCCTGTTGGCGGGCCGACCCAATGCTGAATTAAAATCTGACTTGGAGCAAATCAATGCAATCCATGTAGGTCGAGTAGAATCCATTCCCGTTGAGGGGCTGACACAACCTGATACGGCTGACCTGCTGGCTGTTTACACTCGAAAAGCGCCTCGCCCGATTGCGAAGTTGCTTGCTCAAAATGCCATTTATATCTGGCAGGTTACAAAAGGTTTGCCTGTTCATGTGGCCCTGACGGTTGAATTAATTCTTCAAACGCCCCAATTTTTAGAGAATGAGGGTTATGACAATAATCTTGAATTGGGAAGAAAGATTGTTCGCACTTATTTTAACAGCGAAAATCCAGATAGGCGTCATCTTTTCTTTTTGGCTCTGGCTCGAAAGGGTTTAACCCCTGATTTGCTTCACTTTTTGGAACCAAAATGGTCAAAAGAAGAATGTTCAAAGAGATTATCTAGTGCTGAGAACTTAACGTTGACCAAGAAACGCCATAACGAAAAGGAGCTATTTTTACATGACGCTCTTTACGAGATGTTCGATAGCTTTGTGCCGTATTCAGAGGAAGAGAAAACTTATTGGTATCAGCGGTTGCGAGAGTATTATCAAAATTCAAACAAAGAAGAACGATTACTCTGGGAAAAATCTATAGTAAACATTCTCTATTATGATTTGCGATGTAATTTTCTACAGGCTTTCTACCGAACCTTCGTACGCTGGAGTGAGATCGCAATCAATGGTTATGAGATAGAACTGGATACGCAGCTTCGAAACGAGGTCTTTGTATATTTGCGATCCAACCACATTCAAGCTAACAACTCTGAACCTATAGAATCAGTTTTCACTCAAGATAATGCGGTGAGATGGATAAAGCGGTTAAACAGGAAAGCTCAATATCAACGAGCAATTGAAGTTGCAGAGACTTTCCTTACTTTTGAAGCAGATGGGCGTTTTTTGTACTCTCAATCGCCAATAATTAACTTATCAGAAAATGATAAAACTATTTTGAGACCAATAATCTCTACCGCCCCTCCCATTTTCTGGGCTTCGTTGCTTACTTACTATGGAGAAGCTCTAACTTATTTGGCGAAAGAACCAGAGAAGAGGATTGTGATAATTTTCAAACATGCCATCGAATTGTTAGGAAGTTTGTCCTTTGGGCTAGAACATTCTCTTGAGTGGTTTCGCAATCGTATTTTTGGTTATGCTTACGATAGACTTGGATATCTCGCGCGTGTAAACGGCCATTACCGGAACGCGGCTGAATATTACCGTGAAGCCTTGCCATTTTACGAAAAAGCGGGAATAGTGGACGAATTTGCTTTTACTCTGAACAATCTGGCATTTGTTTTAACGCTTTTGGGTGATTTTTTGGGGGCAAAATTTTCTGTTGAGGATGCGCTTACAAAAAGACTGGTACTTGGTCAGCGCTATCCTTTGGCATTGAGTTACAACACACGCGGGTTGATCAGGGCGTTGGAGAATCCGAATAGCCTTGATGGCCAACGCGATTGCGAATTGGCATTAAGTATCTTCGAAGAAATTGATACTTCCAGAGGAATTGGATTGGCCTGTAATGCGCTAGGATTTATCTTGAGGCAGCGAGGTGGTGGCTGGAAATTAAAGCAGTGTACTCCAGAGCAGGCGATTCAATGGTATGCGGAATCAGAAAGGTATTTTGAGCGCGCGAGGGAAATGTTCAAAGACGGCGAGAAGATACGACTTTGGGAGGCCATTAATGAACTGGGCAGTTTATATAGAGACTGGGCTTGCCTGCTTAATTCTTTGCAAGATATGGAAGGGGCTCGTCAAAAATTCGGGAAGGCCGTCGATTACCAGGTACAAGCCCTGAGACTGGCACAAGAGAACAATATGCGCTTCCAAGAGGTGGATAC
>DAOTXM010000496.1:0-4574 GCA_034435215.1 Anaerolineales bacterium
ATCTGCCCCGGCCCGGTCAGCGGCCAGAGCCAGGCCTTGCACGAACTTTGCCGGTTGCAACCCGGCGCTGCGGTCGTTGACCATCAGCCCGTGGTAAGAATCCGTTCCCAGTTCGGAAGCAGCCTCCTCGGGCGGTACGATGCGGACCGCATAATCAGCCAGGCGCGCCAGCGTTTCCTGTTCCCTTTTCAATCGGTCGAAATGCCCCGCTTTGCTGGCCGCTTCGATATTCCCATTACGTGCGTAGTCGCAATCGATGCCTTCTTCGGCCACAATGCGCGCGACCGTATCCGCCGCCCGGACGGAGGCGCGGAACATCTCCCGGGCGCGTTCCAGGCCGTGCTGTTCGATCAACTCGGTTAGTGTGTGGTGTAGGCAGGAGAGCGCCTGCCCGCCGTTGCGCGAACTGGCTCCCCAGCCGACCGTCTCGGCTTCGAGCAGGGTCACCTGTGCGCCGCCCTTTGCCAATCGCAGCGCCGCCGATGTCCCCGTGAACCCGCCGCCAATCACGACCACATCGGCTTTTTCGGGCAGAGGTTTATTGTGATAGGATTTCGGCGGAGGCGCATCGACCCACCAGAAACAAGTCTGTTCGGTCATAAATTCCTCGATGCCAGCAAAAAGGCAGGAAGTGTTGGAACCCATCCTGCTTTCTTATAACTTATTTAGAACTTACGCAATTCGCAAAAAAAGGATCCGAAAATAAGGGGAGCGAGCATACGCCCGCTCCCCTTATTTTCGGGCCTCTCCTATTCAACTGCGTAACTCCTATTCTTATTACCCATCTTACTTATACTTCCAATTCTGCGCGCCCCAGGACATACTACCCCAGGTGCTGACAGTCACACCCTCCAGGTTATCGGCAATGCCATAACCGTCCTGGAAGAGATACAAATAGATCTGTGGCAAGTCCTTTTGATTTTGCTCAGCGATCTCACAGTAGGCTGCCTTGCGAACCTCGAGGTCGAAGTTGCTGCCAGCCCTCTCCAAGGCTGCATCTACCGTTGGGTTCACCCAGCGGAAGTAGTTGCCGCCACCCGGCAGATCCTTCGATGGGATGGTTGTAGACGAGTAGGCGTTGGCATTGTATCCCTGCGGCTCGACCGTAAAACCGCGGTCGAAGATGAGCATATCGTAATCGCCGATCTTGCGCGGGGATTGGTCATCATAGGAGCCAAAGATGATCGAGAAGTCATAGTTCTGGATGCGGGCCTCGATGCCGACTGCTTTCAAGTTTTCCACAATGAACTCTTCGGTGCGCTGCAACGGTTCGAAGTTTGTGTATCCCTGCAACTCCAACGAAAGTCGCGTGCCATCTGGCGCATACATTGCGCCCTGCGCCACACGGATGCCATCCGGGCCTTCCACCCAACCGGCGGCTTCCAATAATTCTACAGCTTTGGCAGGGTCATAGGGGAATGGACGCGGCAGGTCGCACTGGTACCAACCGTAGGCGAACGGGTTGGTCGAATGCGAGACGGTTTTTTCCAGCACGTCATCGACCAGCGTATCATAATCGATGGCCGAGGCAATCGCCTGGCGCACGCGCAGGTCGCCCAGGATGGGATGAGGCGGCGTGGGGCCGGGATCGCCATCGAAGGGCGCGCTCAGGTTGAAGTCGATGGCCATATTCCAGATGCCGGGCACAAGAACCTGGGTTGCTTTGCCAGCCAACAAATTGTTATATTCCGTTTCGTTCTCGCTCGGCCACAGGTGCACCTGCGCTTCCCCTTGCAGCATCATGGCCGTCTGGGCGGCAGGTTCGGGAATGATCGCAAAAACCAACCGGTCGAGATAGGGTTTACCCTCTTCGAAATAGTAGGGATTGCGATCCAGGACAATGCTCTGGCCCGAGTTCCACTGGCTGACCACAAAGGGACCGGCTCCGACCGGCTGGCGGTTCCATTCCCAATTGGCCATATCCGTCACTTCGCCGGTGGCGTGCCGGGGGAAGAGACCATAAGCAAATTGATCCAGGTAACCAGCATAGGGCGTCGAGTAATTCAGCACCGCGGTCAGATCGTCCGGCGTATCGACGGATGCGATCTGGTCGAACCCATCCGTTCCGACAAAAGCGCCAGAATCGGGATTGGAAAGCACTTCCCAGGTGAACTTGATATCGTCCGAAGTGATGGGCTCCCCATCTGACCACTTGAGATCGGGCTTCAACTTCCATGTGACGGTCAGGAAATCGTCCGAGAGGCCGCCATTTTCCTGGGTTGGCAACTCGGCAGCCAAGACCGGAACGAAGTCGCCGTTTTCGTCGATGGTCACCAACCCGGTCATGTTGGTCGCATCCGAAACCTGGCGGACGACTGCCGCATCTGCCATGAAATAGTTCAGCGTAGTTGGTTCTTCCGGGATGATGAGTGTCACCGTGCCGCCACCCTCCTCCATGGGTGCGGCGGATTCCGTGGGGGCGGGCTGGGCAGGCTCCGCGGGAGCAGGCGGTGCGGGGGCTTCTGTTGCCCCTCCCCCACAGGCGGTCAACAATAGAATGACTACCAGCAGCAGGGTCAATAGTTTGGGTTTCATCTCTTCCTCCTTCAGGAATTAATGCACCGGGACTATCTACTTCCCGGTGTGGATCACATAGGGATCGAACGCATCACGCAACCCATCGCCAATGTAGTTGATGGCCATGACAGTGATGAAAATCATCAAGCCGGGGTAGAACGCCAGCCAGGGAGCGCGAAACACATGCACTTGAGCAGTCGCCAGGATGCTGCCCCAGGTGGGCGTGGGCGGCTGGACCCCGAAACCAAGATAGCTCAAACCGGATTCCGTGATGATGGCGTAGGCCATCTGGAGCGTACCGCTGACCAGGATCGGTCCGATGCAGTTCGGCAGGATGTGGCGCAGGATGATGCGGGCATTGCTTCCCCCCAACGCGCGGGTGGCGGTGACGAATTCCCGTTCGCGCAGAACCAGGAACAGGCTGCGCACCAGCCGCGCTGGCCACATCCACGAAAGAATGGCAATGATCAGGATGACAACCAGGACGCTGTTCTTAAGCCAGGTAATGGGCTGTTCACGCAAAAATGCGCCCAAAAGGATGAGCACGAACAAAGTCGGAAAGGTGAGGAACGCATCGGTAATGCGCATCAGGATCGAGTCCAGCCAGCCGCCGAAGTATCCGGACAATGCGCCGACGATCACCCCTAGCAAGATCGAGATGAAAGTCGAAAGCAAGCCCACTGTCAGGGAGACTCTCCCGCCAAACAGAATACGCGTAAAGATATCCCGCCCTAACTCATCGGTGCCGAACCAGTGCGCGGCGCTGGAACGCTGGAAGCTGTTAGCCGGTTCCTGCTCCGTTGGGGTATATGGACTGAGATAGGCGAAGACCGCAGAAAGAACAAGGATCAGCAAAACCGTTATGGCCACGCCCGCCATCCGGTGTTTGAAAAAACGCCGGATGATGAGGCGGGCCATGCTTTGTTCTTTTATGGCGGGTTTGCCCAGTTCACTCATACTTCACCTGGGGGTCGAGCAAACCGTAAGCCAGGTCCGCCAGGATGTTTGCGACGATGATCAGCACAGCCGTGATCATGACCACACCCAGCAGGACGGGATAATCCCGGCCGCGAGCAGCATCCCAGAACAAGCGTCCCATACCAGGCCAGGAGAAAATGGTCTCCACGAAGAGCGCCCCGGCAAAGAGGCTGGGCAGGTCCAACGCGATCAGGGTCACCAGAGGCAGGATTGCGTTCCTCAGCGCGTGTTTGTAATAGACGTAGCGCTCGATCACACCTTTGGCGCGTGCCGTACGGATGTAATCTTCATGCAATACATCTAACATGCTGGAACGCAAGAAACGTGAGTACCAGGCCGCCCATCCCAAACTCAGGGCGGTGATGGGCAGCACCAGATGCCAGAGCGTATCCAGGAAATCGCCCTCCTTCCCGAGGGTGTTCATACCGCTGCCGGGAAAGAGAGGATTGCCATTGAATGGGTTCTTCAAGGTGACATAAAAGATCAGGATCAAGCCCAACCCCAACCAATACACAGGCAGGGACTGCCCCATGAAGGTGATGGTTGTTGCAATGTAATCGAACAGGGAATAAGGTTTGCGCGCCGAGAGAATCCCGACCGGCAGAGCGATCAGCAAAGTAACGAGGAAGGAAACCCCTACAAGTAAAAGCGTATTCGGGATGCGCTCTCCGATCATCTCCGCAACCGGGCGGCGGAATTTGATGGATTGCCCCATATCGCCGCGCAGCATATCTCCCATCCAATCGGCGTATTGCACAGGCAGCGGACGATTGAGCCCGAGTTGCTCTTCCAACCTTTCGAGCTGTTCTTCGGTAATATTCGGGTTGCGGCGTGCAGTCGTCAACGGCCCACCGGGCGCAGCACGCACCATGAGGAACAGCAATACGCTGATGATGAACAAGATAGGAATGGTTTGCAGGATGCGGCGCAGGGCGTAGGTTCTCATGACCTAGGCCTCGTAAACTACTTTACCATCCACCATGGTAAGCAATGATTTGACTTTTGCAATGTCTTCCGGTCTGGTCTGGAATATATCTTCCGAGAGCAGGACGATATCCGCCAGGTAGCCTTCCTTGAGT
>DAOTXM010000497.1:0-1586 GCA_034435215.1 Anaerolineales bacterium
GAACAGACCGCCGCCTTTGAGCGTGGTATTGGCATTTCCCTGGTACTTGACCGCCTTGCATTCGTGAGGTGCAAGTCCAACGATGGCATTGCCAAAATACATTTCCGTGAATTCAGGCGGGTCGACCCTGGCAACCGCCTGGACCGTATTCGTAACCTGTTCAATCCCCACAACTCTCCCAAAGAGGGTGCCGAGATGTGAAGTAATGATCACCTGCACGTATTGCGTATCGCCAGCATATGGACCTTCGACAGGTGGGTTATATACATTGACAATGTTCGTAGTGCCATTGTTATCATAGCCATTGCTGGCGGCGCGTTCCAGACCAACTGCCGACCAATTGGTATCCCCGCGCACATTGGACAAGGAAGCAGCCAGGGCGGCCGTATCGGCGGCGTTTTGTGCCTGCCGGCGGTCGGAATAAGCCCGGCTGCCATCGATAGCCAGACCGGTGATACCGATCAAGCCGATCATCGCTACCGCGATGATCACCAGCACCTGGCCGTGTTCAGAAGAATTTTTCATTTTTTTCATCATGGTCAACTCTCTGAGCATATAGGTTGCAGGATCGTGTCTGTCACACGCGCATTCAACCTGATTTGTTGCGATCCGATGATGGCGCCAATGAAAGGCATCGAGATCGGGTATTAATAGATTACATCGACGACGACTTCTCCCCCTTCGCACGCCTGCCCAGGCAGGGTGACAACGACATCGACGATTTCCTCGTTGGCCAGGTCGACCGGGTTCGTCGAGGCGTTGCGCACGCGGGAAATGATCCCGGCCGTGTCAGTCGGATTGATGGAACCGTAGAGCGCGCCTTCCTGGGCCGCATCCTGCATGGCAGCGAAGGAAAAGTAAGCGATGGAAAAGTCCACTGCGCCAGCCAACAGGGTCAGGATGATCGTCAGGCTCATCGCCAGTTCCACCAGACTCTGACCGCGTTCGCCACGTCGGTGTTTGGCCGGGTCGCTGCGCTTTGAAATAACATGGGTGAGATTATGGATATTTTTCATGTGCATACCTCCATTTTCTATTGCGTTGCACTGTGGATCGGGCATCCATTTTCGACGAAACTGATCATGATGTTTTCAGTGCCATCGATCTTTATGTTTTTAGCAAAGAACAATTTCAGAGCTTTGCTTGACCAGGGATCTATCGATACATTCACAAGGAAATTGGAAACCGTGAGCGGTGAGCCGGAACCGAACTGATTCCAAATCAGTGTTCCGCTGCTATATATTGCAGCCAATCCCTGACCAGTCGGAGAGGAAGCGTTATAAAAGACTGTGATCTCTTTAATTGTGATTGGATAATTGCTGTCATTGTTCACGGTAAGCAACATCTTGTCCTGCGTAATGGAAACTCCATTGTGACTGACAAAACATGCAATCGGGGTGCCCGTCGGCGAAGGGGTGTATGTGGCTGTCCCGGTGGCGGACGGGGTAAATGTAATGGTTGGTGTAAAGGTAATCGTCGGCGTGTTAGTGATCGTGGGGGTCTTTGTAATCGTAGGAGTATTGGATGGTGTTGGAGAATACAGCGGGGTTGGTGATAATGTGGCCGTCGCTGTAGGAGTATTCGTC
>DAOTXM010000498.1:0-5806 GCA_034435215.1 Anaerolineales bacterium
TCGATGCCTATGCCATGGCCATCGGCGAGACGGACACTGATGCCTATATGGCTGCCTGGCGCCGCAGCGACTGGAGCGAACGGGAGGGGACTCCCGAACAGGTAGCCGCCACGCTTCTCTCCGAACTCGAAACGGTATTCGCTAAAATCGAGATTCCCCGGCGACAAGCCTGATCCGCTCCCCCTGTTCATACAAAGCTCGGGCATTCACAGATGTTGCAGATTACGCAGAAAACTGCGAAAAATCCGCGGGAACTTGTATTGAGTCTATCGGGCTCTGCCGTTTTCGGACCCCCATCCCGTCATCAACGGTAGACCCGTCTATCGAAGCATCTGCGCAATCTGCGGATGTTCTCCCCCCGCCGCCGTCTCGGCGGCGTTTTCATCGGTATATAATGCCCACGGTCACAAATTGCGCTCTCCAACCTTTGAAAAAGCGCAATTTGAGACCGCCCTGGGTATAATTGACACCCTATGACCGAACAACACCTCGTCATCCTGCAACCCTCCGGGCGGCGCGGCCACGTGGACGAGGGCATCAGCTTGCGCGAAGCCGCCCGCCAACTGGGCGTGGAGATCGAATCGATTTGCGCCGAGAATGCCACCTGCGGCAAGTGCAAGGTCATCGTCGAAGAAGGGACGTTCGCGCGCTACGGCATCACGTCCAGGCGGGAGCATCTCTCCTCACCCAGCGTCGAGGAAATAGATTATTTTCGGCGGCGGCCTAAGATGATGGCTGCCAACAACTGGGAGGTCGGGCAGGTGCGGCTCTCCTGCCAGGCAAAAGTGCTGGGCGATGTACTTGTCCACGTCCCCGAAGAGAGCCGCGGCAACAAACAGATTGTCCGCAAATCGGCTACCCAGCGCGAGATCGAAATCAAGCCCTCTATCCGGAAATACCTGGTCGAGATGAGGCCGCCCTACCTGGAACAGCCCTTCGCAGATTGGGAACGCCTGTCGCGAGGGCTGGAAATCTCCATGTCGCTGGTGCGGCGTGGGGAGGAGAACCTGCCCAAAGCCGTTGACCTGTCCATTGATTATCACTGCCTGCGCGGACTGGGCGACGCGCTGCGCGAGGGGGACTGGAAAGCCACCGTCAGCGTCTGGCAGGATCGGGAAGTCATCCGCGTGCAGCCCGGTTATGTGGAAAAGAGTTACGGCGTGGCAGTGGACATCGGCTCGACAACCATTGCACTCTACCTGTGCGATCTCGAAACAGGTGAAATCCTGGCCGCTGAATCGGAGATGAATCCGCAGATCGTGTATGGCGAGGACGTCATGTCGCGCATCCAGTATACGATCTCAGAGCCGGATGGGTTGGAGAAGCAGCACAAGGCGGTGATCGGGACGTTGAATCAATTGTTGAAGCAGGCGGTCAAGTCTGCAAACAAATTTCATCGCGAGGAGGATGATGGCAGCAGAGGGTCAGCTCTTGCTGGTCTTGATACGCCTTCGGCTACTCGACCAGCGAACTTGACAACAGAAGATATATTAGAAATCGTCTTCGTCGGCAATACCACCATGCACCACCTGCTGCTTAACCTGCCGCCTACGCATTTGGGACGCGCGCCGTATGTGCCTTCCATTCACAAGGCGGTAGACCTTAAAGCACGCGAGTTGGGTTTGCAAATCAACCCGGCCGCCAATGTGCATGTGCTACCAACCATTGCCAGCTTCATCGGCGCGGACACGAGCGGCGTGCTGGTTGCCGAGGAGCCGCAGATACAGGACGAGAACTGGTTGATCATCGATGTGGGCACCAACGCCGAACTGGTGCTGGGCAACCGTCACGGGTTGGTGTGCACGTCCACGCCCACGGGACCGGCGCTGGAGGGCGCGCATATCGAGTATGGCATGCGCGCTGCGCCGGGCGCCATCGAGCGCGTCGAGATCGATGAGAAAACACTGGAACCACGTTATAAGATCGTTGGTGAGGAGGAAGGGGGGAAAGGGGTGGCCAAGGGCATCTGCGGCTCGGCCATCATTGACCTGGTCGCGGAAATGTTCCGGACCGGGATCATCGATTCTCGTGGCAGGTTCAGGTCCGGGTCCGGTTTGAGGCGGGTGCGGGAGGGGGAAAACGGCCCGGAGTATGTGGTCGCCTGGGCCGCGGAAACGTCCATCGGCAGAGACATCGTCATCTCCCTGAAAGACATCCGCCAGATTCAATTGGCGAAGGGTGCGCTATATGTGGCGGCGCGCACGCTGCTCAAGGCCGCCGGGCTGGAGCGCCCCGACAAACTCATCCTGGCGGGCGGCTTCGGCAGTTACATCGACAAGACCAAGGCCATGCTCATCGGGCTGATCCCCGACCTGCCGCTGGAGGATGTGTACGCGGTGGGCAACGCGGCCGGCGACGGGGCGCGCATTGCGCTGCTGAACGTGGACAAGCGCCGCGAGGCTGGGGAAGTGGCGCGCACCGTGCGCCGTTATGAGCTGCCGGCCGACCCGGAATTCCAGAACCAGTTCATGCTGGCGCTGAACTTCCCGCACATGACCGACCCCTTCCCACATATCGCGCACCTGCTCCCGCGCCGGGAGGTGGACCCGATGGCAAAAAGATTGATGGGAAAATAAACCACAGATGAACAGGATAAAAATTGATGTTTGATGAAGGAGGATGGGTGAAATGCCTTTGCAGGATGTAAACGAGATTACCCAGAAAATCATTGGCTGCGCTTTCGAAGTCAGCAATACGCTCGGTTGTGGGTTCGTCGAAAAGGTGTATGAAAATGCGTTAGCAAAGGTCGAAATCAAGCGCTTGCTCCCCCATGTCAATTGGAAGGCTTCGAAGGCTTAAATCATCATTTATCACCTTATCCAATTCATCTGTGTTTACC
This sequence comes from Anaerolineales bacterium, assembly GCA_034435215.1. GTDB lineage: Bacteria > Chloroflexota > Anaerolineae > Anaerolineales > Villigracilaceae > JAABUE01. The sequence continues at coordinate 2,840 of DAOTXM010000498.1, forward strand.
TGTGGTTGTGGTTCACAAGGAGAAAATCATGAACAAATTCCTGGAAAGACTGAATGCTGGAGAAATCCTGGTCGCGGACGGGGCGACCGGCACCAACCTGATCAAGATGGGCTTTAAGTCGGGCATCGTGCCCGAAGACCTGGTCATGGATAATCCCGAGACCATCCTGAAGCTCGAATCCGCTTTCGTGGAAGCCGGTTCGGACATAATCCTGACCTGCACCTTCGGCGGGACGCGCCTGCGCATGAAGGAATCGAAGTACGCGGAGCGCGCCCCGGAAGTAAACGTCCGTGCCGCCGAACTGGCCCGTAAAGCCGCCTCAAAACGGGACGGTGTCCTGGTGGCCGGTTCGATGGGCCCGACCGGCGCCCTGCTGAAGCCTTTCGGTCCGCTCACGCCCGAGGAAGTGACCGCCACCTACGCCGAGCAGGCGGCAGCACTGGCCGAAGGCGGCGTGGACCTGCTGTTGATCGAGACCATGTTCGCCTTCGATGAAACGGATGCGGCCTTCGCGGGCGCGCGCTCCGTGACGGATTTGCCCATCGTGGTCAGTTTCTCCTACGACCGCGGCGTGGCAACCATGATGGGCGTCAAACCGAAAAAGGTAGCGACGAAATACCAAGAAATGGGTGCAGCGTTGGTGGGTGCGAACTGCGGCACCACACTGGAAAACATGGAAAAGATCATCGCCGAATATGCCGAGACCGCGCCGGGTCTCCCGCTGTGGGCTAAGCCCAACGCCGGCCTGCCGCGCATGGACGTGGAGACCCAAATTGCCGTGTACGATGTCACGCCGGAGCAGATGGGCGAGTACGCGAAGAAGTACGTGGCGCTGGGCGCGCGCGTGGTGGGTGGTTGCTGCGGCTCCACGCCCGAGCATGTGGCCGGGATTGTGAAGGCGGTAAAGGGATAATAACCGCGAAGGGCACGAAGGAATAAACCTTTGTGCCTTTTTTGTTCTGGGCTACGGAGCATTCGCTCTTTAGGGTAAAATTGTCCTGTGAAAATTTATCTCGATACCAGTGTTTATAATCGTCCATTTGACGACCAGACTCAACCGAGAATCTGGCTGGAGACACTGGCGTTGGCATTAATTCTTCAATTGATTGAAGCTGGCGAAGCAGCGCTTGTCAATTCATCGATATTGGAATTCGAGAACAGCCAGAACCCGTTCTCGATACGACAAGACTGGGTAAATCGTTGCTGTGAATTAGCTACCAACTACCAGCGTGTGGATGAAGCCATTCGCAAGCGAGCTGAAACGTTGGAGAGAAAAGGCATTCCGGCAATTGATGCCTTGCATGTTGCTTGTGCAGAAGCATCAGGCGCGGATTACTTCCTGACCTGTGATGATCGATTGGTACGAAAGCAGAAACACCTTGCTGTGAATTCAATGAATCCATTGGATTTTGTTCAAAAAGTTATGGGAGAACAACCATGACAGTCCATGTTCTTAGCGAAAAACAGATTATTAGAGAGGCGACGCAAGTTCTGATGACGCATATGAGCCCAGCCAAAGCGACTCGTTTTTGGGCATCCTGGCAGGTGGGAGAGGGGGATTATCTTCTAATTCGGGAGCAGTTATTTAAAAAAGAGACGGTTGCTTCCCTGTATGAGCAAGTGGAAAAGTATCAGACGAACAAAGATAAGAAAAAATAGGCAAATATGGGGTATTGGGGAAAATGGGCGCGCGTGGTGGGTGGCTGTTGCGGCTCCACGCCTGGGCATGTAGCCGGGATTGTGAAGGCGGTTAAAAATTAGCAATGAAGGACACTAAGGGAAAAAACCTTTGTAGTCTTCGTGTCCTTCGTGGTAAATCATGGCAAACTCACGATTAGAAATATTTTCGCTATTAAATAAGCACCCCTCAATTCGTAAAGCCCTATTCTCCGGCCTGATCAGCGTGACCGAGGCCGGGCTGGAGCGGGAGGGCTTGCAGTTCCACGAGACGCACCGCGACGCAGCGAAGATGGCGCGGGCGGCGGCCAGCACCTACCGGGTCAGCGGGTTTGGGTCGGCGGTCGTGCCGCTGGACCTGTGCGTGGAGGCCGAGGCGCTGGGGGCGAGGGTCGATTTCAGGGAGGGGAGCGAGAGGGCGGAGTTCCCGCGCGTGGCAGATTTTCTGTATAAAAGCGTGGATGAATTCAACACGAAGGACACGAAAAGCAAAAAGTTTCAAAAGCAGGGAAGAATTCCATTAGTTTGTGAAGCAATTAAGCTATTGAAGGAAGATGTGGGGGAGGAAATCGTGATCGGGGGATATCTCCCGGGGCCGTTCACGCTGTTGTCCCTGCTGGTGGAGACGGGGGCGTTGTATATGTCGCTGCGGAAGTCGGGGGAACAGGTCCATGCGGCAATGGAATACCTGACGCAAGTTTTATCGGTTGTGGGGAACGCTTACCACGAGGCAGGCGCGGATTTCCTGACGGTCCACGAGATGGGCGGCTCACCGGGGGCGTTGGGGCCCAAGTTGTTCGAGTCCATCGTGCTGCCGCATTTGCAGGTCTTGTTCTCTGAGTTACCGCGGCCTGCCGTCCTATCCGCCTGCGGGCGCACGAACGGGACGATGAAACTGCTGGCGGCTTCGGGCGCGGATGCGCTGTCCGTGGATCAGACCAACGATCTTGCTGCTTCACGCAAAGAAGTGCCGGATGCGCTGCTGTTCGGCAACCTCGACCCGGTGGGACTCATCAGCCAGGGAAAGCCGGATGAGATAACGGAAGCAGTTACGAGGGCAGTCCGCAGCGGAGCGGATGCCGTCTGGCCGGGCTGTGACCTGTATCCACAGACACCGTTGGAAAATCTGCGTGCACTTGTTCATGCGTCGAATCCGTGATAGTCTCCCTGTTGGGTGCGGTTAGCATCGAATGGGGACGAAGGTGAGCAGATCTTTAACAGTCCAAACATGATCAGTGAGCTGGGCAGCCATAGCAGGCGTTCTCTCATGCCATTTGCGTCCTGGAAGGT
>DAOTXM010000499.1:0-3661 GCA_034435215.1 Anaerolineales bacterium
GTCTGGCGGCAATTTCTTCCTCGCTGCCTTCGATCATCGTTGCCTTGCCGGCCACTTCCGGTCGGAACATCCTGCTTACTGCCAGTCCGCCGCTCAGGTCCAACGCTGCGACATCCTGTTCTTCGATCGTTGCAGTTTTCATGGACTGGCGCACCTTGCTCACAGCCACGTAGCGGGGAGGTTGTTCGGATGCCTGGATGCCCAGTACAGCCGGTAAACTCACTTCCATTTTGCCGATCAGGCCGCCAGGATACTCCTTCTTCGCAAGGGCTTTCCCACTTTCGACGCTTACGCCAGAGACATACCCGACATACGGCATATCCAGGATGGATGCCAGCAATGGGCCAACCGATCCATCTATATTCGTATGTGCCTGTACGCCGGTCAGGATGAGATCGGGGGCCAGGGCTTTGATGGCAGTAGCATACGCCCGCGCCAGGGCGTGGCTGTTGACTCCGTCCTGGAAATTGCCGACCAGCTTGATCAGCCGATCGGCTTCCTTAGCGGCGGCTGTGAAGAGCACTTCGTCGATCCCTTCCTGCTCGATGGCCAGCACGGTGACATGCGCTCCGTAGCGTTCTTTTAGTAAGATAGCCTGCTCGATGGCATGATCATCGAATTCGTTGATGATCATGCGCAGCCAGGATGTGTCGAGCGCTGTCCCGCTGCTGTCGATTTCGAGCTCTTCGACCAGGTCGGGCACAAGTCCTGCTATGACAATGACGTTCATCACTCCTCCTCCTTTGACTATTTCATCGCGTCCACGAGCAACTCGGCGATATCCTTGACAATGAGTTTTTCGGCTCCTTCTACTGTTTTGGTTGCATCTTCGAAACGAGGCGGCTCGTACGGGCAGGCAACTGCCAGGATTTCTGCACCGGTCTTTACTGCTTCTTTCACGCGCCACTCGGACATACGGACATGTCCTTTTTCCCATTGGAAGCCATCCAGCCACATACCGCCGCCGCCGCCCCCGCAGCACAGGCTTGTCGTCCGGTTGTGCGCCATTTCAGCCAGTTCCACGCCGGGGATGGCGCGGAGCAGTTCGCGCGGGGCATCGAACACATTGTTGACGCGGCCCAGATAGCAGGGATCGTGATATGTGACTTTCTGCTGGCCGTTTTCTTTGAAATCTGGCTTGAGGTCGTCGATGCGTTCGGCCAGGAACTCGGTATAGTGTCTTACCGGATACTCGATCCCCAGCTTCGGGTATTCATTCTTGATAGCGTTATAGGCATGCGGGTCAGTGGTGACGATTTCCTTGAATTCATATTTGCTGAAGGTTTTCCCGTTCTTTTCCGCCAGCATTTCGAACAAACCGCTTTCGCCAGCCAGGCGCTGGGAATCTCCATCGCTGTTCTCTTCCGGTCCCAGAATGCCGAAATTCACTCCCAGTTTATGGAACAGAAAAGCCACTTTTTTCGTGATGCCTTGAATGCGGGGGTGGTAGGATGGATAATCGCCTACGAACCACAGGACATCCACAGGTTGACGGCTCTTTGCCAGAATGGGGACCTCGAAATCAAGGCCTTCGATCCAATCTGCCCGCTTGCGCGGTGATTCCCCCAGGGGGTTGCCATAGCGTTGGGAATTCGTCAGGGCGTCCTGCAATTCACTGGGTACGTTGCCCGCCAGCAACAATTCCTCTTTGGCGCGAGTCATCAGCCCGGGCGTGACCGGGATTTTCGAAGGGCAAACCTGCGTACAGGCATAACAGGATACACACAGCCAGACTGTGTCCGATTTTAGCACCTGATCGAACAAGTCTGCCCGCAAGTAGGAGATCATCCTCCCGGGCGGATAATCCATCAAGTATCCAAAGGGGCACGCGCCGCTGCATGTTGCACATTGCAAGCATGTTTTGAACCTTTCTCCATCCTCGATCTTGAACAGGCTATCCAAAAATTGCCGACTGAACCCAATGTCTTTTGGGATTGCGATCTCCGCCATTACAGACCTCCTGTGTTATCCATTTATCGAAGGGTGATATGATTTGATTGCGCAGGTTGAGTAATCGCTTTGGTAAATCCAAAACAAGGCGCATAGTTCTTACGCTATACTTAGTATGTGGTCATTGGTATAAAATTGATAGTGCGGGATGTCATAGTAAAATTGTGATGAATATCACAAGTGGAAAAAATTCATTGTCTGAACAAGTATATCTCTGAATTGAAAGGTGTAAGACACTCGAAATGACATACTGAGATCTTGTCTGGACATCTTGCCGTTTCTCTCGATTTTCATTTGATATAATCAGATAAAAAATGTCCAAATAGGAGTGCTGCCAATGAAAATAGATTTTGCCATGTGGCGCAAAGCCCTGAACGTCATTCCGGATGTGTCCAAGGATGAGTGGACGCAGTTGGATGTGATTTCCCGCTGGCTCATCTCTACGCGCGCGGCGGTTCTCATTATGACCTTTATCTCCGCCGCCCTGGCTGGCTTGTTTGCCTTGCGTGACGGGAGCTTTCAATTCCTGCCCTGGTTGGCGCTGGCGTTTGGTCTGATCATGGCTCACGCGGCCAACAATATTTTCAATGATTTCACGGATTTCGTGCGAGGCATAGACAAAGACAATTATTTCCGTACGATCTACGGAGCTCAGCCCATCGCCAGCGGGTTGATGACCAAACGTGAGCACCTGACGTATTTCGCCGTTACCGGAATTCTGGCTTTACTGGCGGGTATCTATCTCATCGCAATCAATGCCTGGGATGCGAAGATCTGGATTTTGCTTGGCCTGGGTGCTTTCTTCGTCCTGTTCTACACCTGGCCGCTCAAGGGAATGGCGATGGGTGAAGTTGCCGTTCTCATTGTATGGGGACCGCTTATGATTGGCGGCGGCTACTATGTACTTGCTCATCGCTGGGATTGGAACGTTGTGCTTGCCAGCCTGCCCTACGTCCTGGGCGTGACCACGGTCATTTTTGGCAAGCACATCGACAAGCTCGAGATCGACCGTACCAAGAAGATCCACACCCTGCCCGTACTCATTGGTGAGAAAGCCGCTCGTTATAGTATCTTGGCGATGATGATCCTTCCTTACGTACTTACTGGCTATCTGATCGCAATCAAATTTTTCACCCCGATAATGGCAGTCGTCTTGTTCGCCTTGCCGACATTTTTCAAGGTGTATCCTGCTTTGTTGAAGCCAAAGCCTGCAGAGCGCCCGCCCGATTTCCCGGATGGTCAGGGCGGCTGGCCGTTATATTTTGCCCCCCTTGGGTTTTGGAACAATCGCGCGTTTGGGATCCTGTTCATGCTTGGCTTGCTGGTCTACGTTCTCCTGCGCATCTTCCTGCCGACCTTTTGGAGGTAGGTTCCAAAAACAGAGTGGAGTTATCCGCTCTGTTTTTTTGTGAGGAATTTTGGCATTCGTGCGCGATTTCACATAATAAGCTGTATAATTTCAGTAAATCACGAAATGATTGGAAGAATATCTTTTCAACTTTCGTGATTTACTGAATTTAACCTCGATAAGGAGAGACTGCCAATGAAAATCAATTTTGGGATGTGGCGTACCGCCATCTGGCAACTGGTGAAGATGGAGGACAAAAAAGAATGGGATGCGCTGGATGTCGTCTCCAAGTGGCTGATCGCCACCCGTTCCGCCGTAACGCTGGTCACGGTATATTCCTGCGTGATCGCGGGCATCCTGGCC
>DAOTXM010000500.1:0-2036 GCA_034435215.1 Anaerolineales bacterium
AGCCAGGATCCCGCGTCGGACCGGATAAGGATAGGGCTCCGGTAGCCAGCTCAGGTCCAGGTTCGAGGCGTAGTATTCCGGGACGGCACCAAAATCGCCCATCAGTTCGACGATGTCGTACATGAATGTCCGCTCCACCAGGATAACATCCCCCAGTTCGATTTCCCCGTCGAACCCGCCACAAGTTCCCAGATTGATGCTCAGGTCAGGCGAAAAATGATCGATCACATATTGCATCGCGCCTGCGGAAGCGGCTTTACCCCAACCCGCGTGGAAGAAGGTGAACTTCTTACCTGCCAGCATAGCCTCATAGTACTCACCGTAAGGAGAAATTTGAATTTCAACAGGAAGGAGCACCTCTCTAACCGCATTCCACTCCGCAATGGCCGAGACGATAACAATGACTTTCACAGCTTCCCTTCCAGATAATCCAGGATCAACTGAAACGCTGCGTCCGCGGATAAGGCTTTGTTCTGCAACCGGTCGCCCACCCAGACGTACTTGCGCGCCCAATCCCCTTCCGTTGTGGACAGACCAATCCAAGTGGTGCCAACCGGCTTATCGGGCAATCCCCCGCCGGGGCCGGCAATGCCGCTCACCGAAACAGCCAGATCAGCCCCCAAGGCGATGCGTGCACCGCGCGCCATTTCGATCACCGTTTCCCGGCTGACAGCGCCATAGGTGCGCAGGGTATCCCAGGAAACATGCAGCAGCGCCACCTTAGCCTCGTAAGCATAGGCAACGATTCCGCCACGAAAATACTCGGAGGAACCGGGCACGTTGGTGATGCGATCAGCAATAAGGCCACCCGTGCAAGATTCAGCCGTGGCAAGTTTGAGCCGCCTTTCGCCTAACAAGTGACCGAGGACGATTTCAGGTGGATTTTTCATCACAACTCCCTGAGAAATTGGGCACATTATACCCCCGGCACTTCTCAGTAGAAGAACCGCCCGTGGGCCGCGGGCGGTTCTTCTATATTAGAGGATTTAATATCCACCCAGGCTTTGATTGATTGTGCTGAACACCTCACCAATCATTGGGCCCAGGGCGGCTACCACGACGACAACACAGCAACAAATGAGGAGGAAAAACACCACAACGGGTAAAAGCACTGCGCCAACGGCTTTACCTGTATCCAGTCTGTTCACGGCTTTAACAGCCAGTACTTCAAGAACGAGCACATAAATAGCCAGAACAAGACTGATTAAACCAGTTAATATGCCGACGAAAGGTATGATACCAACCAGTGCCAAAACCGCTGCGATGATTGAATATGGCACTGTAATGGCTGAAAAAGTATAAGCCAGCTTATCAAAAGACCCGGTACCACCGAAGAGCTTTGCAACCCACTGTATGATCGCTGTAACGATAGCAAATCCAAGCACCGCAAAGAGGGCGCCGATCGGTGCTCCACAGACGATTGCCCCAAAACCGATCGATGGAGCCGCGCCAACAGGCAATTCCCGAGCGATTTCGGGCGGCATAAACTGACGGAGCGTATCCATTTGCCCCCCAGCACTTACAGCTTGGACGATCAGGCTGGCAAGAGAAGTGAGCAGCGAAGCAATAAACACCCACAAAAACGCCTTTGATGCAGAAGCGCCGGGTTGGGCTGCGATCTGTGCAAAGGTACCTTCATTTGGCTTCGTTAACGCAGCGATCCATGTTTCGATCATCGACATTGCAGGGCTACTAACAGGAAGCTTTGGTTCATTTGAATATTCTGACATGACATCCTCCATAAAAACTGGTATGTACTTTTATAGCATATCCAAAGGTCAACTTCAATAGCCAATATGGGCAATTCACGATATGTTAAAATTGCCCGCATGGAAATCGCTGAACACCTGCAGGCCATCCTGAACACTTTGCCCATAAAAGCCGGCTGCTACTTGATGAAGAACAACGAGGGCAGAATCATCTACGTCGGCAAAGCGGTAAATTTGCGTGCCCGCGTGCGCTCCTACTTCCATAGTGATTCCAGCCTGGATGACAAAACGCGCCGGTTGGTGCACGAAATCACAGACATCGAATGG
>DAOTXM010000501.1:0-2372 GCA_034435215.1 Anaerolineales bacterium
TCCCCATGTTCGCGGTGCTTGCCAGCCTGTTCGTCGAGGATCTGGTTTTGCTGGTCAAACAACAGGGATATGCCTTTGCAGTCCCGGTCATCAACATGGCGTTCATCCTGGTCATCCTGGCCTCTTTTTTGCAGGTGGTCAGCGTTGCGCTGCTGTTCGCCAATGACGCCCGCACGCCGGCCGGGAAATTCATCGAGACGCTCGAACCAAATACCATTCTCGAATACACCCTTTATCCGCCTGCCATCCCGGAAAGCCATTTTGCCAGAACACGCAACTATCCGATCTACATGATCAAATACCCGGGCGAAACCGTGCCGACCAATAAAGCCTACGAGTACAATCAAGGAGAAGCTGGCCTGTACGAGAGAGATGTGGATTACCTGGTCGTTGACAGCTTCACCTATGTGCGCTTCGAGGATGGATTTATCTGCCAGACCAATCCGGTGGAGTGTGAATTCTTCAGGCAGTTGTTGGCCGGGGAAACGGATTTGCGCCTGCTGGCCTCGTTCGATTACCGCCTGCCGTCCTTCCTGCCCCAACTGTCCCTGGACGCGGTCAATCCGGATATCAAGGTGTACGAAGTCCCCCGCAACCAATGACCCAGCCATCCCGTCTCACGTTCTGGCGCAGTGTACTCCTGCTGACCATTGCATTACCGTTTCTGGCAATCTGGGACATGCTTCGCCTGGCAAAGGAACTGGATGTAGTCGTTCTCGCCAGCAAATCGTGGATGGGAGGATTGATCGTCCTGGGGACAGGGGGGCTCGCGGCACTTCTTGCCCTGACCTCGACCCTTCGATCTTCCTCTGGGCAGGCCTGCTTTCGCACGCGTGAGCGGACATTGTCCCTGTTGGAACTCCCCGCGCGAATCCGCTGGTCTGGTTTTTTCTTTTTCGCTCTTGGTTTGACAGGCTACACCCTTTTCTTCACTCTGCCTGCCAGCCGCGACCTGCTTGGCGACCTGGGCTGGGTGCGTTTCCTGGTTTTTTGGGTTTTCAGCCTGATAGGGATGTACGGTTTAAAAGCAACAAAGGGAAATATTTCTTGGCTGGTCTCTCTGTTGATCGTCGTTTTACTTCAGACCTCGTTGCATTTGCTGGTCACACAACTTTCCAGCGTCACACCTTATCCCTTTGCGATGGGATGGTCGGAAACCAGCCGCTATTATTACCCTTCCCTGTTCTTATCGGAGAAAATTTTCGGCACGCGCCTGCCCTGGCCGATCCTGCATCCCAGCCTGCATCTGTTGCTTGTTCCCCCCTATTTGATTGACGCGCCGCTGTGGTTCCACCGCTTCTGGCAGGTCTTCCTGCGCTTTGCCCTGCTTGGCCTGACTGCCCGGACATTGATCTGGCGTCTCTCCGTCAAAGACCGTGTTTTTCGCTGGCTGCTATGGCTCTGGATGGTTTTGTTCCTCTTCCAGGGACCGGTTTATTTCCACCTGACGATCCCGCTAATTCTGATGCTGTGGGGCTACTCTACGCAGGATCATCGCCGCACCTGGATTTTTCTGATCCTGGCATCCATTTGGAGTGGCTTGAGCCGCATCAACTGGTATCCCATGCCGGGTATTTTGGCCTCTGTGCTATTTCTGCTGGAAGTTCCTTACAAAGGGAAGCATGCCTGGAATTATCTCCTGGAGCCCGCCCTCTGGACCATAGTCGGCTTTGCGATTGCGTTCGCTACGCAACGCACCTATATTTTCCTTTCAGGCATCCCCCATCCCGAATTCTTCTACACCAGCCTGACTTCCAGTTTGCTCTGGCATCGCCTTTTCCCCAATGCTTCTTATAGCGTAGGCGTGTTGCCGGCCGCGGTGATTGCATCCCTGCCCATGTGGACAGCAATGTTTCTCGTTCTCCGCCAGCGCCGCGCAGACATTCATCCCATACGCTTCTGGTTGATCTTTGTCGCTTTACTGGCGCTCTTTGCTGGAGGGTTGGTCGTCAGCATGAAAATCGGCGGCGGTGTGGACATCCACAACTTGGACGCCTATTTGAGTCTGTCGCTTATCGTCACGACCTACATCCTTTTCAGGCAATATACTTCTGAAAACAATGAAGCTGTTCCACTGGTTACCCTTCCGTGGGGGCTGGTCGTGTTGCTTGTCGCTGTTCCCGCCTGGTTCCTGGCAGGATCGAACGGCGAGATCAAGCTTTACGATACAGTTCGCACGCAATCAGCTCTTGATACGCTACAGGCGCGCGTAGACGAGGTCAAAGCGCAGGGCGGTCAGATCCTGTTCATTACCCAGCGTCATCTGGTTTCCATGCACATGCTCGACAACGTCGAAATGATCCCTGAATACGAACGCGAGGAGCTGATGGAAATGGCGATGGGGGATAACCAGGAGTACTTGCAAATCTTCC
>DAOTXM010000502.1:0-8301 GCA_034435215.1 Anaerolineales bacterium
ACCTTGCCCTTGCTAATGGATTGATCCCAAATATATCAGTCACGGTCAGCAGCCGCACGGCGGACGGGTTGGCCGATGTCATGGCCTGGATTCTGGAGCGGGACCTGCCCTTCAGCCTGAACTTCTACCGCGAGAACGAACTATCCGCCTCGCACGAAGACATGCGCTTGGATGAACAAAAAATCATCAGTGGGATGCTGGCGGCATTCAAGGTCATTGAAGAGAATCTGCCGCGGCGTCCCTTCCTCGGCGGGATCATTGACCGCGCCAACCTGTCCGTTTCGCACACGCACACCTGCGGGGTGGGGCAGAACTATCTGGTCTTCGACCAGAACGGACAGGTTGCCAAGTGCCAGATGCACATTCGCAAGCCGATCACGGACGTTCATGTGGCGGATCCGCTGGCAGTCATTCGCGCTGACCAGATTGGGATTCAGAATATCTCGGTGGAAGAAAAAGAAGGCTGCAAGACCTGCGAGTGGAAACACTGGTGCGCGGGCGGCTGTCCGCTGGCGACGTATCGGGCGACTGGGCGATATGATGTCAAATCCCCGAACTGCAACATCTACAAGGCTCTCTTCCCAGAAGCGTTACGCCTTGAAGGTTTGCGGTTGTTAAAATATCAAGATGATCCTGAAGTCGTGCAGAAATTTCTTGCCTAACAAACGAAACCCCTCCCGCCTAAACAACAGGAGGGGATATTTTCACCAACAACTTTTCTCCAATTCCCAATTTACCAACTCTTACTTCGCGTAATCCACCGCCCGTGTCTCGCGGATGACCGTCACCTTGATCTGGCCGGGATACTGCATGGTCTCTTCGATCTTCTTGGCGATGTCGCGCGCCAGGCGGGTGGAGGTCAGGTCGTCGATCTCTTCGGGACGGACGATGATGCGCACTTCGCGCCCGGCCTGGATGGCGAAGGCCTGCTGCACGCCCGCGAAGGACTGCGACAGTTCCTCCAGCGATTTGATGCGCTTGATATAGGCTTCCAGGTCCTCGCGGCGGGCACCGGGTCGCGCGCCGGAGATGGCGTCCGCGGCCTCGGCGATGACGGCCTCGATGCTTTCCTGTTCCTGTTCGTGGTGGTGGGAAGCGATGGCGTTGACCACTTTCGGGTTCACGCCGTAGCGCTTGCAGAACTCCGCGCCCAGCTGGGCATGCGTGCCTTCCTGGTTGTGATCCATGGCCTTGCCGATGTCGTGCAGGAAACCGCCCTGCTTGGAAATTTCGATGTTCGCGCCCAGTTCGGCCGCCAGGATGCCGGCCAGCTTGGCGACCTCCACCGCGTGCGCCAGTTGGTTCTGCCCGTAGGAGGTGCGGAATTTCAGGCGTCCCATCATGCGTAGCACTTCGGGATGCAGACCAGCAATCCCGGCATCGAAGGCGGCCTGTTCGCCGGACTCGTTGATGATCTTATCCACAGCCTTGGTCTCTTCTTCGACGATCTTCTCGATGTGGGCGGGATGGATGCGGCCATCAACCGTTAAGCGGGTCAGGGCGCGGCGGGCGACCTCGCGCCGCACTGAATCGAAGCAGGAAATGGTCACCGCTTCGGGCGTGTCATCGACGATCACGTCCACGCCCGCGGCCTGCTCGAAGGCCTTGATGTTGCGCCCGTTGCGGCCCACGATGCGACCTTTCATCTCCTCGTTGGGCAGCGGCACGACCGAGGAGGTCACTTCGGAGACGTGCTCGGAGGCCACGCGCTGGATGGCGTCCGCGATCAGCTTGCGGGCGCGTTTTTCGCCCTCTTCGCGCGCCTCAGCCTCGATCTGGCGGTAGATGCGGGCCATATCGGCGCGGGCTTCCTTCTCGACCGCGGCAAACAGCTCCTTCTTGGCCTGGTCCTGGGTCAGTTGCGAGATCTGTTCCAGCTTTTGTACCTGCTCTTCGACCATTTTCTCGACTTCATTGGCGCGACGATCCACGGAGGACTGGCGCTTGTTCAGAGCCTGTTCGCGCTGTTCGAGACGGTCGGCGCGGCTGTCCAGTTCCGAGCGGCGCTTGTCCAGGCGTTCGGTCTCGCGGCCGAGCTCCTGCCGCCGTTCCTTGATCTCCCCTTCGGCGGCCTGGATGATCTTGGTGGCGCTCTCCCGTGCCTGCGACTCGATCAGACGCGCCTGCTCGTTGGCGCCTTTCAGGATGCTTTCGGCTTTTTGCTGCTGGTCTTTGATGGCTTTATCGGTCTGGTATCGATGGAACAAATACCCGGCTGTGACTCCCAGCACCAGCGCCAGGATGTCTGTAAAAAGAATAATGATCGGGTTCATGCGATTTCCTCGTCGTCCATAATTTGATCTTCTCCTTCCGTGTGGATTTCATTCCACAGGCGCCTGACAGTGGGCGCGATCACGGAATAGGAGAAACCGCGGCGGGCCAGGAATTCGGATATTTTCTTGCGAAATACGCTCCAATCCTGGACCTCAAGCTTGCTTGCCTTTTTCTGGCCGGCTGCGTAAGCCAGGGCTTCGTCATCCACCCCTTCGAGCGCGGACTCGATGGCGGAGTTGTCGAGGCCCTTCTGGCGGAGTTCCAGGGCCAGCGCCCGGCGTCCGCGTGGGCGGAAGGTGTTGCGGTTTTCGACCCACGCGCTGGCAAATTGTTGATCATTGGCAAACCCGTCCCGGCGCAGGCGTGCGAGGGTCTCCTCGATGACAGCCTGCGGGATTGCGTGTTTGCCCAGGTTCTGCCGGATCTCTTGTTCGGAACGCGCCCGGTAGCTCAGGAAGAGCAGGGCCTGTCCCCAGGCGCGTTCGCGTGTATCCTCGGCTTGTAATTTTGCGATCTTTTCTTCGTCCAGCACCTGCCCGACTTGCAGCCAGGCGGCTGTGATGCGGGCCAGCCCGAAGGCGAACTCACCGTCGAGGTAGATGTTGACCCGTTGCGGGTCCTTCTTCTGGGCCTGGATCGCCGTAATTTTTTTCATGTTATCTTTCCCCTCACCCCCATCCCCTCTCCCGCTGGGAGAGGGGTGCAGGGGTGAGGGCTTAAAAAAACACGCAGCCGAAAGGCGCGAAACGGCCTCGGCTGCGGAGAGAGTCTGGGTTTGGCAGGCAAGCCCCAGTCCAGATCGGTGCGGGGCGATACAGGTAGATTAAGCAGCGTGACGGTTTATGTCACGTACAATCGCAAGTCGCTTGAAGAAGTCGAATTTTCGATGGCTGTGTCCTATAAATGTAAACCGGGACACATGACTTCTAAAATCTCCTGTTACCAGGATGATCGTACTAAAATTTCCAGAGTTCCGTTAGCAAACCAGTGGCCGCTCGATGCGCGGCAGAAGTTGACTAGATAATTGTGAATATTATACATGAAAATTGTGCAAATATGCCCATTTTTGCGTACTACCTCTTCAATAATTTCCAGGTTCTATCGTATGACAGCGCAAAATTCCAAGAAAAGCCCGAAAGCACAACCATTTTTTCGGTTTCTGATTCAGATTGACAAACCCGAAGCCGTTCTTGCTGGATTTGGCAGTCCAGCACAGCCAATATGAGGATCGTTGGAATTTTCATAACTTTAATGAGAGTTGAGGGTATAAATCAATGTGACTGGCAGGCATCGTGGAAAGTGATGACAAATGGAACTAATCAGAACTGCGAACTCGTGAAATAATCGGCCAGTCGAAAATCGTATCCCCTGGAGGACTCATGGCAACATTTACGCGTGAAGATGCGCTCGAATATCATCGTTTGAAGGGAAAACCCGGTAAGGTGGCGATCATACCGACCAAACCGATGGACACGCAACGCGACCTGAGCCTGGCGTATTCGCCGGGCGTGGCGGAACCGGTTCTGGAGGTCGAGAAAGACCCTGAACTGGCCTACGAATACACATCCAAAGGTAACCTGGTGGCAGTGGTCAGCAACGGCACAGCCATATTGGGATTGGGCGATCGCGGTGCATTGGCTTCCAAGCCGGTGATGGAAGGCAAGGGCGTGCTTTTCAAGAAGTTCGCGGATATCGACGTATTCGATATCGAGGTCAACTCACACGACCCGGACGAGATCATCAAAGTCGTAGCGGCCATCTCACCGACCTTTGGCGGCATCAACCTGGAAGATATCAAAGCGCCGGAGTGCTTTTACATTGAAGAAGAACTCAAGAAAATGCTGGATATCCCGGTCTTCCATGATGACCAGCATGGAACGGCCATCATCTCCTCCGCAGCGCTGGCCAATTCGCTCGAACTTGTCGGCAAAAAATGGGACGAAATCCGCCTGGTCATTTCCGGCGCGGGCGCCTCGGCTATTTCCTGCGCTGAACTGGCGATCCGTTGGGGCGTGAAGCGCGAGAAGATTATGCTGGTGGACAGCCGCGGCGTGGTCTACAAAGGCCGCACCGAGGGCATGAATAAATACAAGGAGCGTTTCCTGGTCGAGACCGAGGCGCGCACACTGGCAGACGCGGTACGCGGCGCGGACGTGTTCTACGGCCTGTCGGTGGCCAATGTGCTGACGCCTGAGATGGTCAAGAGCATGGCCGAGAGCCCGATCATTTTTGCCATGGCCAACCCGGACCCGGAGATCAAGCCCGAACTGGCAAAGGCGGCTCGCAAGGATGTCATCATCGCCACCGGCCGTTCGGATTATCCCAACCAGGTCAATAACGTGCTTGGCTTCCCCTTCATCTTCCGCGGCGCCCTGGATGTGCGCGCCAGGGCCATCAATGAGGAGATGAAGTTCGCTGCCTCCCAGGCGCTGGCTGCACTGACCAAGGAGGACGTGCCCGACTCTGTCCTGCGCGCATACGGCCTGGACAGCCTGAAATTCGGCACGGAATACATCATCCCCAAGCCGCTCGACCCGCGTGTCCTGCTATGGGAAGCCCCGGCAGTGGCCAGAATGGCCATGGAGACGGGTGTCGCGCGCAAGCAGATCGACATCGACGCGTACCGCGAGCAATTGGCTTACCGCCAGGGCAAGGGAGAGCAGGTGCGTTACTTCTTCCAGAACCAGGCCCGTTCCTCCGGCGGCACGAAGCGAATCGTCTTTGCTGAGGGCGAGGAGCCCAAAGTCATCCGTGCCGCGGCCCAGATCACAGACGAAAAGATCGGGATACCGGTTTTGCTCGGCCGCCCGGATGTGATCCAGAAGGTCATCGGTGAACTTGGCCTGCCCTGTTGCCCGGAGATCGTCAACCCGGCGGACTTCGAGAAACACGAGCAATACGCCCAGGCCTATCATGAGTTGCGCGAGCGCAAGGGCGTCACCTATGCCATTGCGCGCAAACGCGTGCGCGATGTCAACATCCTCGGGCCGATGATGGTCAAGATGGGCGATGCGGATGCCTTCGTTTCCGGGTTGACCTACGAGTATCCCGATGTGATCCGCCCGGCGCTGCGCATCCATCACACACGGGAAAGCGCGACTCGCGCGGCTGGGGTGTACATCATGATCGTGGACGACCGCGTCTATCTGTTCACGGACGCCACGGTCAATATCGACCCGACCGCCGAAGACCTGGCCGAGATCGCTTGCCTGGCGGCCAATTTTGCCAAGAAGATCGAGCTCGAGCCGCGTGTGGCTTTCCTGTCGTTCTCGAATTTTGGCTCCACGCCGCACCCGCTTTCGGAGAAGGTTGCCAAAGCAGTGAAAATTGTCAAAGAGCGCTGCCCTGACTTCATCTACGATGGCGAGATGCAGGCCGATACGGCTGTCGTGCCTGGAATCATCGAAGAACGCTACCCGTTCAGCGCGGTCAAGGATGCCAATGTGCTGGTCTTCCCCTCGCTCGAATCGGCCAACATCGCCTACAAACTGCTGGCGCGCCTGGGCAAGGCCAAGGCCATCGGCCCGATCCTGCTGGGTGTGGGCGCGCCCGTGCATGTATTGCAGACCGGCGACGAGGTGGCCGATATCGTACAGATCGCCTCGGTGGCGGTAATGGACGCGATGGATCGAAAATAGACTTTTGAAAAAAATATTGAGCAGTAGTGAACACCTAATTTCAAAGATAATGAGAATCGTGTCACCCTGAGTAAAGCGAAGGGTCTCCCGCGCGAAGCGCGGGGATTCTCACCTGCACTTGCACCGAACGCAGTGCGGTGCAAGTGTCACTCCCTTCGGTTGTTCAGAATTACATAAGGGACTCTCGGAGACGGGAGTCCCTTTATGTATGCCTGCATGGGTATAATTGTTTCAATGCGTTCGCTTCTTCACCGTACCTTAATCCTGCTGGCCGTTATCGGATTGGTTGTCGCGCCCCCGGTGTTGACCGGTTACGCCAGCCTCCGCCAGGCAGAGGCCGCACATGAGGCGAATGATTATAAACAGACTCTTATTGCATACAAACGGGCCGCAACCTTGCTGCCCTGGCGCCCTGACCTGTGGGAGCGCGCAGGCCTGACCCAGGTTCAGGTAAAGAATTATGAGGATGCCATCCGCTTGCTCGAAATGGCGAAACAGCGGGGAGCTCTTTCTGATGTGGGTTGGAATGCGTTGGGCGTTTCTTACTATGCAACCGGCAGGTTGGATGAGGCAGTGGAAACCTGGGAGAACGGTCTGCAGGCTTATCCCTCCTATGCCAGGTATGACTACCACCTGGCTCTCGCCTATCGTGAGCAGGGGGATACACCGGCTGAGAAAAACGCCCTGGAGCGCTGGGTTCTTTCTGATGGTGCAATGGATGCTTGGGCGCATTACCGGTTGGGTCAATTGCTTTCCATTTCCGATCCTGAGCGTGCTTTAGGGGAATTCTACCTGGCCTCCTCGTTGGATCCCGAATATGACTCCGCCGTGGAAACCATGCGTGCGGCGCTCGACCTGGCCTCCCTCGAAAAAAACGAATCCAATAAGTTGGTGATCATCGGCCGCGGGTTGGGACTCATCAATGAATGGACGCTGGCAGCAGAAACCTACCACCGGGCCGTGGCGGCGGACGGGGAAAACGCCGAGGCCTGGGCCTGGCTGGGCGAGGCCAGGCAGCAACTGGGTCAGGACGGACGCGCGGAACTGGACAAGGCGCTTTCGCTCGGGCGTACAAATCCCATCGTGCGCAGCCTGCGCGGGTTGTACTGGACTCGTCAGGCGCAACCGGCAAAGGCGTTGGCGGAATATAGGCTGGCAGCGTTCTACGATCCGGGGAATCTCGCCTGGCAGATTTCTGTTGGTGAGGCCTATGCCCTAAGCGGTGACTTGCAGGCCGCGCTGGCAAGTTATTTACGCGCCACCGAACTGGCCCCCACGGACGCGACGGTCTGGCGCGCCCTGGCAGCGTTCAGCGCGCGCTACAACATGCAGGTCGAGGAGGTCGGCCTGCCCGGTGCGCAGATGGCTGTCGAGTTGACCGGGGAGGATGCGCTGGCGCTGGAAGCGCTCGGTTGGGCGCTGGCGCTGCTGGAACGATACGATGAGGCGCGGGAGGCGCTGGAACACGCCCTCGATCTAGACCCGGAACTTGCGCAGGCGCATTTACACCTGGGCATCGTTGCCATGCAAACGGACGATTGGAAAGCAGCGAAAGATCATCTCCAGCAGTCGCGCGACCTGGACCCGGATGGACCGGTGGGGGAACAGGCGCAAGTATTGCTGAACCAATATTTTCCGTAACTATTCTGATAAAATTCGTCCATGTTTCGTATGCGTTCACTGATCCTAGCTGTTTTATTTTTGGTCATGGCTTCCCTGGCCTGCCAGTTTTCAAACCCATTTGTCTCCACACCCACCCCGACTGCCCAACCGGGCGACACCTTGTTCTACGATGATTTTTCCAATCCGGCCAGCGGCTGGAAACGTTTCACCTCCGCCGAAGGGACGATGGATTACGATGGCAGCGGCTACCGCTTCCTGGTCAATGCCTTGCAGGCCAACTTCTGGTCCATGCCGGGGAAGTCGTTCCGGGATGTGCGCCTGGAGGTGGATGTCGCCAAGTTGAGCGGCCCGGACGAAAACCGCATTGGCCTGCTATGCCGTTTCACCGAAGGCAATTATTATTTTTTCATGCTCAGCAGCGACGGCTATTACACTATCGGGAAGTACATTGGCGGGAACGCCATCCAGCTCGGGCAGAGCGAGATGCAGTATAGCGACTCCATCCATACCGGCCTGGCGGTCAACCACCTGCGCGCGGATTGCATTGGCGATACCTTTACCCTGTATGTAAACGGGAGCGAGGTGGCGCAGGCAAAGGATGCCGACCTGACTGAGGGGGATGTCGGCCTGTTGGCGGGGACGTTCAGTCAGCCAGGCGTGGATGTGATCTTCGATAATTTCGTAGTGCTACAACCCTGAGCATCCCAATCTTTTCTATAGATCGGGGTGTGGGGTGTTATGGACGGGTTACGCCCGTCCATAACAC
>DAOTXM010000503.1:0-9716 GCA_034435215.1 Anaerolineales bacterium
CGAGGCGGTGGGTCAAGGTTATGACCAATTGGTGAATGACGTCAAACGCGCGACAGTCGCAATAGACATTCACGGTGTGCTGGTCGTACCGATGGCGGGACCGGGCACCGAATTGATCATCGGGATGGTGCGCGACGGACAGTTCGGTCCCACGATCATGTTCGGCATGGGCGGCGTGTTTGTGGAATTGTTCAAGGATGTAAGTTTCCGCATCGCGCCGTTTGATAAAGAAGTCGCGCTGGACATGATCAAGGAGACCAGAGGCTATCGCATGTTGCAAGGTATGCGCGGCGAGAAGCAGAAGGACATCGCGAGCCTAGCAGAACTGTTGGCGCAAGTGTCGCAGTTGGCCGCGCGGTATCCGCAAATCAAGGAAATCGATCTGAATCCGATCCGCGTTTATGAGAACGGGTATAACATTTTGGATGCGCGAATTTTGCTGGACGTACAATAGCCCTAATCGGCGGTTTCGAGCAGCGATTCTGTGGACGCCGCGTGTTTGTCCGCCATCTGCATTCATTTAGACGTCGGGAATGGTGACGAACCTCGGCAACGAGATTGCCATGGTCATCGTACCAATCAATCATATCAACCGGAAAGAAAGGATCATTTTGGCGCCGCCCAACGGATGACAAAATTAGATATTCCAGCCAGAATGGTTATTCCTACGACCAACGGGAGTGCTGTTCCGTCATAGCTGTGGCCGATCAGCGTGCCAAGCAGCATTGATATTAAGGTCGAGAGTGAACCAACCACTGCGGCGCCGATACCAGCCAAGCGACCCAATGGTTGCATCGCTAAAGCATTGATATTCCCGAAGAGAATCCCTGTGCAGAAGAAAGACGCCATGAGATACGCCGTGAGAATCCACAAGGGAGGCTGGCCTGCGAGAACTATGGATATTCCTAAAAAGATTACAGCCAGCCCAAACACAATTCCTAATGCCCATCGAACCAGTTTGAGCATCCCAAAGCGCATCACTAGGCGCGCATTTAGAAAAGACGCCATTCCCAGGGATAATGAGATGGTGGCAAAATATATAGGGAACAATTCTCCTAATGCATATTGTTCCTGGAAGATTTGCTGGGATGAATTCAAGTAACCAAGAAAGATGCCATGAATAAGACCTGCCGCCAGAGCATATCCTAGCGCGGGGCGAATTTTTAGGATCTCGCGAATTGATCCGAGAATTCGCTTCAGTGAAAACGGGGCTCGGTTTTCCGGAGCCAGCGTCTCAGGTATACGAAGTGCAAACCATATTAATGTGATCAACGCAAACAACAAAAAACTGCTAAAAATACTGCGCCAGCCTGCAATCGAAAGGATTCCTTGTCCAATTGTGGGCGCAATCATCGGCACGAGAATGAACACAGTCATGGAAAACGACATGACCCTTGCCATTTTCCGCCCTTCGAACTGATCACGTACTAAGGCCATTGTCACTGCCTGTGGCGCAGATAAACCAAGCCCTTGTAGAATACGTCCTAACAACATCATAGGGAAGTTTATCGAAAACACGGAGACCAGGGAACCAGTGATGAACAAGGAATATCCAGCGTAGATTGCTGGTTTACGTCCCGTTTTATCAGAAAGCGGTCCAAAAAATAACTGGCCAAGGGCTGAACCTAAAAAAATGATCGCAATGACAAGCTGACGGTCGTTCGGGTTTGTCACACCAAGTTCACTGCCTATTTGGGGCAATGCTGGTAGCATCGCATCGATGGACAATGCCGTCAAGGATATCATCATAGAGACGATGATTACAAATTCAACAAAAGCTGGTGACGCTTTGGGCTTCGTCGAAGTCAAACTCATTTCACTTTGTGCTTGCGTCATGTAGGGAATGTCCTCTTTTGAATCCCGTGCGCCGCTTTGGGCGCACGGGATATCTTTTACGATCCCCGAAGGCAAACCTTCGGAATGTTCTCGAGAACGGAACTAATTCTTGACCGAATCCAGGAAAGCGCGCAGCTTTTCGTCGGTGGTATTCTCGAAGTAGCATCCATGCGCCATGATATAGGCATCACCGTCGAATAACTCTACCAAGTCAGCGCAGTAAGCGCGCACTTCATCGGTTGTACCAGCCGCCATCAGGGAGGCGGGAACATTCCCAGCGATGATGAATTTGTCGCTCAAGACCTCTTTCACCCGATGCATATCCGACTTATCGAAGTGACACACCAATGATTTTTCTGGCATTTCAGCCAGGTTTTCCAGGCGATTGTTGTAAGTCCCTTCAATGAACAGGTAACTGGTAATACCTTCTTCATACAGCGCCAGCATGACCTGTTTCCAGGTGGGCCAATAGAATTTCTCGAATTGTTCCTGCGACATAAACGCATCCGCGCCTTTGTGCAGCACATACAACGCGGCGGGAGCGCCGGTGCGGTCACTGGCGCCAATGATCGACTTGATCAGGACGGGCACATAAGCCTCGCAGGCTGCCAGCAGATCATTCGGGCGGCGGTACATATCCATCAGGATGCCTTTGGTACCGCGCAGGGTATCACCCAGGTAGTCGAAGGGGGTCTTGACGATGTTCAAACCCATGCCGGGGAAGCCTTCGGCTGCAATCATGCCACCCGTCTGACCGACTGCGCCCAGCACCTTCATCAATTCGTTGCCGGCCTCCATCATCTTGTGGAGCATTTCCTGGAAAGGCGGCAGCCCAAAGGGCACCAACAAATCAATGGTGTCGATGCTCTCTGAGATGCGCGGGAAGTCTGGCAGCATGGACAGGGGACCTAACGCACCATAAGCGCGTGGCAAATATTGTTTGAGCCAGAAAGCAGTCGGGTCGGCGATGAAATCTTTGTATTCCTCGGGTTTCATGTACTCGCCTTCAACGGCCTGGATCGCCATTTTATCGGGCAGTTTTTGGCTGCCCCAGACGTATAACTTGAAATCCAGGATATCCCAGGATTTGCCGGGATACGGCAGCACACCAACGGATACATCCGGCTGGAATTCTCGATGGAATTCCAGGAGGGGTTCGCGCAATTTCTCGTGGTTGTAGATCATGTCTTTGCCCTGAATCCCTTTGCGGCGAATGACATATTCATTCGCGCCCATGAATGGATCGGCGATCGGGCGATCATGCGGCTCCATATCGTAGATCTTGCGCAGACGTTCGATGCGTTCCTTGTAATTGGCTTCCGCTTCCGGACTGGCGAACTGCACCGGCGCA
This sequence comes from Anaerolineales bacterium, assembly GCA_034435215.1. Taxonomy (GTDB): domain Bacteria; phylum Chloroflexota; class Anaerolineae; order Anaerolineales; family Villigracilaceae; genus JAABUE01. Next base: position 3,188 of record DAOTXM010000503.1, read on the forward strand.
TTCTGCCAGGCATCCAAGCGTGCTTTGCGCCGTTCTAGGGGGGACATCTCATTCCAATTCTCAGGTCTCGTAAACATGATCTACTCCTTTGCCCATTCTTTTGCTAACGCGACAGCGGCCATCGCATCTTTCCCGTAGGCATCTGCTCCCGTGTACTGGCGAATGTTCTCGTCGACCTGCCCGCCACCGATCATGATCTTGACGTCATTCAGTCCGGCGGCTTTTAGGGCTGCCACTGTGTCCTTCATTGGGTCGAAGGCCAGGGTCAGGAACCCGCTCAGGCCCACGATCTTGGCTCCGGTCTCCTTCACTGTCTCGACAAACTTCGCAGGCGGCACGTCCACGCCCAGATCGGTGACTTCGAAGCCATTCAGATCGAGCATGAAACCGACGATGTCTTTGGCGATATCGTGGATGTCGCCCTGCACCGTACCGAGCACGATCTTGCCAAGTTTCTCTCCGCTGGCTTCTTCGGCCATGCGCGGTTTGAGTACGCCAGTGATGGCGGTCAGCATCTCGCCAGCCAGCATCAACTCAGGGATGAAAGCCTCGCCACATTCGAAGCGTTTTCCAATGACGTCCATGGCCTCTTTACAGGCACCCAGGATGTCAGATGGAGAAGCGCCGTTATCGAGCAGTTCGTTGGTGATCTTGAGTGCGTCATCTTCTCGCATCTCAGTGATTGCGTCAATTAATTTTTGTGACATAGTAACTCCTTTTTTGAAGATCTTTCGTATCACTCAGACCTATATATTTTGCCGCCATCCTAAAAGCAGGCTGAGTAGTTACGATCTTTCCATTTGACCGGGCATAAATCTATAGTTCAAAAAGCACCACAGGTGCATCAAACCTATGGTGCTTCCTTCTCTCGAGGATGGACACACGTACGAGTTCCTGGCTCCCCTGCCAAATCAGGGTCACAGTTGCGGGACAGCGCCGGCTTATCTCTTTGCGAGTCTCACCGGACTTCCTCGTAACAGTAGTTTTTATCTCTGCAAAATTCTTCCGATACCTGCCTCCATCGTCATTATCATTTTTTAATGTACATTAGTCAAACAAACCTTTTCGTGATGCTTTCAGGTAGTTCAGGCAATGCCTGTCTTTACCAAGCAAGAGTTCGGTAGTGACAATAGCCGCTTGCAATTCCTTATCCAGCGGGTCAAGGATGGCGCTATCGAGTCCAGCTTGCATTGCTAGGATCAACATCCCACGGTTGACCTGCTTGCGAGAGGGCAACCCAAAGGAAATATTGCTCAACCCCATCGTAAAATGCACTTCGGGATAATTCTCATGCACGGCGCGGATGGTGTCACAGGCGATGACCGTGCTTTTGTTCATGGTGGCAATGGTCATTGCCAACGGATCGACATAGACTTTATCATCCGGCACACCAGCAGCGCGTGTAGCTTCCAAGATTTTGTCGATCACTTCCATGCGCTTATCGAACGTTTCAGGAATCTTCTTGTCGTCCATTGCCAGCGCAATCACTTCACAGCCATGTTCCGCTACCAGGGGTAGGATCTTCTCCAACCGTTCTGGCTCGCCGCTGATCGAGTTGATCATCGGGGTTTTGTTTACTGCTTTGATGGCGATCTCAAGCGCTTTGGGGTTGGCGCTATCCAGAGATAGGGGAGTATCGACAACTGACTGGATGTTCTCGATCAGCCAGATCAGGTCATCCGGTTCCTGGTCCGGATGGGTACCCGCATTCACATCCAGCCAGGTCGACCCGGCCTCGGCCTGTTTCTGTGCTAAGTCTTTGATGAATTCTGCATCGCGTTCGGCAATTGCCTGCGCGACGTGTTTGCGGGTCCCGTTGATCTTTTCTCCAATGATTTTCATCTTCACTCCTGATATTTGGTTTTACCATGTCGTGCTACTCGAGAGAAGTCCAAAAATTGGGATGAGACGCGCGTATGCGTGCCCATCACCCCAATTTTTGGTTATTTTCGAATTTATGGTTAGCAAAATCCTGGTATGTAACGGTCTCACCCGGGGGCACAACTACAAATTCACCGTCCCAGGGGCCGAAGACCATCTTTTTCACGAGGGCAGGCGACCCGTCGATTTCTTCGAAGCGCAGGTTGAATTTGTCTGCGGTTTTGCGCGCGTAGTCTTGATACCGTTCGATCTCATACACACCTGTGTTGATAAAGGCCAGGCGTTTGTAATTTTTCAACATCAGGCGAGTCATGCGCTCCGCCTTCTCTTCGCCGTATTTTTCGATCAACAATTTATGTTCCTCGAAGGGCGTATCTCCCGCTTCGATCCATCCCTTGGTAAGGTAATATGTGCCGGGTTCTTTTTTGGTCTGTTCTTTGTAAGCATCACACGACCCCAGGAAGATGGCAATACAGTCGTCCGTGCGGGGAATGACCAACGTTGCGGTTGTAGTCTTGAGACCAACCACTGCCATTGAGCACAACCCATAACCGAGCAGCAGCACATCAGCCTTTGGGCTGGCCTCGTCGATCTTTTCCTGCAGTACTCTCTTCAGTTCTTCGGGACGGATATGCAATCCAAAATCGAGCACCTCATACGGGACATCGTTTGGGAGGAAAGGTAGCATTTCCTCGATCACCGTCTCGCAGGCGATCACGCGGCGGTTTGCTGAGTACAGGTGGGACCAACGATCTGCTTCGGGGAGATTATTCATAGGACTTGGTGAAAAAACACAGTGAAATGGCATCAGATGTGATACAATCACACCAACCTGTTAAAGTTATACACTTATATAGAGAAGTGTTCAAGTGACAAATGTCACATCTATATTTCTCGTAAAAAATGACTCAGAGACCAAACGGCCAAGTTCTCTTGCAGACGGAATCCATAGATCGTGAATCGTACGAGCCAGCCTATGCGCAGCTTGTCAGTATCTTGCGCCAAAGTATGGCGGCTGGCATCCTGCGTCCAGGCGACCAATTGCCATCTGAGGCGCAACTTTGTGAGCGCTATGGCGTCAGTCCAATGACAGTGCGTCGTGCAATCAACCTGCTTGTCGATCAGGGGGTTGTGATCGCAGAGCAGGGGCGTGGCACTTTCGTCAAACCCGTAGCAATGGGGGAAGCTTCATTTCAATTAAAGGTATTGCAGGATCTTTTCAACGATACCGAGCACACTACCGTCAATGTGTTGGAAGCCCGGGTCGTATCAGCTGACGAACGGGTAGCCCGCAAGCTGGCGATCCTGGTTGGACAGCGCACAGTCTATATCCGCCGCCTCTTACGGACCAATGGCCTGCCCGCGTTATATCATCGCGAGTACCTCGTCTACGACCCCACCCGTCCCATCGTCGAGGCGGAACTGGAAGTCACCTCCTTGCAACGTCTTTTCAGTGGTACAGGGGAGACCATTCTCAAGTGCGGGGAGATTAACATGGAAGCCACGCTGCTCAATGAGGAAGAAGCCCGCTTACTCCAAGTCGAGCAACCCATGGCGGCTTTCTGTTTCGAACACCTCTTCTTTGATTTCGATGACAAGCCCATCAGTTGGGGCTGGTTCATCAGCCGCGCGGACATCGTGCGCTTCACCACAAGAGTCGGCCTACTGACAGATTGAGAGCATACCACATGCAAACACCCAACCCAAACAGCAATCAGCTTGCCCGTCTGGTAGCCGATCTCGAAGAAGACGCCGTGCTCAAATTGGTGGACCAACGCATCGAAGCCGGTGAAGACCCGTTAAAAATCATCACCGAATGTAATGAGGGTATGCGCGAAGTGGGTCTGCGTTATGAAAAAGGGGAATATTTCGTAGCCGGCCTGATCATGTCTGGTGAAATCTTTCGTGAAGTGGTAGAGTTGGTCCAGCCTTTACTGGAACAGCAGGCGGAAGGACAGACGTCCGGGCGCGTGCTGGTCGGGACAGTTTCCGGGGACATCCACGACATCGGCAAGAATATGTTCGGGATGTTGCTAGTCTGTCACGGGTTTGATGTCATTGACCTGGGAGTGGATGTGCCATCCAATGTCTTTGCTGCAAAAGCTGTAGAAATCAAACCGGATTTGGTGGGATTATCCGGCCTGATCACTGCTTCATTTGAAATGATGAAAGAAACAGTCGTGGCGTTACGAAAAGAATCCCAAGCACATGGACTTTCCTTTCCAATCATCATTGGCGGCGGCATGATCGACGACCAGGTCTGCCAGTACGTCGGCGCAGATTATTGGGTGCCGGATGCGATGGCGGGGGTGAGGTTGTGTCAAGAATTGTTGCATAAAGGTGGAAAGTAACTACTCAGCCTGCCTCTAGAATGGCGGCAAAAACGGTGTGTGCGAGAGCGTACGCCCCCCGCGCACACCGTTTTTGCCCTGCTTTTTTGCATAGGTCTGAGCAGATGCGGTGGAAAATAGATACAGTCGGAAAGTAGTGGACCTGATTATTTTTTGTTTGCCGCTGCAAAGCACATGGTCACAATACTCCCCTGACCCAGTTTACTTTGAATGGCGATCTTTCCGCCCATACCCTCAGCCAACGTTTTAGCAATTGGCAAACCCAGCCCGAAGCCCGCTATCGTGGGTGTGTCGTCGCCGCGATAGAAGCGATCGAAGACATGTTCCAGTTTATCGGGGGAAATCCCGGGGCCGAAGTCCTGCACACGGATTTCCACCTGCGCACCATCCTGTTCGACCTTAAGATTGATGCCGCCATTGGAATGCTTCAACGCATTATCCAGCAAAATCAGTATGACCTGTTTGAATGCATCCCGGTCCCCCACGATCGAAATATTTAGTGGGCTGTCCAAGTTGATCTGCCGGTTCACATCCAATTGGTGTGCCTGGCGGACGGTTTCTTCCAGGATCGGCTGGATCTCGATCGGTTCTCTGGCCAGACTCCGCCCTGCGTCTGCGCGCGCCAGCAACAGCAGATCGTTGACCAATCGGATCAAGCGGTCGCTCTCATCGACCATGTCAGCCAGAATATCGGCCTGCTCTTCGGGTGGGGCCGGCGGGTTCCGGCGCAACAGATCCAGGTTACCGCGCAACGTTGTCAACGGAGTGCGTAGTTCATGGGAAACATCTGCTACAAAGTCCCGTTGCATTTGGAGCGCGTGTTCCACTTTCTGGAAAGCATCCTGCAGACGCGCAAGCATGGCATTGAAAGTTCTTGCCAGCTGTCCGACTTCATCTGGCGGGCCGGTGTAAGTAACACGTTTTGTGAAATCGCGCTCGTCGCCGATCGTTTGCGCGGTTTGGGTAATGCGGTTTATGGGGCGCAGGGTGATTTCGGAAAATACCCAGCCGATACCGAATGCAAGGATGACCATAAACGACCCCGCGAGTAGCAGGGTAATAGCAAGCGACTGAAGCGTTCGGTCACGCTCGGTAAGAGAGCGGGCAACCTGCACGATGTACAGGACCCGGTCATCGACGATCACAGGGCGGCTGTAGATCAGCATCTTTTCTCCCGACACGACAGCAGTCTCCCACCAATCTTGTTTAGTCTGCAGGGCCTGGAGTCCCTCTGTACTCAAAGGAAGCGCATCCTCCTGCCGACCAAACGGGCTGGCGATCAGGTCGCCATGCTCATCGAGGATGCGCCCGATCTCGCGCTCAGGGAAGGCCTGAAAAGCCTGCTCGTTGGAAAACTCATCGAAGGGGATCGGCGGAGGTCGGAGTTGCTCTTCGGATTTAGGGGGCGCAGGTCGGGAATCTGTCTTCAGGGCAGCCTCAGCCAATTTATTTGCGCCCAAACTAAGGTCCCGTTTGAGCGAGTTCAATGTGTCCTGCGCTTGAATGGTATAGAGGGCAACGCCGAAGATGGCCAACGTCAGAGCCAGGATAAACGTATAGAGCAGGGTAAAACGCAGCCGGATGGACATCATTCCTCCCGCAGCACGTAGCCCACACCGCGCACGGTTTGGATCAGGCGCGGACCGCCGCCCGCTTCGAGTTTTTTGCGCAGGTAGCCGATATAGATTTCCAGTACATTGTCGTCACCCCCAAAGTCGTAGCCCCAGACATCGTTCAGGATCTGGCGGCGCTCCAGCACCTGACGAGGATGACGCAGGAGCAGGTGCAGCAGGTTGAATTCGGTCACGGTCAGGGACAGAGACATGTCCCCGCGCCGCGCTTCCCGCGTGGTCGGGTCGAGCCAGACATCGGCATAAGCGACCTTCTGGTTTTCAGGCTTTGCTTCCACGCGCCGCAACATGGCATGCACGCGTGCTACCAGTTCAGCTGGTGCAAACGGCTTGACAAGATAATCGTCAGCGCCGCTTTCCAACCCCTCCACGCGGTTCTCGATGGCATCTCGCGCGGTGAGCATCAGGATCATGGTCTTGTTTTCTTCATCGCGTAATTTCTGGATGAAAGTCAACCCATCCATCTTAGGCATCATCCAATCCAGGATGATCAGGTCAGGGGAGTGGGTGGATGCAAGCGGAAGCGCCTCCAGCCCGTTGCTGGCCGTGAGAACGTTCAAGTTCTCATAGACCAGCGTACGCTGGAGCATTTTCAATAATTTAAGGTCGTCATCGACGATCAGAACAGTGGGCATCGTTCTTCCTCAATTTCATCTTATCACAACT
>DAOTXM010000504.1:0-16791 GCA_034435215.1 Anaerolineales bacterium
CGGCAGGGGACCCAGCTCGGACAGGGAGTCAGCCAGGGAAGGGGCAGTTGGCGCGGGTTTGGTTTGCGCCGCCGCGATCTCGGGCTGGAGTTCGGCCAGGGCTTCGAGCATCAGGGAAAAGGAGCGCAGGGGGGTATCCATTGGAACCTCCGATCTCATGCACCAGCGAAATAGAACAAACGTTCTAGATAATACCTCCAAGTTGGAAGCCTGTCAAGGAAAAAACTGCCTTGCCGCAGCTTCAGAGGTGGCGTAAACTAGATGACAAATTCTGGCAACCCCCTGGAAGGAGAATACGACATGCAGACATTGATCCCCATCTTACTGATTGGGTTACTCAGCGGTGTGGCGGTCGGAGTGCAAAGTCCGCTGGCCAGCATGATCACCCAGCGCCTCGGTATGCTGGAAAGCATTTTTATCATTCACATTGGAGGCGCGCTGCTGGTTTCGATCCCGTTGGTGCTCCTGAGAGGGGGAAACTTGGAGAACTGGCGCAGCCTGCCCTGGTATGCGTTGGGAGCAGGTACTTTGGGTTTGATCGTGGTCGGCGGAGTCAGCTTCATGATCCCGCGTGTCGGTGTGGCTGCCTCGATCACCTTGATCATCGCCGGACAGCTGGTGATCAGCTCGCTGCTGGACCACTACGGTCTGTTGGGGGTTTCCGTCCGCCCGATCGACTTGCAGCGCGCTTTTGGGCTGACCATTGTTTTCGTTGGCGCCTGGCTGACGGTGCGATGAGTATGCAAAATCGACCTGCCAGGCGTGCAAAATTCCCGGTCACAGTTCACCTGTTCTTTTTTCGCGGAAACCAGATCCTGTTACTACGCCGTTACAATACCGGTTTCGAAGATGGCAATTACAGTGTTCCTGCCGGGCATTTGGATGGGGGTGAAACTGTCCGCATGGCGGCGGTGCGCGAAGCGCTCGAAGAAGTCGGGGTGCAGATCGAAGGACAGAATATAGCATTTGCCAGCGTGATGCATCGTAAATCGGACGACACCCTTTCGGGCACGAGCGAGCGCGTGGATTTCTTCGTTCGCATCGAAGCGTGGGACGGCGAGCCATTCAACGCCGAACCGGGGAAATGTGACGAGGTACGCTGGTGCGATATCCATGCCTTGCCATCCAATACGATTCCATATATAAAAAGGGCGGTTCAAATTTATTTGAAAAACATCCCTTTCGAGGAGTTCGGTTGGGAAAATTGAGGCAGAAGAGTATGTCTATCATCGTAGAGTAAAAATTTTACGGAGGACACATGAGTAGATTTGTGCTGGTTCTTAAGGGGAGTCCGCGCGAGAAGGGAAACAGCAATACGCTGGCCGAGCAGGTCATTGTCGGCGCAAAAGAGACGGGAGCCGAAGTCGAGAGTTTCCTGCTACATCGCATGGATATCCATCCCTGCGATGCCTGTGATGTCTGCCAGGAGACCGGCGTTTGTATTATCAAGGACGATATGCAAACGCTGTATCCATTATTGGAGAGGGCAGATGCCATTGTCATTGCCAGCCCGGTCTACTGGTTCACTATCAACGCGCAGACCAAATTGTGTATCGACCGCTGGTATGCGCTCGAAGGCCCGCAAGGCAGCGCGTTACGTGGCAAGCAGATCGGCATCATCCTGACCTATGGCGATACCGACCTGTACACGTCCGGCGGCATCAATGCCATTCACACGTTTGAGTCCATGTTCCGCTATGTCGGCGCTGAGATCAAAGGCATGGTGTACGGGAGCGCAAATAAGATCGGCGATGCAGAGAAACAACCCGCTTTAATGGAAAAGGCCTACCAACTGGGCCTGCAGCTCGGTGCAAGCATGTAACGTGTAATAAAGAGGCAAAAGCCCTATGCGCGTCCAATGTCAAATCCTGTCCGAGGACGAAAAGCAAATCATCCACCAGGAAAGCCTCCGCATCCTTAAAGGGGTCGGCGTCCTGTTCCACAGCCAAAAAGCACGCCAGATCCTGGAAAGACAGGGCGCAAAAGTAGACAGCGAAACCAGGGTCGTTTACATCCCGGAGGAACTGGTGAACCAGGCATTGGCATCCGCTCCAAAATCATTCACGCTGGGCGCGCGAGTCCCGGAAAACGATTTCGGGCTGCCTGCCTCCAAAAGCGGTTATGTGCTGGATAACGGCGGCATCTACATCCGGGACTTCAAAACAGGGCAGCGCCGGATCACAACTTTTCAGGACAACATCGACCTGTTGCGCGTCTTCGACGAGATGCAGTTCGCGGCCTTGGTCTGGCCTACCACGGTTCACGAATTCGACCCTCGGTCTGCCACCGTCAAAACGACGATTGCTTCCTTCCAGTACACCTCGCTGCACGTTCAAGATGAGTTAGAAAGCCCTGAACACGTCCCTTTTATGCTCGAGGCGCTCGAAGCCGTTCTCGGCAGCGCAGATGCGGTTCGGGAAAGAAAAATCTATTCTGTGGTCTACTGTACTCTACCCCCATTAGGGCACGAGGGTCGCATGTCTGATGCTTACCTGGAACTGCTGGATTATGAAGTGCCCATCTGCGTCTACCCGATGCCCTGCACCGGTTCCACCGGCCCGGCCAGTCTTTTCTCCAACATTGCTATGGCCAACGCCGAAGCGCTCTCCGCACTGGTTCTCTTCCAACTGGCCAAACCGGGCACGCCGATCATCTTTGGCGATGCCCCCGGCAGCACGGACTTTCGCACCGGCTGTTTTTTAGAAGGCTCACCCGAAATGGTCTTGCAAGCGGGCGCAACCGGCGAAATGGCGAAGTTCTATGGCCTGCCGAACGAGCAATCCGGTTGCCTGACGGACGCCAAAGAGCACGGACCGCAGACCATTATGGAAAAGGTGCTTACCACCCTGCCGCTCGTGCTCAACAGCGCGGACCTGGTCCAGGGTCCCGGCGCGTTGGATACCAGCAACATGATGTCGCTGGAGCAGATCGTGGTGGACGATGAGATTGCACGCATGTGTCAGCGTCTCAAGGAGGGGGTGGACATATCGCCTGAAAAGAACTATTTCGAGGATATCGTCGCAGTTGGGCCAGGCGGACACTTCCTGGGCCAACGTAACACGCGCAACGCGGCCCATAGCGCTGAATTCGTCAGGCCCGCGCTGGCCGACCACAATCCGTTCAACCATTGGGTCGCGCTGGGGCGTCCGGATTTGTACGATAAAGCCAGGATGAAGGTCGAAGAGATCCTCGCCAGCCCACAGAAAAACCCCCCGCCCGATGATATCATCGGCAAACTGGAAAACATCGTGCGGAAGGCAGACGAAGTTCTCCTTAGGGACGCGGATAAACGCTGAAGAACGCTGAAAAAAATCCGCGCAATCAGCGTGAATCAGCGTCCCAAATTAAGATCCTGTTCACCACCATGCATCTCTGGTAAAGTTCCCCCATGCCTACCGAAAAAGAAGTCTACGAAGCATATGCCGATCAATACGAACGCCTGATCCGGCGCGAGGATTACCAGGGCAATATCCTGCGCGAGATCAAGAAGATCACCTCCCTGGAAGGCCTGGACGTGGTCGAACTGGGCGCAGGGACGGGCCGCCTGACGCGCCTGCTGGCTCCGCGCGTGCGCTCCATCAAAGCTTTCGATACCTCCGCCCACATGTTGGAAACTGCTGAAAAATCCCTGCGCGAGATGGGACTGTCCAACTGGAAAACCGGCGTGGCCGACCACCGCAAAATCCCTGTAGCCGATGCCAGCGCGGACCTGGTCATTTCAGGCTGGAGTTTCTGCTATCTGGCCGTCTGGGGTGGGGCGGACTGGCAATCCGCGCTCCAGGATGGTTTGAAGGAAATCGAGCGCATCCTGCGGCCGGGCGGGATGATCCTCATCATCGAAACGCTGGGAACCGGGAACGAGATGCCCAATCCCCCGGAGCATTTGGGGCTGTACTTCGATTGGTTGACAGAGGCAGGCTTCGAGCGCGGTTGGATGCGCACCGATTATCGCTTCGCGTCGCTCGAGGAAGCCGTCGAACTGTCCACGTTTTTCTTCGGCCAGGAAATGGGCCGGAAAGTTAGCGAAAACAATTGGCAAATATTGCCCGAGTGCACAGGCATTTGGTGGAAACGGGTAAAATCGGGCCATGTTTGATCTCAGCAATTGTCGCTTCGCCTTTCTGGACTTGGAGACCACCGGCCTTTCGCCCTGGTTCGGCGACCGCATCTGCGAGGTGGGCATCGTGCTGACCGAGGGGAAACGCATCAAGGCGACGTTCGAGACGCTGGTGAACCCGGGACGGGAGCTCTCGCCCGCGGCAGCCAGCACCAACGGTCTGACGGACGCCGAGCTTGCCAGCGCGCCCCCGTTCGAAGCCGTAGTTGACGAGGTGTCCGCCCACCTGCGTGACGCGGTGGTGGTCTGCCACAACGCACAGTTCGACTTGCAATTCCTGGATAGCGAATTCCGCCGCCTTGGGCGGGAAGTGCAAATCCCCAATCTGATCGACACCCTGACCATCGCCCGCGAGCGCTTCGACCTGCCCTCGAACACACTGCTCTCGATCGCCGAGGCCTTCGGCGTACCGATGGATGTTTCGCACCGCGCGTTGGCCGACGCGCTCACCGACCGCGGCATCTTCTTCGGCATGCTGGAGGCCATTCGACCGCCCGGCGGGAAATTGGATGAGTTCATCGGCATCTACAACTCCCCGGCCTGGCCCAACGACGGCATCCAACTACCCACCGAGCTGAGCGAGGCCATCCAGAGCGGCAGACGCCTGCGCATTACCTACGTGGACGGCAAGGGCAAGCGCAGCAAGCGCTGGGTCACGCCCTACCAGGTGATCGGGTTGGCGGATTACCTCTATCTGCAAGCGCATTGTCATTTGCGCAACGCTGAACGCAGTTTCCGCCTGGACCGCATCGTCGAGATCGGGATCGAGGTCTAGTTGTTTCTGCTCAATCTCCTCTGCGCCGCCGGTGGTGTTCCCCCTTGTCTCGATACATGGCATCATCTGCCAGGCTAATGACTTTTTCCAGAGAAAGATCGGGCTGGCTGGTGGCAGCTCCTAGCGACAGGCTTAGCTCGGGTTCGCGATAATATTTGTTATTCAGCCCGGTCAGAACACGGATTTGCTCTATCGCTTCCGCAGCAACCTGTTCATTGGTCTCTGGTAAGATTGCTACGAATTCGTCCCCACCGATCCGGGCAACGACCTGTCCGGCGTCGAAACTGGCTTTGAGCACTTCTGCCGCACGGCGGATCAAATTATCGCCTGCCTGATGACCGAGCGTATCGTTGACACGTTTCAAACTATTCAAGTCAGCGATAATGAAAGTAATCGGCTCTTTCCGTTCCTTCTCCATTTGAAGAAGTTGCTCATCGAAGAAGGCACGGTTATACAGACCGGTCATTACATCATGTGTTCCCAAGTATCGCAGGTATTCTTCAGCCTTCTTGCGCGCAGTAATATCCTGGATCGCGACCACTACCCAACCGAAATCATCTTCATGACCGGGCATAATGCGGAGGTCGAGTTGGATGTTTATCGGGTCGCCGTTCAACGAATAATTAATCCCCTCGCGTTCGTAGGAAAGTTTGCCATTCCACATGTCGACCAGTTCTTCGGCAAAGTGTTCCCGCATTTCATCCTTGAATACTTTGTCGAGGTTTTTCAGCAATTTCTCCTTCGATTTGGCTCCAAACAAGGCCAGTGTTTTTTGGTTGATATTGCGCACCTTTAATAAACCGGCGCAGTGCAACACAATTTCAGGATGATCTTCAATGTAAGTTTTCAAGTTGGTCACGCCCTGCGCGCGTAACCCGTTAAAGTAATCTTTCAAGGCGCTGAAGTCTTCTTCCCAAAGTGATATCGGGGACAATTCGAACAAGCTCTCGAAGCGACGTTCGGCCTGCTTGCGTTCCGTGATATTTTCGATTGAAACCAACACCCGTTCCCAGTTCTGCTCATAGCCGGGCAGGATGCGCCAATGCAGGATAATGTCCAGCGGGTCTCCGCTGAGTGTGTAATTGACGCCCTCTCCTGACCAGCTCAAGTCCCCGTTCCAGTGCGCCAACAGTTCGCTCACAAAATGGCGACGCATTTCGTCCCGAAAGATTTTTTCCAGGTTAGAAAGCAACTCCTGCTTACTACTGGCTTTGAACATGGTCAAAGTATGCTGGTTGACATCGCGCACAATGATCTGGCTCATGCACTGGTCCAGAAATTCAGGATGTTCAACCAGATAGGTGGTCAGAGATTTCACCCCTTGAGCGCGCAAATCATCCAGCATGCGTTTCAGCTGGCTGTAATCTTCTTCCCAAAGTGAAATGGGGGCATATTCGAACAAGTTCTTATAATACTCCTCGTCAGCAGGGTGTGGCATAGACTGTCCTTTGGTCATGTGGGTTGGCGGAATTCTGCATTGATTATACAGAACTTCCGCTATCAGGCAATCAGCAGTCTCCCCCACAAATCCAGGTGTTTACCATGGGAAATTCCATAAGAACCGTTATACTTCCCCTATGGGAAACATACTTCTTGAAGGTGGAGCCGAATTTGGCGGCGCCATGCGCGAACCAGACCTGCGCGCCATCGAACTGGCTGGCGGTTTCGATGTGCCGGTCTGCATCCTCCCGACCGCCGCCGCGCCGGATCACAACCACCTCCGCGCCGGGAAAAACGGCATGCGCTGGTTCCATAGCCTGGGCGCGCGGGACGTGGAGTCCCTGCCGCTGATCGACAAGGCCAGTGCGAACGATCCGCAAATTACAGAGTCTCTCCGTGCCGCGAAGTTGATCTATCTGCTGGGCGGCTTCACGCACTACCTCGGCCAGACGCTCCTGGGAAGCCAGGCCTGGGAAGCCACGCTGGAGGCATACCAAAACGGCGCAGTCCTCGCCGGCTCCAGCGCGGGAGCCATGGTGTTATGTGAGTATTATTACGATCCAGTTCATGAAAAGGTTGAACGAGGCTTGAACCTGGTGGCAAACGCCTGTGTCCTGCCGCATCACAATACTTTTGGTAGGCACTGGGTGGGAAAGTTGAAAGCCTTGTTACCGGGCATAACCCTGCTTGGCATCGATGAATATACAGGGATGCTAATGGAGGATGGAGAATGGACTGTGTATGGTGGTGGTGAGGTGGTGGTGTACCGGGGGAAAGATGTTGAGAAGTATCGGACCGGGCAGACTTTTTCGTTGATCGAATAGTTTTGTCGCTACGCCGTATACCACTATACTTACAGACCGTAAAATCAAAAATCCAGCTCCCTCTTATCCCGCCGAATCGCGGTGTGATAAGGGCGGTAAAGCCTGGAGAACCCAAATTCATTTTGAACAGAAACAGCCTGTAAAGCCCTTTGTTTTCGGGTACTCTTTCAACTTTCGTGATTTACTGAATTTTCCTGATTCAAAACGGAAGGGTGATGAACCGCCGGCGAGGGCTCAGCGCCTCGCGCATTTCAGCCGCCGACCGGAAGCGATGATCCGGGTTGATCTCCAGCGCTTTTGCAATCACATCATCTGTGTGACTGGAAACAGTTGGGTTAGATTTGCGGACAGGGGGGACACGTAGCTTGACATCCAGCATCATTGGAACGTCACGGTCTGCAGGGCGCGGCGGCAATTTCCCAGAGAGCAGGTAATACATTGTCGCCCCCAGGCTGAACAGGTCGCTTCGAGCGTCGATCCCCCAATCAGAATCCGAATACTGTTCTGGAGGCGCATATTCGACCGTGCCATAGTTTTGGTACATCCCGGCTTGGTCTCCTAAGCTGTGTTCGACCTGGCTCATCAAACCAAAATCGACCACCATCACCCGTCCGTCCGGGTCCAGGATCAGGTTTTCGGGTTTGATGTCGCGATGGATGACAGGCCGGGGCCGGGTGTGCATATAGTCCAATGTATCGAGCACCTGGATGGCCCAGCCGAGCACCAGCGCTTCTTCCAGCAGGCGTCCCTGGCGAAAATGACGCTGGTGGATTTCCATCAAAGTCAGACCTCGAATAAGCTGCATGACCAGGTACTCATTATGTTCTGTGGAGAATTGGTCGTAGATCTTGGGAAGGGTGGGATAATCCAGGGACCGCAGGATTTCCATCTCCATCTTCAACCGCGCGCGGATTTCCGGCCGGCGGTCTTTGCATACATCCGGGTCCAGGCAGGCTTCCTTGATGGCGACGATTTTCCCATCCTGGCAATCGGCCGCCTCGTAGATGGCGCCCATCCCACCCCGCGCAATCTCATCGATAATCTGATAACAGCTGTCTTTTCCTTGCAGTTCTGTGCCGACCAGGCTCACCAATTTCATCACTCTCCACTGATCTCCTTCCAGGTTTTCATCATAATAAGCGCATCCTCTTCCATGACGGGGCTTTCGCACAAGATGCGCCCGGCGCAGCCGAGGTCTTTCAAAACGCGGAAGAGGGCCGGCAGGTCCAGGTCGGCTTCTTCCAGTTTCAGGTGGTTTTTCTCGCCTTTGGGTCCGTACTCGATGCCTGAAAGATGAATGTGCAAGCGCTTCAGCGCCCGCTTCCCCAGTGCTTTGGCATACAACTCCAAATAGTTGGACCACTCATCATAGGTGTTGATGGTCCCATCCCCAGGACGGGCATGCAGGTGGGCAAAGTCGAGACAAGGCTGCACGCCTGCGACGGCCTTGCTCATTTCCAGTGTGTCTTCCAGTGAACCGAGCATGGCCGATTTTCCCATGGTCTCCGGCCGCAAAATGACCGGGTTGCCCGCCGCGCGCAGTTCGTCCACGCAACCCTGCAGGCGCGGGATGGCGACCTGGAGCACTTCTGCGGGCGGGCGCTCGAAATACGAACCGGGATGGAAGATGATATCGGTCGCACCAGCCAGGTTGCCGTAGTGCGCTGCATCCATCAGCCGCTGGCGGGACTTGGGCCACTCCTCATTGTCCGCGTTCAGGTTGATGAAATAAGGCGCATGTACGCTCAAACGGACACCCTGCTCCGCCCCGGCCTGTTTGATGGCGGCACAGGTCTCCTCGCTGACGCGCACCGCGCGTACCCAGCCCAGTTCGAGCGCCTCCAGCCCCAGGGATTTACTGAACTCGATCGCACCCACCGAGCCGCCCGGTTTTTTCGGTGTTGCAAGCGGCGAGCCGACCGTACCGAATTGAAACGATAAAGCCATAGCTTTCTCCTTCCCATCACAGAGCCACAAAGATCACAGACAAGGACCATCGATAAATCTCCGCGTTTTCTGTGGTTAACTGGACAATATCAGTAGATCACGAAACAGCGTGGAGAAGCCCGAAAATAGGCTCCACACCCCTATTTTCGGGTCCTCTTTCAATTTTCGTGAAGTACTGAATATCAAATTCGAAATGAATAGCGACATTGTTGGACTAATTACCAAGCCAGAAGGAAATACGCTCCCACAATGGCGGCCCCAGGATCAACAATCCCACGCCGACCGCCGCCAGCGCCGCAATCAGGACGGCGGCTGCGCCCACGTCCTTACCCACTGCCGCCAGCGGATGTTGCACCGGGCTGGCCAGGTCCACCACGGCTTCGATGGCCGTGTTGAGGAACTCCGCCGCCCAGACCATGGCGATGGTCAGCAGCAGCACGGCCCAATCGCGCGGCGACAATCTCAACCATAAACCGACGATGAACACAGCGGTCGACACGATGGCGTGAATCCAAGCATTGCGCTGCGTGCGGATCACATGCCACCAACCGCGGAAGGCATAACCAAAGGAGCGGATACGGGAGAGGATAAAGGAGTTCATTTTCTTGGAATGTTATTCGGGATCAGGGATCACGGAAATAAGCGCATCAGGATTCCCGGATCTCGATATCTGGCAATCCGAGTCTTTCCAGGATTTCGGCTTGCGCTTTCCACATACGAGCTTTATCTTCGACCCGAGCATGGTCATGGCCCAGCAGGTGCAACGTCCCGTGCACGACCAGCAGTTGCACTTCCGCTTCCAGTGCCTGACCAGCAGCATGCGCCTGTTCTTCGGCACGCGGGACAGAGACGAGGATATCGCCCAGATACCTGCGGCCAGTTTCCGGGTCCGTTTCGGAGGCGGGAAAGGAGAGCACGTCGGTAGGGGCGTCAATGCCCAGGTAGTCGTGGTTCAGTTCCTGCAATTGCGTATCATCTGTCAACACGATGGTCAGGTCGCCATCGATGGATTGATGCGCAAGCACGGCCAGGGCAGCACGTTCGATTATCCCTGGTGCAAGACCGGTTTGCAGGGATGGGTTGATTTCGATGTGGATCACGTTTTACTTTCTTTATGCAGAACGGTTGGAACGTCCTCGACAGCTGTGATGGCCTTTGCTTTTGGATATTCGATACGCGGGTGAAACGAGCCCCGCAGGGTGGTGACGAAGGACTCTGCAATTTTGTTGAGGTCATTCAAGGTAAGCTGGGTTTGATCGAGTTGGCCAGAAGCCTGCGCATGTTCGATGGCACTGCGGACAATAGCCCATAATTCCTCTTCATTGCTAGGCCTCGCAGCACGGACACGCGCTTCAGTGCCATCTGCCAGCATTAGCAGGGCTGTTTCACGGGAATGTGGCGTCGGACCCGGGTAACGGAATTTTTCAGGGTCCACTTTAGACTCGTCACCGCCGGCAGCTTCGATTGCTTTCGAATACTGGTAATTTGTGATCATGGTGCCATGATGTTCGAGGATGAAATCGTCGATGCGGCGCGGCAGGCGATACTTGCGTGCCAGTTTGATGCCGTCCAGAACGTGCTGGGTAATCGCATTTGAACTTTCTGCGGGATCGAGGTCATCGTGGGTGTTGAGGTTGCTATGCGCCTGGTTCTCGATGAAGAAGGTCGGGTTCATGGCTTTGCCCACATCATGGAAGAGCGCGCCCACCCGGGTGAGCAAGGCGTCTGCGCCGATGCGTTCCGCAGCCTGTTCGGCCAGATTGGCCACCTGCAGACTGTGCTGGTAAGTGCCTGGTGCGTTGCGCAAGAAAAGTTGCAGCAGAGGAAAATCAGGGCGCGAGATCTCGAGCAATTGCAGCGGCGTGGTCAGACCCAGGATCTGGGCCAGGAAGTATTGCAGCAACAGAGTGAGGCTGGCTGATGCCAATCCATTGAAAGCGGCGGCGCCCAACAGGGTCGCGATGCCGACCCAATCCATCTCCGTAAAAGGCAGGCGAAAAGCCAGGATCATTGCCATCCCGGCCCCGGCGATCGCCATCCCTGAACGGAAAAACGTCCAGACCCGCCGCGCTTGTCCGAGCACGAGCACACCCATCAATGAGGACAGCATGTAATACGGCATGAGATCGAGGGTATTCGGCAGTCCATAAGCTGCCAGCAGGGAGATGGCTAATGAAAAAATCAAACCGGTTTCCAGATTGAAGAGCGTTACCAGCAAAAGGCCGGCAGCAGGCAGCGGGTAAAGGTACGGGACGACAGTGCGATTGGGAATGGACAAGCGCGCGCCCACCAGGAAAATAATGAAAATGAGAGCAATCAGCACCAGACTGCGGACTTCATAGAAATAGGGCCGCTTTCGGCGAAAGAAATACAGCCCTACGAACGAGGTTGTCAGAACCACCAGCGCGGTCACGCCCACGTAGTCCTGCCACTGCTGCCCAGATTTAATCAGCCCCAATCTCTCGAGCGCTTCAAGTTGCGCAGAATTGATGACCTGGCCACTGGCCACGATCATTTCACCCGGTTTGTACGACTGGACCACAGGTGGGACAGCTTCACGCGCAGCCTGTCGGGCTGCCTCGGTCAGTTCGGGACTTTGAAAACTGTTCGGCGCGATAAAAGCGGACACCAACTCTGCCACCAGCCGCGCCTGGTCTTCTGTCAATGCCAGGCTGACCAGCGAGGGCACGCTGCGGCGAATGGTCTGTATGTCACCTTCGCGGATGGTGTTGCGCATGATCTGTTCCAGCACGCTCAAAGCCTCCTGCCGGATGGCATCCCAGCGGGTAGCTGAGAGGTTCAGAATCTGCGCGATTGTTTCGGATTTGAGGGTCAGGTCGCCAAGGGCCGTCAGATCTGCCTGTTTTTGCTCGGGCGTGGCAAACTCGTCTGCGCGAACCATGCTGATGTAATCGAGGGCAGCCCGCAAGCGTTCGATCTGACCACGCGCGATGGACGGATCGGGCGGCGAATACACCAATGGAATGGCCCGGGCGGCGGCGGCGCGCGCTTCTTCTGTCCGCACTTCGCTGACGTACTCGACTGCTTCGGGCGCCTGCAGGTCACGCGGTGCCACATCGCCTGCCTCCAGGGGCTGAGCTCCGGGGCTGAGGGACAGCGGCGCAATCAGAGCAGCCAGCGAGATCAGACCCACGAGGAGGAGCAGGATGATTTGGAGCGCGCGAACGCGGGCCGGAATTTTCTCCGGGCGAACGGAGGCCATTATTTTGCCGACAACAGTTCTTTCACCATGGCGCTGACCTCCCCGCCGGGCGCGCGACCGGCCACTTTTTCCAGGGCGACTTTCATGACCTTGCCCATATCAGAAGGTGCGGCGGCGCCGGTCTCGACGATGGCAGCCTTGACAATTTCGCGTAGTTCATCGGCGTTCATTGCCTGGGGCAGGAAGGTTTCCAGCACGGCGATTTCCGCTTGATTTGCTTCGATCAAGTCTGCGCGGTTGGCTCTTTTTGCATCTTCGATGGCCTCCTTGCGGTTCTTGATCTCCTTTTGTAACAGCGCAATGACTGCCAGGTCGTCTAACGTGGTCTGCTTGTCCACTTCGACCTGTTTGATGGCTGCCAGCGCCATGCGGGTCGTGTTCTTGCGCACCGTGTCGCCGGAACGCATGGCAGCCTTCATCGATTCGTTAAGTTGAGTTTTTATGTCCATGGAGGAAATTATACTAGAAAGCCACCCTGGTTTCTGTTGGTGCGTTCGTCAATCTTTCTTACGGCAGGAGAATTTCCTCACCTTTTGAAAAGATCGTCCCAATTTCATATGCGCCGTACACACCAGCATGGTCCCCGAGCGTGGAAACCTGGATTTCGGGGATCGGCACGTAAGTAATGTTTCTCTCGAGATATGATTGGGACGCATCCAGAAAATAATCGCTTTTATTGCTGATACCTCCCATCAAAACGATTTGTTTGAGTTTAAAGAGGAGGGTCATTACCGAAAGACATTGACCGAGATACGAGGCATATTCCTTCCAAAATCCTTCGTCATCGACCTCTTCCGCGCGCACCCCAAGCAGCTTGTGGATGGCGGTTCCGGAGATATCCGCTTCCACGCATCCGATCTGTCCGCAGACGCACAACGTATTTTGTTTGCGCAGATTCAACGGAATGTGCCCGATCTCCAACGGGCCGACATAACCATCCGCGATCAAGGCTCCTCCGACTCCTGTCGATAAGGTAATCACCATGGCAGGTAGAGCATTGACATGTTCGTGAGATCGGATACCATAAGCAGCGGCATGTGTATCTTGAAGAACTATGACATTTTCAAGAGAAGGGAAAATTGCGGTCAAATCAGACTTGATGTTTCGTGTTTGCCAGCTCTTGCCCAGGTTGGGGACATTCGTAATCCTTTGGCGTTCGATGACGGCCGGCAGTGCAATTGCCAGATATTGAACTGGCCGGTGAGATTCAAGCGTATGTTTCAATGCATCCAAATATGCGTCATATTCAAAGGGGGTCTTTATTTTCAGGACCGGATTTTTCCCATCCCAAACCCGTGTGAAGGTAGCGCCTGTATCGATGCCAAGGATCATAGGATCAGATAGGGTTTTCTTTTTCAAGAGCGATCTCCTGTATTTGCGCAAATGCGGTGTCAAGGTGCTGGAGACAGTGTCCCCGTCGCGGGATCACATAGAGGCTGCCGCTCCAACTTCTCGAGCGTCCGCAAGTGAAGCGGCGGTGGATAGTAACAATCTCCGACAATGCTCTGACCAATCACTCTTCCAGTAGCCATTTGAGCGCTTCCCCTTCGTCCAGGAAGACACGTAAATTGACACCTCGATTTCTTGTCGCTGTCTCGAAAAAAGAGGTATATTCGTGGTTTTCCTGGCGATAAATCAAGGCTGCTTTTTGCACCAGGCCTCGCGCTTCCTTTGCCGATATATTTGCCAGTTCATAATCCGATAAGACCCCGGGTTGCCCAAAAATCCCTCTAATATCAATAAGAACCCTCTTGATCTTATTTTCAACACAAGCTTCTAGTACATGAAATACAAGTTCTGTGTTGTTTTCAAGGGTTTGTTCGCCTGAGACGATAAACTTGATATAGCCCTGCTTGATCTCAGTTTCGATTACGTAGCTCATATCGTTCTCCCGGATCGATGTTTCCAAAAACGGATTGAGCTTGCCGCCAAAGTCATCAGCAAGGGTGCGCCCAACATGCTATCGACGTAGAGGCTGAGTAAAACAAATCTTTTATTATCACTATATAACAATTATGCTCTCGATTCAAGCGGTGGAGATATCCATTTTTCAAATGACATTCAGGACTAAACAATTAATATTACAACGCAAGGTTGTGTTGCTGATACGCATTCACTACAGGGATAACCGAAAAAATGGTTGTGCGAGGGGCGTGCGCCTCCACGCACAACCATTTTTTCGGGATTTTCTTTGAACTTTGCGCTGTAATATTAAGGGTTTCCAGTTTATATAACAGGATAGATTTTTTCTGCTAAAAACGGTAGAGCCAAAAATTAAAAGCTCCAGGCGGGCAGGCCACCTGGAGCATTCTTCGAACAATGTACCCGTTTACCGCGTCAGATCGATCGTCTTGCCGCTATACTCGCCAGTGACAGATGCGCTGCCATCGTTGTTATCATACTCGTACGTCAACGCCCCGGATTTGTCACCGCTCACCTGGGCTTCGATGGTGAACAAACCACTTCCATAGTCATAGCTGCCACTTCCACTCAGTACAAAGCCCCGCGTATAGACGCAATTCTCGAAGGTGTAGGCCTCCCCGGTCTCGCTGGGTCCAAAGGTGAACGAACCGCCCAGCGGACAAGCCAGCGACGTATCTTTATCGAAAGAGCTGTAGAAATATTCAGGTTGGAGCTGGATTTCGGTAAAGATTGCCTGGAAAATCTCGAGCACATCCGCGTAATCGCCGGCATTCCTGGAGATGCGCGGTTCATAAGCACGGATGACTGCGTCCCCCCAATCCTCGCACACGATCTCGCGCTGGTCAGGGAGGACGCCATCCACCATGAAGTCGGAGATGTAGGCATCCGGGCAGTCATAGCCCCAACCGTAGATGGAGTGGCGCCCGCCGTCGACATATAGGTGATAACCATCAGCCAGGTTCTCGAAAACAGCCTTGCCTTCATGGAACGGCGTAGCAGGGTCAAGAGTCGCATTCAGCACAAAAGTGGGCACGCCCTCGGCGAACAGCGGCTCTGTCTGAACCACATCAGCGGGAGCACTAGGCCAGAGCGCACAAGTTATCCCGGTGTACACACTGCCGTCCATGCGCGGAACCGTGCCATTGGATGCCTGCCCCGCTTCGATACTCTTGGCGATGCGTTCGTCTGCCGTGCCGCTGAAGTAGGTGTTGTCGGTGCAGTGCACGCTGTAGAACATGGTATCCGAGAAAGTGGGATCGCCAATGTATGAAAATGTTTCCGGGTCGAGCAGTGCCTGCTGGTAAAGCAACCGCGCCAGGGGTACCATGTCGCCATCTTTGGCAGCAGCCAGGGCGCGCAGGAAGAGCATGCGCCCGCTGAGCGAATACATCTGGTAAGCGGTGGTAAATTCCAACTGGTTGAAGGTAAACGTGCGTTTGACCTTTTCGCCGGAAGGCAGGGGGAATTCGTAACTGACTACCTCCTCTGAGACCTTTTTAGCGAGGTTGTCGTACACGGAAAGGGCATCCCCGCCAAGCTCAGCGGCGCAGTTTGCATCTGCATCGCAGGCTTTGAGGGTGGCCACCAGTACTTCGTCGAAGGCTTTTTCCTGCGAGAGCGCGCCTTCTTCGCCCGTGAGCGTCAAATTCACCGTACCATCCAGGACCAGGCCCATGAGGCGGTCGGGATGCGCGGCAGCATAGGTTTGCGCGACTGCCGTGCCATAGCTGACGCCGTATAGCATGAACTTTTCGTCCCCGATCACCTGGCGGAAGGTTTCGATATCTTCAGCCACCTGGTCGGTGCCAAAGAAACCCAGCTTGGCTGCATCAGTGCCGATTTCGGCCATGCATTCGTTCACAAAGGTACGTGCATCATCGATGGCAGCCTGTTGTTCTGCTGGCGTGTCATAGCCCTCCAGGCCGGCCTGGTCGTCTTTATTCAGGTAGTCCAGGAAATCCCTGGCGTACGCAACCGGACAGGCAATTGGATGCGAAAGTCCCACACCGCGCTGGTCGAAGTAGACGATGTCATAATGTTCCAGGATACTATCGGAAAACCAGAAGAGGCCACCAGAACTGATGCCCTCCCCGCCGGGGCCGCCCGGGAAGGCCTGCACATACATGCCATACCGTTCCCCCGTAGCAGGTGCAACAGCAAAGACCACATCCAGCGTCTCGGAATTGGACGGGTCAAAATGATCCAGAGGGACCTGAATGGTAACGCAGGTAAAATCGGGGTTTTCTTCGCAGGGGGCTCCCCCCAACTCTTCCAGCTTGGCCTTCATGTCGAAGGGCACAGGTTCTGTTTCAGCCGTGGGCGGCACCACGGTGACGGTTGGCGGTTCCGGCGTCAGCGTGCCGGGAACGAACAACCTGCAGGCCAGGGTAGCTAGAATCAATGCTGTCAAAACAAGAACAAGTATTTTGGTTTTCATAACTCATCTTCTCCGATTTTTAATGCTTCACGAAAGATGGAAAAATACCCGCTTCCTCCAGCCAGATCGTGAAATCCCAAGTTTATAATGCCCACGGTCACAAAT
>DAOTXM010000505.1:0-3080 GCA_034435215.1 Anaerolineales bacterium
TGTGGTAATCTGGGCAAGCTTGGTTTGGACAGAAATCTCCAGGTTTGGCGAATTGTTCCATCGGTCTCCCTCGGGTTCAATTTGCCCCAATTTTATAGCTTTTGTTACCTGCTCTCAAGAGGGAGACCACCCAATTGTCACCCTGGCATAAAAACTTACCTTGAGATTGTCGAAGGGTCTACAGACTTTGCCCTGAAGAAGGGAGATTTCGGCTCCCTATCAAGTATTACTGCTAAGCATCCCCTAATCTATGCAATGTAAAATCGGGGAAATCCGCTCTTGGGAGCATTGCTCAAAAATGCGGCTCGAACTCAAAAAACAAAAATGTTAGAGGTATAAGTGGTAGACTCGATCCAAGGTATCATAAATGGCATGCGCCTGTTCGTTCTGGGAGAACCGATCCTGTTTGTATTTGCAATGGGGTTGTTCATATCCATTGTGTCTGTAGCCGGAGAGATCCTTACCTATTGGGCTGCCCGTCTGGGAGGACGTCCATTGATCGAGCGCATGGCCACCCGGGGCTGGCTGCGTATGAACCCACGCCGCGTACAACACACAGAAAACCTGTTTTTACGCTGGGGTGTGCAGCTGGTGGTCTTTGGTCGCATCTTTCCGGGATTGCGCACCCTGGTCAGCGTGCCGGCCGGGTTGTCGCGCATGAATTTCAGCCTGTTTTTGGGCGCAGCCTTTAGTGGGGCTTTCGTCTGGAACACCCTCCTGGTAGGTATTGGCTACACGCTAGGCTTCAAAGTTACTCTGTTGGGGGTCTCCATCCTGGGATAGCCTTCTAGGCAGGGATGCGTACGGGGGTCAAACGCAGAAGGACTGCGCGATGGTCCGAATGGCGTTCGCCGGGAGTCTCCAGGTGACGGGATTCCAACACTTTCCATTGGTTCCGCCTGGACTTTAAAAAGATATAATCCAGCCGCGCGCGTCGCAGAAGACCGCCCCAGGGCCAGCGCAACTCATGGGTTGTTCCATCTCCAGAAGGATTGAGATGGCGGAAGGTATCCAACCAGTTTCCCTGCAAGGTTTTGATTTGCCGCGAACCTTCCCCGGCATTGAAATCCCCACCGACCAGTGCAGTTCGGTCCCCCGACAGGTCCCCGACCCAATCCACCAGGGTAGCCGCTTCCCTGGAATTTTGCCTGCCGAACAAGCTCAAATGCACCGAAAAGGCCAGCAGACTGCCACAGGGTGAGGCGATTTGAGCCCCCAACGCCAGCCGATGTACGAATTGATTGGAAGAAGGGCTGAGCTGGCGCAGTAAGGGCTGTCCCAGGGGATGATGGCTGAATATCGCCAGGCCCTCTTCGAAGCCGATGCCTTCCAAGTGACCGTTCGCCCGCGAATAGGCATAGGCCATGCCCAGCCGTTTGGCCAGCCATTGATCGGTCCAAAAATTGGCGGTGCGCGCTACCTCCTGCAGCAACAGGATATCTGCCTGGTGCTGCTCGACCAAACAGGCAAAGGCTTCCAGCCGCTCCAGCGCGCGACGGCGCTGGGGCCAATCATGCCACAGGTTGGCGCTGATGACCGTCAGGCCCTGGCAGTTTTGTCCGCGCGAACGTTGCGCGGGCAAGGCCTGGACCGACAGCCTGCCCGGCGCTTCGGCCACGCCCGCCACGCGCCGCGCCAACGGGCGCAGTATCCGCAGCCCGGGTAATGATAAAAGCTTTCGCAAGATACGGTAGACGCCTGTGCGCCGTCTATCCGCTTCCCCCCGCATCTCAATTCGAATATCCTGTATATTCGACAATCTATTCTCCGATACCATTTCAAGGTCAACAGTGGCGTATTGTACTCGAGAATCATGATAGCCGAGAAATTTATATCGAAATTCTCATTTTTAGAAGAATAACCCTAACCGATTACTCGTCCTTTTTGCTGCGTAAACCTGCCAGGAAACCCGGCACCATCACCTTGGGGAAATACGGCCAGGTC
This sequence comes from Anaerolineales bacterium, assembly GCA_034435215.1. Classification (GTDB taxonomy): domain Bacteria; phylum Chloroflexota; class Anaerolineae; order Anaerolineales; family Villigracilaceae; genus JAABUE01. The sequence goes on from DAOTXM010000505.1 coordinate 1,945, forward strand.
AACACGATTGCGCTAGCAAGAAAACCTACGATCGTCCAACCAGCCTGCGGGGCATCACGCAATGCCACCCAAATGAACCAACCATAAATAGGCGCCTGAAAAAGCATACCGTGGGAATGTGGAATACCGCCGCACCGCCAGAAATATGCCACCCACAAGAGAACATAGACACCCGCCAGCCAGAAACGAACATAGCCGGCCTGCAGCAGATAAACCAACAATCCGGTTGAGACGGTCATATCTACTTCCAGGTCGTGATCACCGATCCAGGTACGATATTGCACGCGGCTGCGCCGGGCGATGCGTCCATCCACCATGTCGCCAGCCCAATCAGCGATCATCATCCAGGCTGCAAGGTAGAGCCCGGCGGCTCCCCGGACGCTCCCAATCCATACCAGACAAAATGCGATCAACACACGCGTGGAGGTAATCAAGTCGGCAACTTGTTTGGCAACCAACATAGGGACCTCCTTTCAATCCATTTTCATTATAGGGGGTTTGGCTTCACAAGTCAAAAAAGCCGGGATGCGTGGTCCCGGCCGCTACCTGAAAACAAATTTCAGCAAATCACAAAGGTTGGGAAGATACCCGAAATTATTCTTTTGGAACGCCGACTTGGATCACCCCGTCCACGATCCTGACCGGGTAGGCCGGGATGTCCACCACCGCGGGCATGGACATGACCTTGCCAGTGCGAACGTCGAACTCCGCGCCGTGACGGGGGCAGACGACGTTGTAACCTTCGATGTCTCCATCCCCGAGCGGACCGTCGTCGTGGGTGCAGACATCACCGATCGCAAATAGCTGCCCGGCGATGTTGAAAACCACGATTGGCCTATCACCGATATCGACGAACAATCGTTCACCATTGGGCAGGCCCGAAGTGGGAGCAACTTCGCAATATTCGATTTCGTCCTCTGTAAGTTGAATGTAGTTGAACATACCCTCACCCTATCCCTATACCCTAGCGGGCACACGTCCCAAAGGGAGATGGGAAATTATTGGCTCTACCGTTTTTAACGGGAAAGGGCAAAAATTCACCACAGATAAACACAGATGAAAGGGATTATTCAGGATCATTTATCAAGAATCGGTGTTTATCTGCGTTTATCTGTGGATAAATCCCGCCAGAAACG
>DAOTXM010000506.1:0-11920 GCA_034435215.1 Anaerolineales bacterium
CAGTCAATCTGTTTTATTTCAGGTTCTGGCGCAGGCCTTCCAGCTTACCGGCCACAGAGCCATCCATCACTTTGTCACCGACCTTGATGACCAGACCACCCAGGATGGACGGGTCGACCCGGAAAGAAACCGCCTGCGCACCAACTTTGGACAACACATTCTTCTTGACGGCATCCTGCTCTTTTTCGGTCAACGGCAGAGCGCTGGTAATTTCGGCAGCTTCGCCTTTGAAGCTGACGTCATCCAAGACGACAACCTTGCCGGACTGAACACCAGAGAAGAATTCATCCAGGAGAGCATGCTGGCGCTTCTCATCCAACGCTTCACCGATCAGTTTCTGGGTCGCTGCAATGGACAAGGCAGCCACCTGGCCGCGTAAGTCACCGAGAATGCGATTGCGCTCCGCCTCGGCTTCCGACAGAGCAGCCTCGCGCGCCTTGACCGCTTCGGCCTCAGCCTCCGCCTTGACTTCCTTGGCGACTCCTTGCGCACGCTCATTGGCCTCGCGCACCACCTTGCTGGCCTCTGCCTGCGCATCGGCGATGATCTTGGCAGCTTCTTTCTCTGCATTGGCACGCGCCTCAGCAGCTATGCGAGCGTCTTCCAGCCCTTGCGCAATGTTCTGGCGGCGTTTTTCCAGCAAACCGCCGATCGGACCAACGATCCATTTCGCCACGACGGTATAGACGATGATGAGGTTGACGATCTGAACCAACAAAAAGGGTAAGTTAATACCTAGAGCTTCCAAAGCACCCTCCCGATTTAGAACACAAACAGGATTAGGAGTGCGACAACCAGACAATAGATCGCAACGGCTTCGGCAAAGGCAATGCCAAGGATCATATTCGTCTGGATGGTGCCGGTTGCATCCGGGTTGCGACCCATAGCCTGTACCGCACCGCCGGTGACGATACCAATCCCTGCACCTGCACCGATAGCCCCGATCATGGCCAGGCCAGCACCGATCAATTTGCCTAGAATGGCAGCAGCTTCGACATCCATTTCAAAATACCTCCGATTCAAGTTTCGGGCGGGGGAACCGCCACTACATATGGTGTGTTTCCCGGGCGTAAACATCCGCCCGAACTACGCATGCGCTTCTTCGTGATGCTCGCCGTGACCCTGTGTGGCCTGTGCCATAAAGGTCATGGTCAACATACCGAAGACAATAGCCTGGATCAGGCCAACAAAGAATTCCAACAGATAGAACATGGATTGTGCAAAGACAGGCACCAGGGAACCAATGACAAACAGGAGCACGGCGCCTGCAAACATGTTTCCGAAAAGACGGAAGGCAAACGACAGGATCTTGGAGAACTCCGAGATCAGTTCGAGCAGCCCTACTGCAAAATCAATAAAACCGAATATGGGCTTGCTGAACAACGTGCCCACATTCCAAAATTTCCACAGGTAGGCAATCCCCTGGGAACGGAAACCAATCACCTGCACCATAATGACCGCAACAATCGCCAGCGCAAAGGTGAAGTTCAAATCCGTGGAAACCGGGCGAAAGAAGGGAATGATGGCATAAGCTCCCCCCTCTTCATGTGCTTCCGTACCTTCCAGATGCTCGGTCTCGGTCGCCGCAATGCCTTCATCCCAGACAGTTTGAATTTTAAAACCGCCAATGGTAGCAATATCCTTCAAGGCATAACCCTCGTGCTCGACATGATGAGGGATGCCGATGGTTTCCACACCCGGCAATAGACCCAGCCAATTGGCTGCCAGGACCAGCAGGGTGATCGTCGCAAACCAGGGAAAAATGACTTTGGTCCACTTTCCAGCGGTGCTTTCCGTAATGCCGTGCAACATTTCCAGCATGGCTTCCACGGCGCCGCCAATCCCTGTCAAGACCATTTTGCCGCTTTTCACCCCCCGAGAGACGCCCAGGGCAATCAACAACACGACCAGGTCTGCACCCAGCAACCCAATGGTAGTGTTCGTCAAATAGAACGGGCCGATGAATGGAATAGTGAAAAGCGGGTATTTGCTAAATCTTTCGCCAGGCAGAAACACTTCCGGCATGATGGGTTTGATCCCCAATCCGATCCCAAAGAAACCGGTAAACAGGAACAGCCCCAGAATGATTGCCGCCAGCACCACCCAGCGTCCCCAAACGCGCTTCTTGGGTTTTTCATTCACGATTCGCTTCCTCCTCGTTACGTTTGTCTTGATTGTTTGTTTTCAATTTTGAAGTCGCCGAACGTACGATCCGGTAGAGGACAAAGACCGAGACCGGCGCGCTTCCAACGATGAATAGAATTGTAAAAAGTGGCTTTGTATCGAACTGACGGTCGAGCCACAACCCTGCAAACAATGCACCGAGCAAAATCACTGGTGTAAGACAACCCACCTGCCCGACAACCGATGCAAGGATGATATTAAAGCGATTGTTCGAGCGGTTGTCCGGCTGGCTCATTGGTTGCGGATTATATCACAAGGGTTTAATGAGCGTCAATTTGCATCCAAGTGACAGTCACTTTTGCGCATCGTCCCCGCCAGGGGAAGCATCCCGAAACGAGGGGCGTAGTGACTGTCACTTTACAATTTAGAACAGGTTCAAAGCCGCAGCACCCGATAGCCCAAACCACGGGGCGAACAGCGTACCGACCAGCACGATCCCCAGCGTAAGAACAAACAGGCCGATCGCGTACGGGCGGGTCAATGGGATGGGGTGCGCTTCCTCGTTTTCGCCTTCCATGCGATACAGGTACACCACCTTCATAACCGTCAAATAGTAGTACAGGCCGACGATGGAATTGAGAATACCGATGACCGCCAGCCAGACCATATTGACCTGCACAGCCGCGGCAAAGACAAAGACCTTGGCCACGAAGCCACCAAAGGGCGGCATGCCCGCCAGCGACAGGAAAGCCACCAGCATCGCAAACGCCAGTCCGGGTGAACGGCGGCTCATCCCGGCGTAATCCTTGATCTCGTCCGAGCCGGTCACGCGCCCGAAGGCCATCACGATACCGAAGGCTGCCAGGTTCGTTATGATGTATGCCAGCAGGTAGAACACCACGCTGGTGACACCCAATTTCGAAACTGCCACCACGCCGATCATGGCGTAACCCGCATGTGCAATCGAAGAATAGGCTAGCAGGCGTTTGATATTGGTTTGCTTCATCGCTACCAGGTTGCCCAAAGTCATCGTGATGGCCGAAAGCACGGCAAGAATGGAAGCCCAGTTGTAGGCAATATCGGGGAAAACCACCAAGAACAGGCGCACCAGGACCGCGAAACCGGCTGCCTTCGAAGCCGTGGACAGGAAGCCAGCCACCGGGGTCGGCGCACCGGTGTAGACATCCGGCGCCCAAAAGTGGAACGGGACGATCGAGACCTTGAAGCTAAGTCCCACCACAATGAGCACGACCAGTCCCAGCGCAACACCCAGGGATAACTGGCCTGCTATCGCCATAGAAGCCAGTTCGTACAGGTTGGTGGTGCCGGCAAAACCGAAGAGCAGGCTGAAGCCATAGAGCATGATGGCCGAGGTCATCGCACCGAAGAGCAGGTACTTGAACCCGGCTTCGGTGGATCGCTCGTCCGATACCATGAAACCAGCCAAAACGTAGAGCGGGATCGAGGTGGTTTCGATCGCCAGGTAGAGCATGACAAGGTCAGCAGCAGTAGCCATCAGATTCATACCGAGCGTAGCAGCCACTAACAGGATATAGGACTCACCCCGTTTGCCCAGCGTCTCATGATCCATCATGAACAACGCCGTCGCGGCCGCACCAAAGATAAACAACATCTTGAAGAAGAAACCCAGCCAGTCATAACGCAGCACACCGCCGAAGACCATCGTCGGTTCACCGGGACGGCCGACAAATAGACTGATCGCCATGACCGCCAGCAGACCGCCAGCGGTCAACCAGCCAGCATTGCGGTGTTTCTCGTCCTTCCAGAAGGGCTCGATGATCAGCAGGATCAGCCCTAGAACGAGAAGCAGGATTTCAGGGAGGATCGAGAGGAACATGGTTGGAGTATAAGACATTTACGCACCTCCCAAAAGGCGCAGGATGTTGTCCACGCCAGTCTGCACCATCGGCACGATCAGACTTGGAAACCATCCGATGGCAATCATGAACGCGCAAACTGTGATGATGGCGATTTTATCCAGGACATTTACGTCCGTGATATGTCCTTCGAGATTTTCCGGCATCGGCCTGAAGAAAACATCGCGGATGTTGCGCATGATATAGGCCGCCGTGATCACAATCGATATGCTGGCGATGATCGCCACCCAGGGCTGCACGTACCAGACGCCCATGAAAATAGGGAATTCGGCGACGAAACCGGAGAAAAGGGGCATGCCCATCGAGACCAGGCCGCCAATGATAAAGCCAATCGCGGCAAACGGCATTACTTTGCTCATACCGCCCAGTTCCGGGATCTGGCGGGTATGCGCGCGATCGTAGATCATGCCGGTCACAGCAAAGAAGAGCGCCGTCATCACGCCGTGCGAGAACATCTGCACACCCGCGCCAGTGAGACCGGTCTTGTTCAGGGTGGAGAGGCCCAGCATGACCAGGCCCATGTGCGATACCGACGAGAACCCGATCATGTACTTCAGGTCTTCCTGCATGAAGGCGATGAACGCGCCGTAGACCACGGCAATGGCCGCCAATCCCATAATCAGCGGGGACCAGAACTCTGCGCCCTGCGGCAGGAGCATGATACCGACACGCAAGGCAGCGAAAGCGCCCAGTTTCATCAACACACCTGCATGGAACATGGAAACAGCCGTGGGCGCGGCCACGTGGCCGTCAGGCGACCAGTTATGGAAGGGCCAGATGCCGCCCAGCACCGCAAATCCCAGGAAAACCGGTAGGAACCAGACGATTTGGAATTGCTCGGAGAAATTCGCTTTTTCCAGTTGCAGCATATCGAACGACAAGATGCCCGTATTCTGGTAGGCAATCCAGTACATCGCCAGCGCGCCGACCAGGGCAACCACTGAACCGATGAACAGGTACAAGGTCAGCTTCATGGCCGCGTATTCGCGCGTCACCACCCAGCCCCAAATCGCGATCAGCAGGTACATCGGGAAGACCGCGATTTCGTAAAAGAAGAACAATTGGAACAGATCCAGGGAAGAAAAGACGCCGAACACCCCGCTGGCCAGGATGAACAGGAAGGCAAAGAACTCGCGCGGCCGGTCCTCGATGCCCCAGGAGATCAACACGCCGGTGAACATGACCACGCCGGTCAGTAGGACGAGCGGGGCGCTCATCCCGTCCACACCTACGTGATAGCCGATGCCCAGGGCAGGCAGCCAGTTATAACTTTCCTGGAACTGATATCCCGCTGCATTCGAGTCATAAGTAAAGTAGACCCAAAACGATAACAGCAGGGCAAAGGTCGCCGCGGCCAGCGCCGTGACGCGGACCTCGTTCTTGCGTTGGGCAGGCATGAGTAGAATCAGCATTCCTGCAACAATCGGGGTGAAAACGATAACGCTCAGGATCGGAAATGTCATGATCCACCTCTTAGAACAACGAAACCACGGCTTTGTTGATCACGTTCAGGATCCAGGCCGGCCAGATGCCGATCCATAAGATCAGAACCATGAGCGGAGCCATGACGACGATTTCGCGGATATTGATCTCGGTTAATTTATGCTCGCCATGCGCCCAATGTTCGTTCATTGGGCCATGCAACACCGATTTGATCCCTTTCAGGATATACGCACCTGTAAAGAGTAAACCGAGCATGCCAATGGCCGTGTATGCAGTCAGGATCGGCCAACTGCCTCGTACCACCAGGAATTCGGACACGAAACCGTTCAAACCAGGCAAGCCGAGCGAGGCCATGCTGGTGAAAATCAGGATGCCGCCGTAAACCGGCACTAACGGGAACAGGCCGCCGAAATCGTTCAGGTTACGGGTGTGCGTCCGCTCGTAGATCACGCCGACCAGGAAGAACATGCCCGCCGCCGAAAGCCCGTGGTTGAACATCTGCAGGATGGCGCCGTTCAAGGCAATCGGGTAACTGGCTTTCCAGACCTCATTGCTCGAGCCATAAGCAGCCGCGGCAGCCGCGATGCCCAACACCACGAAACCCATGTGGTTGACCGAGGAGTAAGCAACCAGGCGCTTGAAGTCGGTCTGGCCGTAGGAACCGAACGCACCAAAGATGATGGCTGCTACCGCCAGGAAAGCCAGCGCACCGGCATAGACCTGGGCCTGCCCCGGGTACAACGGCAGGATCAACCGCAGGAAGCCGTACGCGCCCAACTTCAAGAGCACGCCCGCCAGGATCATGGACCCGGCCGTGGGAGCTTCCGTGTGCGCATCCGGCAGCCAGGTGTGGAACGGCCATAGCGGGACTTTGACCGCGAAGGCAACCACAAAGGCCCAGAAGGCCACCGTTTTGACGGTGCCAACATTCAGCCAGGCCGGGAGGTTGGCTAAGGATTGAGCCGCAGGCCAAAGTTCGTAGAGGCGGGTCAGGTCATAGGTCCCGAAAGCGACGCCCAGCATCTGGACGGCCAGGAGAAGTCCCAGCGAGCCACCCATCGTGTAGATCATGAACTTGAGCGAAGCATAGTTCCGGTTGGCGCTGCCCCACTGGTTGATCAGGAAGTACATCGGCACCAGACCGATCTCCCAGAAAACGAAGAAAATCAGCAGGTCGAGCGCCATGAAGACGCCCAGCATGCCCGTCTCGAGGAACAGGAACAGCATCATGTAAGCCTTGACCCGGTCGCTGATATTGAACGAGGCCAGGATCGCCAGCGGCGTCAGCAGGGTGGTCAGCAGGACCATGGTCAGGGAGAGACCGTCTATCCCCAGATGAAAGGTGGAGTTGATCGCCTCGTACCAGGTGTATTGCTCTTCGAACTGGAACCCTTTCACGTTTGGGTTGAAAGAGAACCACAGAACCAGCGAGAGCGCAAACGGGAACAGGCTGCCAACCAGTGCTGTCCAACGGATAAGTTTCATCTCGTCCCTGGGCAGGAAGAAGATGATCAGTGCCACCAGGGTTGGCGAGAAAAGTATCAGGCTCAGAAGATAGTTGTTGATGAAATCCATCGTGGTCTCCTTTTACCCGCCCACCAGCAGGGAGAATAGCAGGCCGCCAACGAGGATCAGGATGCCCAGCGAAGCCAGCATGTATTGCTGGATGCGGCCGGTTTGCAGGGGCTGCAGGCGGCCGCCAAACCACTGCGCCAGGCGGGCAGTGCCATCGCCCATCAGTTCGTTGATGATCAGCTTGTCGATGTATTGCCGGATGCTCGTACCGAGGAAGGCGGTGACCTTGCCGAAGGCGTGCAGGATGCCGTCGATCAGGCCCAGGTCCATCCACTTGTAGACGAAGGTCTCAGCGAACCAGTAAGCCGGCCTGATGAACAGGAAGTCATAGGCCTCGTCGAAGTACCACTTGTTCTTCAGCACCGGGATCTGGTGCTTATCTTCTGCGACTGACGTGACATTGCGATAGACCAGCCAGCCGAAGAACAGTCCGCCAAGGGCGACAACCAGGGATGTCAACAGCGGAATCCAACTGAATTCAGGCGCTTCCGGGACCTCTGCCAGTGTATGGCCGACAAAATCATGGAACCAATTCGGGACGATACCACCCAACAGCGGGAAATGTTCCGGGATGCCGACCCAACCGTAAGCGATTGCAAAGATAGCTAACACGATCAGCGGAACGGTCATCGTCCAGGGAGTCTCCTGGGCGTGTTCGGCTTCCCTGGTACGGGGTTCGCCCAGGAAAGTCAGTGTGATCTGGCGCATGGTGTAGAAAGCCGTCAGGAAGGCAGCCACCGCCAGGGTGATAAAGACCACCAAATGACCGTGCGCCCAGGCATCCGCCAGGATTTCGTCCTTCGACCAGAAACCAGCTGTCACCAGCGGAAACCCGGATAGGGCAAAGCCGCCGATCAGGAAGGTCCAAAAAGTGATGGGCATCTTTTTGCGCAGGCCGCCCATATTGAACATATTCTGCGGATCGACCTGATGGTTACCAGTATGCAACACCCCATGTTCCATGCCATGGATGACCGAGCCAGAACCCAGGAAGAGCAAGGCTTTGAAGAAGGCATGCGTGATCAGGTGGAAGGCCGCAGCGACGTACGCACCAATTCCTGCCGCCGCGATCATAAAGCCCAACTGAGAGATCGTGGAGTAAGCCAGCACGCGCTTGATGTCATTTTGCGCCACCGCGATGGTCGCCGAGAACAGAGCCGTGAATGCACCGATGAAGGCCACCACACTCATGGCAGGTGTCAGGCCATGACCACTGAAATCCGCCGTCAGCAGCGGGAACATGCGGATGACCGCGTACACGCCAGCCGAGACCATCGTGGCCGCATGGATCATCGCGCTGACCGGGGTCGGGCCTTCCATCGCATCGGGCAGCCAGACGTGCAGCGGCCACTGCGCGGACTTGCCGATCGTGCCGATGAAAAGTAAGAGAGCGATCAACCCGGCGGCAGAGAGGCCCAGGATGGGGGTTGCAGTGGTCGCCAGGACATGCAGTACCTCTTCCGTGAAGATTTCGCGGAATGACAGCGTACCGGTCGCCGAATAAAGGAAGGCAATCCCCAGCAGCATGAACACGTCGCCGATACGGGTGGTCATAAAGGCTTTGATGGCCGCATCTCGCGCCGATTTCTTACCGTACCAGAAACCGATCAACAGATACGAACACAGGCCCATGATCTCCCAGCCGACGAACAGGGTCAGCAGGTTGTCGGAGACCACCAGCGTGTACATCCCGAAGGCGAACAGGCCCAGAAAGGCGAAGAAGCGCGAGTACATCGGTTCGACCGAAGGCACCATGTGTTTGTGTCCATGCTCGTCGGTGACGGTGGCACCGTGCGGCGGCAGACCGGGACGGTCATGGTCGCCCACCGGCTGGCCGTAGTTTTGATAGCCAACGCTATACAGGAAGATCATGAAAATCGTCCAGGCTACGAAGAACAACGTCGCCGCACCGAACGGATCGATTAGGATGCCGATATTGAACCAGGTGTTACCCGTTGGCAGCCAGGGAATGGAAGATTCAAACGGGTGCTCGCCCAGGTGTTCTACCCCAATGGCAGTGAAGAAAACCACCATGCTGCCCAACCACGAAAGGGCCGCTGCGCCAACACCGATCGTGTGGCTCATGGCCTTATTCTTGTTCGTGAACAGGATAATCAGGAAGAACGCCAGGACGGGCGGGAGGGGAATTAACCAAATAAGGGTCTCAGTTGCCATAATGTATCCCTACCACTTCATCATGTCGAGTTCATCGGCTACCACTGTCTTGCGGTTACGGTAGACCGAGATCACCAACGCCAGGCCAACCGCTACTTCGGCAGCCGCCACGGCGAAAACGATAATGGCAAACACCTGGCCAGTCATCTGGACAGGGTTCAAGTAGCGCCAGAAGGTTACCAGGTTGATATTCACCGCGTTCAGCATCAACTCGACGCCCAGCAGGATGGCGATTGCGTTCCTGCGGGCCAGCACACCAAACAGTCCAATGCTGAACAGCAAGGCTGAGAGAATGAGATACCAGGAAAGGGGGATCATAGTCTGCTCCTATTTCCGGTTGTCCCCGGAACGGGGATTGAACGCGATATACACCGCGCCAACCAGGGCCGCCACCAGCAGGATGGAAGCCACTTCGAACGGCAGGACGTAGGCATCCGGCGAAACCAGCGCGTTCCCCAACGCGCTGACCGCATCGAACCCGGACGGCAGGGCTGCTGAGGTCTTCGAGAAACCACCCCAGCTCGACAGCAAGAGCGTCAACCCGACAAAGACCAGCAGGCTGACCAGCGCAGACGCCCACCAATTCTTATTCAGGCCGGGACCCTTGTCGCGCATTTCTCGGCGAGTCAACATGACAGCAAAGATAAATAAGATAGCGATTGCGCCGATATAGATCACCACCTGTACCACTGCCATAAAACCAGCGTTAAGCTGGGCGTATAACATCGCCACTCCAAACAGGGACGCTACCAGCCACAACGCAGCATGCACCAGATTGCGCGCAGTCACAACCATAAAGGCCGGAACCAGGATCACCGCTGCAGTAATCAGAAAGAGAATTGTCATAGTTGCTCCTCCCGCCTGCTAATGATTTGCCGCCCCGGCAACAGGCTGCGCAGGACCTTCCATTTTTTCACGCTCTGCCCGGCTACGGCCGCGCAGGATCTCGACCGTGATCCAGGCGATCAAGGCATTCGCCAGGAACATGCTCAGGCCAAAGACCCAGGCCGAAGTCCCGCGCAGAAGCGTGTTGAGCAGTGCCGTCACCATTAAGACCACCAGGGAAAGCGGGACCAGGAACTTCCAGTTGAAGGCCAGCATATGGTCGATGCGGATGCGCATCAGCGTGTACTTGATCCACATGATGACCCAGTAGCCCAGCAAAGCCTTGAAGAGCACGATCGCCGCCGCCACCAGCGGGCCCAGGTTTTCCAGCCCGAAGAAATGGTAGCCGCCGAAGAACAGGATGCCCCAGAAGCCACCGAAGGTAAAGGCGTGCAACAACTCGCCCGCATAGAACCAGCCGAACTTCATCCCCGAATACTCGATATGGAAACCGGCCACCACCTCGGATTCGCCTTCGCTCAGGTCGAAGGGTGCGCGCCCCAGCTCCGCCACGGCGCTGATCAAGAAGATCAGGGCACCCAGCGGCGAAAGGAAGACATACCACAGGCCCTGTTGCGCCTGGCTGATGCCGAGCATGCCCATCGTCCCGGCCAGGACGGTGGGGATGAGCAGGGCCACCACCATCGGGATTTCGTAGGAAATCATGGCAGCCACCTGGCGGAAAGCACCCAGCAACGCGAATTTGTTGTTCGATGACCAACCAGCCATAATGATGGACAGCGTGCCGACCGCGCCTGCGGCTACTAAGTACAACAAGCCGACGTTCAAATCCACGCCGAAGATCACCGGCGCCAGCGGGATGATCGCCCACAAGATCAGCACCGAGAATACTGACAGGACCGGGGCCAGGTTATAGACCACTTTGTCCACGCCAGCCGGGGTGATGTTCTCCTTGATGAACAACTTGATGATGTCGGCAAAGGGCTGGATCAGACCAAACGGTCCCACGCGGTTCGGCCCCAGACGGTCCTGGAAGCGCGCGACGACTTTCCGCTCGATCCAGACCAGCAAGATGTCGATCACCAGCATAATGGTGACCAAAATGACGATGCCAAGCAGGTTAATGAGTACATTTGCCAGGCTCTCAGCCATACCCCAGCCCATGAACAAACCCATCAACCAGTCAGCTGTCATTTGAATTGGGTCAGTCCAAAAGTTCATGCAACGTTCCTCCTTACATACCATCCCCGTAGGGGACAAATAAAAGGCTGAGAGGACATTTCCTATCAGCCTTTTTGTCTTTCACAAATAAATCAGACCCACTCCAATGCATCCTTACGCCAAATGTATACCAGTCCGGCAACGAGGATAAGGATAAAAATGAGACCCTCGATGACCGCAAAGAGCGGCAACTGACCCAGGGATACAGCCCACGGGAACAGGAAGACCGTTTCCACATCGAAAATCAGGAAGACCAGACCAAAGATGTAGTATTGTGCTTTGAATTGTACCCAGCTTTCCCCTACAGTCTCCATACCGCATTCATACGTGCTATCTTTGATGGGATTCGGCTTCTTTGGCGAAATCAACCACGCCAGGATCAGGGCTGCTGCCGGGAGCGCCACTCCTACGATCAAGAACAAACCAATGTAAAGCCATTCGTTCTGCATAGAAACTCCAAGATGGGTTTAATGACGTATGTCCGTTAGCATTGTATCATTAAGCTCAACCTGCAAATATGAATGCATGTCAATAATTTCGGTGATTTTTGTCATGTAAATATGGCTCTGCCTTTTTTGGCGGGAAAAATGCCGAAATTTGGAGTGTTAACGCGCGAATACGCGTTCCCACTCCAAATT
>DAOTXM010000507.1:0-2513 GCA_034435215.1 Anaerolineales bacterium
GCGCTTCTCCCGGTTGTTTCGTGATGTACTGATTATTTACTGAAATGATACTGTAAGTGCTTTAGTTTGAAGGAATCGCTGGTTAGATTCTTACATGCAGTAAAGGTATTGCCCTATGGTGATACCCAAATTAGAAGCCATCAACGATTGAGGTATTATTTCTCCTCCACCGCGCTCAGTCTCCACACCGCAAGAGCAAAAAATACCACTGCATATCCCGCCAGCGCAGCAGCCGGTAGCAGGACTGATTCAAATCCCAGCCCGCGGATGCTGATGTTCTTGAAGCCGTCCATGGCCCAGGCGACTGGCGAGAGGTGGCCGATCGTGGCAAAGGTTTCTCCAGTCACTTCCAGCGGCACCCAGGCGCCGCCCAGCCCGGAGAGCACGAACATCGGGAGGAGCGAGAAGGTGACCGCCTGCTCCTCGCTGCGGGCCAGCACGCCGATCAGCAGGCCCAAGGCTGAGATGCACAGCGCGGCGCAGAAGGCCACCAGGAGCGTTGCTGCTGGTTCCCGCAGATAATTAACGCGCAGGATAAACTGTCCGAAAGCAATCAGGATGATGAACTGGGTGGATATGAGTGTAAAGATCGCAAGATAATGTCCGAACAGGATATCGAAGCGCCGCGCGGCGGTGGTGAGCAGGCGTTGCAGCGTGCGTGACTTGCGTTCGGCGACGATGACCTGCGCACAGGTCAACAAACCGGCGATAGCAAATTGTAGCATCATCCCCGGCGAAGTATGCGCCAGCGCTGCGACGCTATCTTCGCCCGCTTCCAATACGCTGCTGGTGGTTTCGACCACGGCGATGGGGGGTTCGTCCCAGGCCTTCAAGCTTTGTTTGAAGGCATAGCTGAACGGCATGCGCTCCGCGTCGATCCCCTCCAGGATGGAGGCTGTGCGCACGGCGTTGTCCAGGCGGCTGATCGTTGCCATGACCTCGGCTTCGATGGTCGTCCAGACCGAGGTGCTGGTGTCCGCAATGATGATCAGGCGGGCATTTTTCCCTTTGAGAAAGGTTGCGCCGTAGCGGTCCGGGACGATGATGACGGCTGCCAGGTCTCCTTCAGCGACGAGCAGTTCCAGGTCCGGGTAGGTGCGGGTTGGGTCTTCGTCCAATCGGATGACATCCGAGTCCGCCAATTGATCGTGCAGGGCCTGACTGAGCCAGGTGTCGTCCTGGTCCAGGTAACCGACCGGCAGGCGCGAGTCCGATTCGCCCCCGCTGAATCCGCCGAAGGCGTACCCGAACAAGAAGGTGAACAGGACCGGCATGAGCAGCAAGAACATGAAGGTCTTGAAGTCACGCGTCAATTGCAGCAGGTCCTTGAAGGCGATGTCGAGGATGCGGGTCATAATTCAATCTCTCCCCTCTCCCATTGAGAGAGGGGCAGGGGGTGAGGGTTTACGCATAGCGCTTATTAAATCGCCACACACCGATGACAAAAAATGCGGCGCTCCAGATCAGTAAAACCAGGGTCGTTACCAGCACGCTGGAGATCGGCTCTCCGTTCATCGTCTGCATCAAGCCGCGCACGGCCCAACCCTGCGGCACCAGCAGCGAGACCGTGTCGCCCATGCGCGCCGCAGCCGGTGAGTTCATGGCGAAGATGCTGATCATGCCGAGCATGCCGGTCACGGTCAACGCGCCGCCGAACAGTATGCCACCTTGTTTGGTGCTCTTCAGGAAGGAGTTTAGAAATACGCCGAAAGACGAGGCGCTGAACACGATGCCAATTGCCATCAGGGCGACAGCAAGTGTGTCGCCCCAATGAATTTCGAAGATCAAACGTGCGGCCAGGAGCAGTACAGCCACCTGTACCGAGACAGTCAGAAAAACAGCTAGCAGCTTGCCGCTCAAGATGCTGGCTTGGGAAGTAGGCGTAGTGAACAGGCGTGGCAGGGTGCGCTCTTCCTCTTCCTTGAGGATGCTCTGGGCGGTGGACGCGCCGGTGTAGAAGGCGTAGAAGATCATCATCCCGCCCATGATGGGACTGATGATGCTCAGCATCAGGTTCTGGTTCTGCTCCGTTTCACTCTGCAGCGTGTTGGAAGGGGTGCGTACATCCAACATGTCCTCTTCCGGGTGCTCGCGCAGTGCCAGAGAAGTATCCAGGTATTGCTGGACGACCAGACCAACCATGGTATATTCGTCTGAGTCAGCTTCATCGCGGAAGACGTTTACCGCGATCTTGACACCCGCCATCCCGTCCATAAAGCGGTTCATGATCGCGCGGATGATGCCGGGACCGATAGTCAGAGTGGGGTCCTGGTAGAACTCGATCACCGCCTCGCCGTCCTGGTCGGCGAACTGCTTCGAGAAATCCGGCGGGATGATGATCGCCACCTGGGAGGCCTGCGTATCGACGGCCGCGTGGGCTGCCTCGGCGTCCGGGGCGAAGGAGACCTCGATCAATTCCGCGATTTCGTCGCTCTCCAGGATGTTGACGATCAATTCGCCCATCGTATCTGCTTCCCGTCCACCGGGGATGTTCTTGGGGTTGACCTGGAACT
>DAOTXM010000508.1:0-2438 GCA_034435215.1 Anaerolineales bacterium
TCATCATCTTGAGCATGCGGTGACGACCTCCATCACTGAGATCGGTAAAATGAACTGGCTGAAGCAGGCTTTCTTTGCTCATGCTAAGTTGAAACTATGATCCGTTCTTTTCATTTTGCGAAACTCAATAATACACATCATCAAGAGGCAGCCATGCGAACCAACATCGTGCTCGATGACAAATTAATTGAACGCGCTCAAAAATTGACAGGTATTAAAACCAAGCGCGGAGTAGTGCAAGAAGCCTTGCGTACGCTCGTTTTACTACGGGAGCAGTCCGAACTCCGCAACTTGCGCGGTAAATTGCAGTGGGAGGGCGATCTCGATGCACAACGCCAAGCGCGGACGGCGGAGTGAGCCATCATGCTATTGGTTGACTCCACTGTTTGGGTGGATTACTTCAACGGACGTGCGACATCGCAAACCGATTATCTAGACAGCATCCTTGATTCCATACCGGTGCTGGTAGGTGATTTGATCCTGGCCGAAGTATTACAAGGTTTTCGAGATGACGCTCAATTCGAAAAAGCCCGGCGCGCGTTGGGCAAGTTTATGCAAGTGAGTATGGTCAATTCAACGCTGGCGGTGCAAAGCGCGCGCAACTATCGATTCCTGCGACAAAAGGGGGTCACTGTCCGCAAAACAATGGACAGCCTGATCGCCACATATTGCATCGAGAACAAGTATAAACTATTACACAACGATAGTGACTTTGATGGCTATGAAGAGCATTTGGAACTGAAAGTAATCCATCCGCTGGCAGA
This sequence comes from Anaerolineales bacterium, assembly GCA_034435215.1. Taxonomy (GTDB): domain Bacteria; phylum Chloroflexota; class Anaerolineae; order Anaerolineales; family Villigracilaceae; genus JAABUE01. The sequence goes on from DAOTXM010000508.1 coordinate 765, forward strand.
CAAGATCACATGACATTCAAAGGTAACAATCCGTCAAAGCAAAGATCAATGTATCGATATCACTGCCCATAGTATCCTTGCACTGAAACACGAATCAGTTTATAGCCATTCCACTCCAGCAACGGTACTTCAATCCAAAATTCCTCGTACAAGCGCGATTTGAGCGTAATGATATTAGTTTTAGGCAATATCTCGCGTCCCCCACCACTCATGAAGATCCACGAATTGTGACTGGCCAGGTTTCTCACTCTTCCAGCCCCACAAAACGACCAACAGCTCCAGCAGTTCCTGGACTTCGGGCTGTGCGTAGAGAAATCCAACCCCTTTTGGTGCGCAAAGCCATTTATAGTGATAAGCGTAAATCACATCATGGTTTCAAGTCAGAAGCCCGTTTCGTGGTTGGGTTCGATCCTTGGGCAGACCAGACTAAATTCTAACTTCAGGCAACAATTTCTTCAAAGCGCTTGCTAATATATCAAGGTCTTCTTTGGTATTATATCCCTGAACGGATATACGAATGAACTGTTTGTCTTCCCACTGGATCAATGGAACCTCTACTTTGTATTCAGCATACAAACGCTTTTTCAAAATAGCCGGGTCAGAATTCGGTAAAGGGGCGATACCCATCTGGGCATAGAAATTTGAATCCAAAGGATAAAGTGGTTCCATCTCTACCAGATCACAAATCTGTTCGAGTGCATTTCTCAACAACGCATGGCATTCCTGCTGAACTTTTTCCCACGCATTATCGTGCATGAACTGGATTGCTGCCGGTACTGATAAATATGCAGACGGATCATGTGTACCTGTCCATTGCAAGTAATCAATGAACTGCGACCCTGTTGCGATCTCATCGGTAGCATGATAGCCCCAACTGACAATTAGCGGCTTGATCATAGGTTGAATTTCACGCCGCACATACAGGAAACCCGCTCCCTTCGGTGACAACATCCATTTGTGACAATTCCCAAAAACCACATCTGCTTTGAGATCCAACAAATCAACAGGGATCTGTCCGGGAGAATGAGCAGCATCCACAACTGTCAGGATTCCCATTTCTATCGCGCGTTGACAAATCTGCTTGACTGGTAAGCGCAATGCCGTTGGCGAAGTGATGTGACTAAGGTAAATCACTTTTGTGCGCTGAGTCACACCCTTCAAGAACTGTTCGCAAGTTTCTTCTTCACTATGGATGGGTAAGGGAATTGGCTGGCGAATGTAACAGCTGCCAGTTTTCTGACAGGCAAATTCCCAGGCATAATCACAGGCGCCATATTCGTGATTCGTTGACAACACTTCATCACCTGGTTCAAAATGGAAAGACCGGGCAATGAGATTTGCTCCATGTGTAGCATTAGGGATGAAAACAAGGTCATCAGCGGCGGCATTCAAATATGCACCGAGCACTCTGCGCGCTTCCAATAACAATTCATTTATTTCCCGACCCAAGAAGCGCACCGGCTGATTTTCAAGTCTAACCTGCCAGTTCTGATAGGCTTCCATGACTGGCTTGGGCGTTGCTCCAAAGGAGCCATGGTTGAGAAAAATTACATCAGGGTCTAGCAGAAATTGATCTTTGATATAAGACATTCAAGAATTATAAAACCAGGGTAACTACTCAGCCTGTATTTAAAGAGGCGGCAAAAATGGTGTGCGCGGGGGGCGTACGCCCCC
>DAOTXM010000509.1:0-14566 GCA_034435215.1 Anaerolineales bacterium
TCCAGTTACAGCAAGCCCTGGATATTCTGTACCGTGCCCCCGGCTACCAGACTGAAAAACGCCGCATTACCCCTCTGCTTATCGAGCAGCGCGGCGAATATACTTACATTCAAGCCTACTGCCAGAACCGCCGGGCCAACCGCACCTTTCGATTGGATCGCATGGAAATACCTGGAACTTATTAATGTCATAGCGAGGAGGGTGATCTTCCCGACGAAGCAATCTCCACTTAAACGGATGCGGCTTTTCGACGAGTGAATCACGTTTAACGGGGGATTGCTTCGGCAAAGAACGCCTCGCAATGACATGATCCCAGAGGAACGTCCCGAAAGCTGCGCACGCGCCGTTACTGACCCTGGCAACAACCTTCGGGACGTTGCGAAGAAATTCTTAGCCCCATCGCATGCCCCGAAGCCCAAAAGATCAAAGAAAATATTCAGTTGTTAAGGTGCATTCGTAACGGTAGGTACGACAGCGTAGTAATGCCATGCAGTAATGCCATGTAGTAATGCCATGTAGTAACGACTTTAGTCGTTTGAACAGCGCGACTGAAGTCGCCACTACGGTTCTCCATGCCAAGGTTACAACACGCGCGTCTGGCCCAGGCCCTGGGTCGTTTTGTGACCCGAGCCGCAGAAGAAGGCGTATTCGGCCAGCAAATCGACGGCGGCGCAATCGCAGGGCGGCAATTGGTGCGCCTGCAAGCGCAGGCTGCCCACGCAACCGGGCACCGCGCGCGTCTCTTCCTTCATCACGCGCGTGCGCAATTTATAACTGGAAATCGAAACAGAAGAACGCACTTTGTCCGGCACGTCCTCCGGCAGGGCCAGCGGCGCGAAGGCCTGCCAGCGCGCCAGCCAGGAGCGGGCCAGGTTTTCCGGCAGCGGCACGGGGAAATATTGTTTACTGTCCTTGAAGGTGGTCGGCGTGGCCAGTTCCAGTTCCCAGCGCGAGCGCGGGCGCAGGTTGAACAGGTGTTTCTCGGCCAATTCGGCGTAGGTGGTCCGCCCGGCCCAGGGATGCTGCGCGGGCGCGCGGGCGACCCCGGTCACTTCGAAGGACTCCGGCGAGCCGATCTCGATGCGCGTCCCTTCCAGCCCGGCCAGCCAGGTCTGCTCCAGCGCGGCCTCCAGCCAGTCGGCCAGCGCCGTGACCCGGAACCAGGTGGCGGCCCCCTCCTTGACCTGCAACCCCCTGCGCGGCAGGTAGGGCAGGTCCATGAGCGGCGAGAGGGTGAATGCGCGGCGCAAACCGGGGCCGGCGGCGTGCAGGCGTTCGGCCATCGACGCGTCCCGTTCGGCCCAGCGTTTGAACCAGAACCCGTGCACAGCCGCGCCGGTGGAGCCTTCGAAGATCATATCGCGTAATGCTTTCAGTTGAATGACCACAGCAGTCGGCATAGCGGTCAACTCCTTTCCGTCATTTCGAGGGGCGTGAAGTAGTAAGGCAATTCACTTTCAATTGAAACAACCGTCCCGAAGGTTTATAAAAAAAAACGGTCAAGGTCTCTCGAGAAAACCTTCGGGACGTTCTCTCTCTTTGAAACACACCCAATTCATTATTTACCGATACGTAACTTGCGCGAGACAGGCATGGCCGGGAAATAGGTGCCCTTTTCCCAATGATAGATGGTGGCTTCGTCCACCGTACCCCAAACCGCTCCAAGCGCAAACGCCAGCGGAAGCGGTGTTGAGAGGAAAATGTGCATTTTTGCCCCGCCGACCATGCGCTTGATGCCGTTCATCGCGCTCGAAAACTCTCGCACAAGGTCCTCCCAATCCCCAGATTTGGAGGGCTCAAGAAATTGGATGTTGGCGCTATAGGTCGGGTCGTTGGTGATGATAATGACATCAGCGTCCAGCTTCTGTTCCTCGAGATAGCGGGAAACATCTGCCAGCATCCGGCGGTTGATATCAACCAAAATCGCTACATTCGCTTTTTTAACCGTAGGCAGTTCGGGCGCGTTTTTCTGATTCGTAATGAGATACGAAATTAGTTTAGCGCCCTTTTTGATGACATAGATACCCGCTTTTGCGCCCGCCGCCAGAACGGGTCCAGTGGCAGCCAACCCTTCGACGCTGGGCTTGATATTTTCGAAGAATTTGATCGCTTCGATGATGAATTGGATGTCCATAGATTTATCTTTCGTTGATCTTTTTAGTAATCAGCCAGGCAGGTCCAAACTTGTCATTCTATGCGAACATCGAAAGCCTGCACGTCACCCGGCTTCTTCCCCGGGCCAGGTTTATAGACCACGCGTTGCCTGGGTCGCAATGTAGATACACTTGAAGCAAAGTTGCTCATGTGTACAAACACATCCTTACCGCCTGCATCCGGCTGGATGAAGCCGTAGCCTTTGGTATCCAAATAGTTTTTGACCACGCCACGCTGGTAACCGGACGGGATTTCCTGGGCTGTCTGCTTCTGCCCGGGGGCAAAATCTTCGCTCCCATTGCGCATCTCGGCAAACTTCATCCGCCCATAGCCGCTGGAAGTCTTCGCGCCAACGCCTTCTTTTTCAAGCGCCAATGTCAGGATCTCAAAGGCTGCTTTCACCCACTCTTCCGGCCCGGCCAGGGCAACCAGGTACTCGCCGGTAGCAGTCAGGAAAGGGATGGGCGTGGGGCTATCCCAATCCGCTGGCGGGGTTTTCCCGGTCTGGTAGTAATCCGGGTGGTGGACGGTGATCACATCTGGCCAGAGCGCCTGGCCTTTGTAGCCGCTGCCGGGAACGTAGAGCGCATCGAAGAAGGTGACGTAACCGGCATTGGCGGTATTCCCAAAAAGGATCTTGAAGGCCTGACTTTCCCTGCCCCACTCCTTTTCGTCCAGGTGCTTCATTGCATAGTGGGAAGCCAGTCCCTTGAGGGCGCTGCCCGGGATATAGGGCGTTCCATAGGTATGGTGCAGGGCGATCGAAGTTTCCAAGACCGCTTCAGCGCCCAGGTTGACCGCTAGACGACTATGAACGCGCGCCACCTTGGATACGGCCCCGTTTTCTTCCAGGGCATATTTCCAGTGTGCGTAGAATCGCGGGTATGCATCGGGAGGCTGGATGGTACGGACAATTTCATCGACCAGGTTTTTCTTGGCCTGCTCATCTGTGTCCCGCAGATATTTATCCAGCCACAGCCCGGCATGCGAGCTTGCCTGTGCGCGGGCATTTTGTAGGATCGTGTATCGATTCCCGGGCATTTTCAAACCTCCTCGCCTTCGTCGGTCGCCTCTACTTCCAACACCGATTGTGCAAAGCGCTTATACCACTTAAGGGCCAGCATAGCCCGTCGCGTCAGGTAAATGGATTGCTGCAATTCTGCCCTGCGACTCAATTCCAGGAAATCTTCCCGCCCGCAACCGGCTGTGACGCTGGCAAGATGTTCCAGCAGGTCGCGATGCGGGTTTTTCCCGCGGCTGTCCACGAAAGCGAGCGCCTGGGTCAGGCCAGCCGAACGAACCAGGATCGGCAATTTATGCGCCATGGAGCCGTATTGCTTGCGGTTGGCGCTGTCCTTTGGATTTTCGCGACCGTACTTCACGACTTGTTCGTAAATCTCGACAGCGAATTCTTGTTCGAGTGTTCTCATGCCAGCCTCCTATATGAGCGTTGCCTTGCACAATCCGCGCCCGATGGTGGCGTTCCCGCCAAATTGGAGCGTTTTTCCAGCCAGGGAAGCTACCGTCTGGAAAACCTGCTCCCGGGTGGCTTTTACCGGTACCGCAACAACCAGACTCGCCAGTATCGTTTCGGCAGGTAGGGCTTCCTCATACCACAGAGCGCTGCGAGTTACGGTCTTCTTTTCATCCTCGATCCGAATCCGCGCGCTGATTTCAGTGGCCGTCTCAAGCAGGAAACTGAGCACATTGTCGTGAACCACGCACAAACGTTTGCGTACATCTTCTCCCCATACCACATCGGGTGGGTAAAGCGCCTGCCCAAACCAGTTTGCCCAGGCGGTCACAACTGGGGATGGGGCAAAGTCGAGCGGCAGGTCTTCCAGAATAACCTTTTCGCCCTCGTTTACTGGCATCGTGAGCTCGCATTCCTGGTCAGCAATGAGGCAGGTTTCCTCTGCGTCAGGCGCGGAGATTTGCGCTGGCACCGACAACCCCTCGATATCCTGAGCGTCTCTCACTAAGCGGCGCAGTAACAAAGGGGAGGTAACCCAGGCAAAAACCCCGCTCAGGCTGCGCACCGGCAGCAGCAGCAGGCGCGCATCGGTAAAGGTCACCGCCCCCGCGTGCAATTCGGCATTGCCCGTGTCCGGCCCAAAGACGTTGGCGCGCAGGCTCTCGTCGACGCATGCATCCCTAAAAACGCCTTTTAGTGTAGAACCGGGCAGAAAAGGGATCTGCGTGGCTTTCTCACGGGCAATCGGCAGGTCGATCACGCCCACGCCCTGGCCGGTGCCGGCATGCAGTGGTGAGAGCGCTTGGATAAGCAATAGTTTAGCTTCCATCATGTTCCTCCTATTTTAGAAAATTCAGAAAGGCTTGCAAAACATCCGGCTCACCATTCAGCGGTGGGATTTTCCTGGCTTCGGTTTCACTCAAGTTGCTCTCGACTGAAACACTTTTCATATCACCCTTGAGCACCAGGCCGCCGGGTGGGGTATATGGTTCATCCTTTGTTTCCAACGGCTCCCATTCAAGAACCAGTGCCATCCCTACCGCTCCTTCCGCACAAGCAACCGGGCGCAGGATCAGAGGGCTGGCGAGGCGGTCAAATCTTTCCTCTTCACTAACTTTCACGCCTTCTAGCGAAAGATGTTCCGGTATCAAATCTCTGTCGTGATACATATGGAATGGAATTGGCAAGCCAAATCTTGCACGTGGAAATTTATTCACGAGATCGGCTTTGGTAAGGCCTTCAGCAAGCTTTGGCTCTTTCTTGAACAGGACTCGTATTCGATTTGTTTCCGGCCACTGGCTCAGTCCAAAGCTGCCTCCATGTCTTGCTTTCTCTTGCCGGAAACTCCGCAAAGTTTTAATGAGGTATTCCCAGGAAGCCAGCGCCTGACTTCTAGCACCTGCGATTTTGATGCGTTGATTCTTATTCAACAAATGTGGTACGCCTCTGGGCCACTTGCCAGAAACAACATGTTTATTCAGCCCGTCTTCAATCACCTGGCGCACATTCTGCTGTGTAGTCATAGGCAAGTTCGAACCTTTGATGCACTCAAGCGCTCCAAACCCGCGGCGTGTACGGGCTCCAATCCCCCCAAAGGTTTCCCAAGCCCACAAGGCAGCCTGAACATCATTTTTATAGGCCTGGGGATACGAGATTTGCAGCTCGAACAATACATCCGAACGGACAAATCCAGCAGGTTTGTCCTCGGTTTCCCGCAAGGGGAAGGCTGCATAGCTCCATGGAGATTTGGGATCGCTGATGTGCACTGAGATCTTTCCTTTTTTCTTGTCAGGCACTTCAATTTTTTCAACTATCTTCCCTTCATTGGCTCCAATCACATTGACAATGACTTGAGAAGGCCCGGGTTTTCCAGTTTCCCCAGCTGAACCCCAAATTTCTTCCTCGCGAGCACGCATTTTCTTCCATTTTCCCTCAAATGCGGGATCTCCACCGCGTGTAGCGCGCCACCAAAAGCGCAAGTGGCCTCTAATTTCAGTGGCGCGTACTACTGTGATTGGATCGACCTTTCCTGGCTCCACGCCGCCACCATACAAAGGTGTAATCACTTTATATTTGCGTATTTGAGTCACAATCTCAGGATTTTCTCGTTGCCTGACTTCAGGAACTGCTATATGGGGTAGTATCCTGGTCATGAGTGCACCTCCATTTTGCGCAGTTTGCCATCCCAGGTTCCCAGGATGGCCAGTCCAAAACCATCCCGACAGTCTTGCTCGTCGTCGCTAATGGTCTGCATCCAAACAGCTTCGACAAACTTATCCACTTGGGTTTTCTCCCCGAATTTCAAAAAGTAGACACTCCCGGCGGGCGCCAGGCGAAAGGTGGGTTTGGGTTTGTTTTTGTCATAGTCCCAGCCTGAAACTGTCTGGTAGCGGGGCAGGGCAACAGCCTGCACCGAAAGATCATACTCTTTCAAGAATCGAGTGGGGAGGAAACCGGCTTCGAATTTTGCTGGTGTCAGCAGGTTGAGCCTGCAATGTTTTTGAGTGATGATTTTCTGTTTCTGCCCATCCGAACAGGCGGGTAAAGCTTCCCGCGTACTCTGCCAGCGGACGATCCTGCGCTCGCCTCCCAACACGCCGATGCCTTCCCGCAGGGTTGCATCTGTTTCGACATACAAGGCCAACATGCGCGCCTCGTGCAGCTCAGGCGTTTCATCTGGTTCCCGTTCGAGTTGCACGAACTCCAGCCCGCTGGTCTGGAATAACGCCCCAAGCAAAGCTGTTTGGGTTTCTGGGGCAATGCTTACATGAGTCCGGCTTTCGTGTTGGAGGCCGTAAATACCAAGCTCATCTAGCGTTAAGAGGCTATCCTGCGGGGTCTCCAGCCAGCGCAGGTACTGTTCCCCATGCCAGAAACGCGGCGGCGCGGGATGCGGCTTTTCTTTTAAATATTCCGCTGGGCCAACCAGATTTAAGCCATCCAAGTCAGACTGGCATTCGACTGGCATCTCAATGGGAGCCAGCCAATAGCGGACAGCCTGCGCATTCGAATCAGACTTCAGCAGCAGGGCGTCGGCAGGAGCAGGGAATAGCCAGTCATAGAGCCTTCCGCTCTCGTCCAGCACCACCAACAACGGGCCGCGAATTGCCAGGCGCAACAAATCATTAATATGACTTGAATCGAACTGTCCTGAAGCCTGGTCTGTACCTGCCAGGGTCCGAACCGCGCCCGCCACAGTAGACGGGTAAGGATATAGCAGTGATTTAGCTCTTTCGCCCGGCACTGCCGTAAACGGTTTCCCGTCCCTGAAAATCAACGGGTCGCGAGGAACAAGCAACCATTGACTCATGATGTCACCTCCGCTTTCTTCTGGGCTAAGTTGTCAGCAACCTCACCATCACCGGCAAACATTTGCGCCACGATCATTTCCCTGGCAAGCTCACCCACAGGTATTCGAGCCCGCTCGATCCAATCCGTGAATGCATCCTTCACGTCTGATGCAATGGTTTGCCCGCCTCCCGATTCATGCTTCCTGGCGATGATGCGCAAGGCTTCGCCTGCCAGCCCATCGACAGGAATAGCCGATGGCGCCAACACCCGATGTAGTTCCTGCAATTCGTAGGCCGTCCCAGTACTGATTGCGTCTCTTTTCAAGAAATCGATCAACCGGTCCATGCGCTCACTGAGATCATCCAACTTGCCTCGAATGGTTCTCTCGACGCCGCCGCGTTTGCTGATGGTTATGGCAAGCCCATTTTTCCCTTCCACCCCTTTGGCCTCTTTTTCGGCATTACGAACCATCTCCAACACATCCGAAAGGGGCGTGAGATGGTGCGCAATGACTAAGCCAATTGACAAGGTTGGGAAAACTTCCCGCCCATCTTTATCATGCCCTTTGAAAGCTTTCAGCCTTTCCTTGAAGGCCTGATCCAGTTCCGCGATACAAGGCAGGGCAGTATGCAATGGGATATAGGCAAGAATATCATCCCCGCCTGAGTAAATGGGTACGCCTTGATGCTTCTCAATGGTTTGATGGACTTCGAGAGCAAACTGGCTGAGGACGTTCGACAGTTTGCGGTGTTGCTCCGGGTCTTGTTGAGCATCGATTACCATCCCCATATTGTCCCCGTCAGCGGCCAGGAGCGCATAATAGGGATTGGGACGCCGCTTCCTCGCATATTTCTCGAGCAATGCTTCCAGTTCCTTGCTTAAGACTTCCCGATAGGGAGCAGGCACCCATTCTGATAATCGACTTTGATAGAGAAGCGCGCCCTCATCGGCTTCCCCAATATCCCAATTTTCTTTTTGGAACAATTGGTGGATTTCTGTTAGCAGTAACCTTCTGTCCTTATCTTCAAGGCTTTCCAAAAATGGGATGGCTGCGATGTCAGATGTGCTTTTGAATTTCGGAGCACGGCTTTTTTCACCCAGACGCTTGAACAGGTCAACGCCAGATAACCGCTCTCCCTGCCGCGCGCCGTAATTCTGATAAAGTTTCCTGGTCTTTTCAGCCGTATCTATTTCGTTATCTGTATTTTGCGGATAGGCGGATTCCGGTATAACAGATTCTCGAGAGCCGTCTAAAGATGATTTCGGCTCAAAGTCTCCTTCCATTTGTTCAAATTCTCGGGTGGCTTTACGGGCTGCCATCAGTGCTTCGGCCTGATCGCGTGCCCTCGTGTACTGGCCTTCAGCTTCAAGGGGAACGCCGACCCAATAATATTCTGGCAGATCATCCACCTGTTTATTGGCCAATTCCTTCTTATACGGCCCTCGAATGTTTTGGAAGGCCTCTTTCCGCAATACATCCAGGCGGCTCATGATTGCCTGATGAATTTGTTCACCAACCTCTTTTGGATCGGTTTCAACGATTGCAAGGATTCTATTCGGCACGTTGAGATTACTTTCCGGCACAAGAAGCTTAGAATCTTCCGGAGCTGGGAAAATCAGGGCTTGTGGTGAAATCTCTGAAATTTTCTTTGCCGCAGCTTTGCTTAGTTCGCTAAGCATCCAGGATCCGTACCACAAATCCCGGCTTCTCCGCGCAGTGGCGATGAAATCCTGCACAGGTCCAATTGCACAGATGAACAAGTAATTCATTCAATCTCCTTCCTCACTAAATGTGCAACTATCCATGGATATTGTTATATGTCATTTTTTCACCTCACAGATCAAGTAAGGCAAAATTGAATATCAGCAGAATATTTTTTTCCGCAAAGCCCACCTCCTGTTTCACTAGCGATAGCCATCAACCCAATCAATAAAATTATACAGCAAATCTTTGTGAAAGATTGAATGCTTCACCGATGATTATCTACCTTTCAACGTCTTTTCAAAATTATCATCCCTGCTTTCAAATCTGTTATCTCCGGCGCGCGATCTCCTTGCTATACTCTACGGCAGCGAGTAAGCCTCAATACTTATCACAGTTTCCATCACAGGAGGTTCGCGCTACGATATATTTCCCGCGCCTGCACCCATGTCCATAAGAGAAGTAAAAAGTCGTCCATCGAGGCTGAACTGTATAGATCCCTCGGCGAGGAAATTCAATTTCCCGGTTGACTTTTAAAATTCCTCGGTTGGTTTTTTGAATTTCCCGGTTGACATTTTAATTTCCTCGGTTGACTTTTAAAAATCCCCGGTTGGCTTTTCAAAGCGCCGGGCGAGCTTCTCGCCATCATATCCATTACTAGAAAATTCATACTGGTTTCCCGCGGGAGAATCCTCGCGGGAGAAAGAAAGAGGTAACGAAAATGGCAATACCTATAAAAGCTTTTTCATTCTTCGGCCCCAGGATCGACCTGGGAAAACCGGCAGATTCCAGGCGCTTCCTCGAAGTGATCACGCAGCGCACGACGCTCTCGAGCGGAGTGGTCAAAAACGTCCAGGAAAGCGAAGTGGAAACGCTGATCGGCTTCCTCAAAGAGGGGCGCCCTGTCCACACCGGCACCGCGATCTTTACCCCCACCATCGACCTGGAGGGCAACATCAGTGTGAGCGTGCGCGTGGACAAACGCATCCTCTCGGCGCTCAATGCCCCCAAGGCGTTTGCAGGAAAGGTTACTAACAGCGCGAACATCGGCAAGAGCAGCGACGAGCTGGTCGCCATGTGGAACGAGACTTATCCGGAGGACCCGGTAACGACCGAGTAGTCAGCGAGCCGGGTTCGACAACCCACCCGGTAGAACACAAACCGCCCGTCGTTTCCATGCGACGGGCGGTCTGTTTTGCAAACCATCAGGATATGGATCTCCGTATGAAGATTATTCTCCTGCAAGCCTGAGCACCTTGTCCAGCAGGGCGTCTCCGTATCGAATGGAGGAGTGCCTGACTTTTTGTATGTATGGCGCAATCTTTGCAATTTTCCCGCTTTGCTTTGCAATCAATAAGACTCCAAGCGCGCCAATGCAGTTGATATGATTGTGTTCCGCAATGGTACGCGCACGGTGATCATCGATCAGAAGCGCGTCTGCAGATAGTTGCTTATAAAGAGCCATTGCTTCGATCTCACCCTGACCGAGTCCACCTGCGGCAAGCACCCAATAAGTCGTATCCACTTTCTCTACCCTGCCCGCTAAAAATGCTTTCAATACAGTGGCTTGTGACTTTTCTGGCCTGACAAGCTCATCGTATACAGCCTGTGGAACGCGCATGTCATCATAGACTTGCAGAAGAACATCCAGCCCATCACAAATGACAAGGGCAATCAAAGCAGAACTATCGGCTACGATGAGCATGCCCTATTTCCCTGAACTGAATTTTTTGAACTCCGCTTCCAATTCTTTGGGTGTTTGCGTGCGTAAGGTCACACCCTCCTGCCTGCAAAAATCAAGGAAGGCATAACGGTCCATGCCCGCCAGTTCACACGCCGCGCCGATGGAAAGTTCACCCGCCTGATATAACCCCAAGGCGGCGTACATGCGGATCTTTTTGGTCACATCTTCTGGCGATTCAGCAACAAATTGGCTTTCGGGGAGAGAAAAGGAAACTTGCATAGCGCTACTCCGTATCCAGTAAAACATTTTCGTAATTATACCCTACCAATTTCTCGTCCAGGCGATCATCGGGTTGAGCGTGTGCACGCAAAACATGTCAGGGCCAGCCTGCGAAAATTGGCCGGGCTTTCCCCCTCGATCAGGGCCGAGGCGGTTGTGCCGGTGGCGCCGCGCCAGCAGGTCCCCGGCGGCGGGGAGCAGGTCAGGGGTGAAAGGGAGGTATGCGGGTTTCATGGTTGTACCTTGGACCCCCTCCGGCCTGACGGCCACCTCCCTCATTTTCCGCGAACTTCAGCGGAAAATGGGGGAGGCCGGGAGGGGGTCAATCCGCCGCGAGCGACTCGGGCGCTTCTGCTTTCACATCCACGCCCAGCGCCTCGGCAAAGCCATATTGTGTCTCCAGTTCGTGCCGGAACTGCTGCGTATACAGGCGGTAGTAGTGCCCGCGCTGGCGCAGCAGCTCGGCGTGCGTGCCCTGTTCCTTGATGCGCCCGTCCTCGATCACCAGGATGCGGTCCGCGCGCCGGATGGTGCTCAGGCGGTGGGCAATCACGAACGACGTGCGGCCCTTCATCAGGGCTTCCATGCCGCGCTGGATGAGCGCCTCGGTCAGCGTATCCACGCTGGAGGTGGCCTCGTCCATGATGAACAGCTCGGGCCGGGCCAGGACAGCGCGCGCCAGGCTGACCAATTGCTTCTGCCCGACCGAGAGCAGGACCCCGCCCTCGCCGACATTTTGGTCGTACCCTTTTTCCAGCATGACGATGAAGTCGTGCGCGCCGGCCATCTTGGCCGCCGCGATGATTTCCTCGTCGCTTGCCTCCAGCCGCCCGTAGCGGATGTTCTCGCGCACCGTCCCGGAGAACAGGTGCGGGGTCTGCAAGACGATGCCGATGCGCGAGTGGATCGACTCGAGCGTGTATTCGGTGTAGTCGCGCCCGTTGATGCGGATCACGCCGCGCTGCGGCTCGTAGAAGCGGCACAGCAGGTTGACGATGGTCGACTTGCCGCCGCCGGTCGGTCCGACCAGCGCGATGGTTTCGCCCGCCTTGACCTTCAGGCTGAAATCGGTCAGCACCGGCTTGCGGTCTTCGTAGTAGAAGTCCACATGCTCGAACTCGATCTCGCCCAGCAGCGTCTCCGCCGCCACGGCGTCCGGCCGGTTCCGGACCTCGGGGGGAGTATCCACCAGTTTGAAGATGCGCTCGGCCGAGGCGATGGAGTGCTGCATCTCGGCGTAGACGCGCGCCAGGTCCTGCACCGGCCACATCATGAAGGTCAGGTATGAGACGAAGGCGTGGATGCCGCCGATGGTCATCAAGCCGACCTGCGCCTGCAGGCCGCCGTACCAGATGATGGCTCCCAGCGCGAGGGCTGAGATGATCTGCACGGTGGGCAGGAACAAGGCCGAGAGCCAGGCGGCGCGGTAGGAGGCGCGGTACATGTTGCTGGTCAGGGCCTGGAACTCCTCCAGGTTTTCATCCTCGCGGCTCAAGGCTTTGACCACGCGCACGCCCGCGATGTTTTCGTTGTACGCGCCGGTGATCTTGGCATTGGCGCGACGCGAAGCGCGGAATTCGACCAGGATCTTCTTGCGGAACTGGACCGCGATGAACACCAGCACCGGGATGGCTGCCAGCACGATCAGGCCCAGCTTCCAGTTGATCAGCATCATGAAGAACGTGGAACTGAGGATGTTCATGAAGGCCCAGGTCACGTCCAGCATGCCCCAGGTCACCAGGTCCGAGACGCGCCCCGTATCCGAGGTGACGCGCGCCATCAAACGGCCGACTGCGTTCTGCGCATAATACGAAAGCGACAGGTCCTGCAGGTGATCGAAGAGCATCTTGCGCAGGTCGTACTGCACGCGCTCGCCCAGCACGCCGGCCAGGTAGATAAACACGAACACCAGCCCGGCCTGTACGATCTGCAAGCCGCCGTATAGAATGGCCAGCCGCCAGACGGCTTCGAGATCCCGCTTGACGATGCCGTCATCGATGATGTGTTTGTTGATATAGGTGAAGAGCGAATCCTGCGCCGAGACCAGCGCGATGGTCAGCAGGAAACCGACCACCCAGCGCCAGTGCGGCTTGAGCAGCCCGGCAATGCGCTTGAAAACCGGCATGGTCAATGGGCTGGTGTATTCTTCCTCTTCCAGTACGATCAGTTCGTCGCTCAATCTTCCTCCAAAGGATGAAGGATGAATTGTGAAAGATGAATGGCTTGCACAACTATTCATCCTTCCGCCTTCATTCTTATTTTCTATTCATCCTTTTCTTGATCTTTGTTACTATGGTTGTAAAGATCGCGATAAGCTCATTGGTTTCCTTGATGAGAGGCTCTACCTTTTGAGCAGGCATGATATTGGCTTTGATGAGCAGATCCAGCCAGTACTCGGTTTCGTCCAATTCCTGCAATGCGGTTTCGAACTTGTTGACGATGTCGGCATTGGACTTTGCCCGGTAGCCTTCGCGGTAGTGTGCGCCAATGGATGTACCTGAGCGTAAGAACTGCTTCCCAATCACCTGCGCTTCGGTCGTCTTTGGCACACTACCATACAGCCGGATGATTTTCAAAGCAAAATCGCTCGTACGCGTCCGTAAGTCCTGAGGCTGTTCACTACTCATACCCATTCATCCTTTCTCCTTCATCCTTTCTCCTTCATCCTTCATCCTTTATCTTTCATCCTTCATCCTTTAATTTGCTCTCGCAATCTCCACTTCCAGTTCTTCATCGATCCTCGTCTGGATGTCGTAGATCCGGCGGTACATGCCGTCCTGCTGGGCCACCAGTTCCTCGTGCGTGCCCATCTGGACGACTTCGCCCTTGTCGAGCACCAGGATCAGGTCCGCGATCATGACCGACTGGATGCGGTGGGCGATGATGAAGGTGGTGCGGTGCTGCATCAGGCGGTCGAGCGCCTCGCGGATCTCCGCTTCGGTCTCCAGGTCCACGGACGAGGTCGAATCGTCCAGGATCAGGATGCGCGGGTTCTTGAGCAGGGTGCGCGCGATGGTCACGCGCTGCTTCTGCCCGCCGGAGAGCGTCACGCCCTTTTCGCCGACCAGCGTGTCGTAGCCGTCCGGGAAGGACAGGATCACATCGTGGATGGCGGCGGCCTGGGCGGCGCGCACGATCTCCTCCTCCGGGACATTTCGGCCAACGCCGTAGGTGATGTTCTCGCGGATCGAGCGGCTGAACAGGAACGGTTCCTGCTCCACGATGCCGATCTGCGCCCGCAGGTAGGCGCGCGAATACTCCTTCAGCTCGATGCCGTCCAGCAGGATGCGCCCGCCCGTGTACTCGTGGAAGCGGGGCAGCAGGTTGATCAGGCTGGTCTTGCCGGAGCCGGTCGAACCGAGCAGGGCCACTGCCTGTCCGGGTTCGACGCGGAAGCTGACGTTCTTGAGCACGTCCGTTTCGCCGTCCGAATACATGAAGGAGACGTTCTCGAAGACCACTTCGCCTCGTACCGGACCCTCGGGCTGCACGCTGCCATCCGTGAGCGGTTCGCGCGCCTGCCTGGTGATCTCCATCAGGCGCGCGTACGAGACCATCCCGGTGGAGGTCTGCACGATCAGGCGTCCCAGGTTGCGGATCGGCCAGATCAACCAGACCACCAGCCCGACGTAGGCCAGGTAGGTGCCGGGGGTGATCTCGCCGTGGATGGCCATGCTGGCCGCGTAGACGAAGCCGCCCAGCATCTGGAAGCCGAGCACGATGTCCGAGAGCGGCCAGAACAGCGAGTGCATCAGCAGCAACAGGCGGCCGCGGACGAACTTCTCCCAGTTGTCCTTCTCGAACTTGGCCTTCTCGTACTCCTGCTGGGCAAAGGCCTTGACCACGCGTACGCCGGTCAGGTTCTCCTGCAGGGTGGTGGAAAGCACCGCTTCCTGTTCCTGGTATTGCTCGTAGCGTTGGGTCACTTTCTTGAAGAACCACAACGAGACCAGCAGAATGAACGGGATGACGATGATCGAGA
>DAOTXM010000510.1:0-6418 GCA_034435215.1 Anaerolineales bacterium
GCGCAGGGGGCGTACGCCCCCCGCGCACACCGTTTTTGCCCTACTTTTTGGCATAGGTCTGAGTAGATACTAAATTTCATTTCAATCATCAAGTCTGGATTCAATTATGTCTGGTCGCATCTTCATCAGTTACCGCCGGCAGGATTCTGCCGGTTATGCCGGCCGCTTGTTCGACCGCTTGTCGAACCGCTTCGGGCAGGCCAACATCTTCATGGATATCGACACCATCGAATTGGGTGTCGATTTCGTCCAGAAGATACAGGAAGCCGTCAGTTCCTGCGATGTGCTGTTGGCCGTGATCGGCCCTGCATGGCTGACAATTGCCAATGCCAACGGCCAACCCCGCCTGAACGACCCAAACGATTTCGTTCGTCTGGAAGTACAGACGGCCCTGCAGAGGAATATCCGAGTGATCCCCATCCTCGTGCAGGGTGCCAGCATGCCAACCGAAAAGGATCTGCCCCCAGAACTTGCTGCGCTCGCCCGCCGTAACGGCATGGGGATCGAGCATTCAAGTTTCGACTCTGATGTCAATTTGCTCATTACCAAGCTGGAAAAAATGCTGGGTGCGCAACAGGCCAGGGCGGGTAATAAGCACAAAATAGAATCTGAAGACGATCTGGACTTCGATGACGAATTCGAAGCTGCACCATTTCAACCGACCAATATCCCTCAGAGTTTGCAGTCGCTCCTTCCCGGAACCTGGCAGGTCAATATCAATATGCCTACGCCTTTTGGGATGGTCCCGATGCAAATGAGCCTCGAAATTCGTCCGAACGGCACATTCCAAGGGGTTGCACCCACTTTGATGGTGCAGGGGCAATGGAGCATATCCGCCATGCAGCAACTGGTGCTGACAGGTCAACAATCGAATGGCATGCAAGTTGCGCCCTATAACGTGGTCATTCAATTCACGCAATTGAGCCCAAATCAAATCAGTGGGTTTACAAGCGGGAATGAAGTAACTTTTTGGAGTCGAATAGCCTGATTGGGATGTGTTTCCGTGTCGTTTATAAACAGTTCGTTTGACACAGGAAATCAGGATGAAATTCACAAGCAAATTGGAAACCAATCCGGTAAATTCAGTAAATCACGAAATGACTGAGAGAAGCCCGAAAACAGGAGGCTGAAAATGACCGACACGATCAAAAATTTGAAGGAAGCATTTGCTGGTGAAAGCCAGGCAAATCAGAAATATCGCGCTTTTGCAAAAAAAGCTGAAAATGAGGGATACACCAACGTTGCCCGCCTGTTCCAGGCTGCGGCGGAAGCCGAGCGCATCCATGCCGAGGGACACCTGAAAGCGCTGGAAGGGATTGGATCCACAGCCGAAAACCTGCAGGCTGCGATCGACGGCGAAACCTACGAATTCACCGAAATGTATCCGCCCATGCTCGAGCAGGCCGAAGCCGATGCACACAAGGCCAAGCGCATGTTCAAGTACGCGACTGAGGCAGAGGCTGTCCATGCGAAACTGTACAAGCTAGCGCTGGAAGCCGTGCAGCAAGGCAAGGACCTGGCTACAGACTTTTACCTGTGCCCGATCTGTGGCTATATTGAATTCGGCAAACCGACGGAAGACTGCCCTATCTGCGGAACCAAAGCGGAAAAGTTCATCCGTTTTTAGATATGATGTGTCTGGGAAATATAAGGCCGGCTGCAAAAGCCGGTCTTGTTGCTTAAGCTACATATCGTCTCATATATACCCAGGTCGGTTGAAAATTGCGCTTTTTACGAGAAGGAATGCACAATTTTCAATCGTGGGTATTATAGAATGGGTCTTCTGTTCCACTCACTAAAAACAGTAGGGTCGTAATAACAAAAGGCCGGATAAAACCGGCCTCGAATATCATAAGGCATTCCAACCGGATTAGTATCTGCGATTCTCGTTCCCTCCACCACCTGCACGACGGTCACGTCCACCGCGTGGGCGTTCCTCACGCGGGCGGGCAATGCTTACGCGCAAATCACGTCCCTCGAACGAGTAACCATTGAACATCTGGATGGCCTTTTCGGCTTCTTCAGGGTTGCTCATTTCCACAAAACCGAAGCCTTTCGACCTGCCAGATTGCCGGTCGGTAATCACAACGGCGGATACCACGCTGCCAGCCTGCCCGAACAATTCCTGCAGGCCTTCATCGCGGATGCTGTAGGGTAGATTTCCGACGTAGAGCTTTGCTTCCATGTTATTCTCTTCTCCTATCGATTAACAAAAAAGCCGCCAACCTTCGTCTGGTTTGGTGGCAAAAACACACAAATCCTAGGCCAAGCACAATAATTGTATCATAGCAAGGTCAAATCTATTACAAATTCCTCGCACAAATCTCTATACCTGATCCCTCTGCTTAGCTCGTCCATTACAGTCATGCAGAAAATTATCTACGAAATATGCTGTAACAATGCTTGCAGGGGCATTTGCGCCAGAGAACCCAGGGTCAAATTGGCGCCATCCGTTCCGAGCAAGGCTGTAATCGGGTTGGGGATCGACACGACAAAAATCCCGGCGGCGCGGGCGGCGTTTATCCCGTTTGGCGAATCCTCGAAGACTATTGCTTCATCTGCTTTCACCTCTAAGACATCCAGGGCTTTCAAGAACAGGTCAGGATGAGGCTTGGTGCGTCCCGGTGGAACATCGTCGCGGCAGATAATGACTTGGAAACGGTCAGCAAGTCCGAGGCGGGCAAGATGCGTGTCCACCCAGCTGTGGGGGGAGCTGGATGCCACGGCCAGTTGTAATCCCAGGCGGCGCGCATCGTCCAGATAGTCCACCACGCCAGGCAGGACAGGCTGCTGGAGGATCAACGCATCAGCTTCGGACCGGTATCTTGCGTGCAGCTTTCGGGCATCCGCCCCGTTCCCAAGCAAATTTGCCAGATGTACCGCACCATCGAAATTCGAAATGCCATAACCGCCAACCACCTGACCCCAGGTTTCGGGAAGCATTTCCTGTCCGTATTCGCGATAGATCGATTGCCAGACGCGGAATTCAGCGGTCTCGGTATCCAGGATAAGACCATCGAAATCGAAGAGAAGGGCTTTTATGTTCATCACAAGCCGTTATTCTAACAGAGATTTGGTTCTCCTCGCTATGCCATAGTTGATAGTGTGCACGCGAAACATGTCAGGGACGACCCGCGAAAATGGGTGGGCGCGCGAAGCACACCCACCCATTTTCGCGGTATTTTCTGACAACCTTCGCATGCACACAGTTGATATTCAGAGAGCCACAAATTTTATTGGCAACAATAATTTCAAATATGCTATACTCATCAAGACAGGTTACATCTCCCCAATCAGATACCCATTTGCGACTGTTCTCAATCCAGGTTCGATTGGCAGACCTATTCGTTCATTTATTCCCGTGAATAGGAAGAATTGGCAATGGTACCCATCCCCCATGATATCCAGCACCTTGAGACGATCATCGATCAGGCTGGTTCCACGCGCGAGAAAATTGATGCCCTCAATCACCTGGCCTGGAAATTGCGTATCAGTCAGAGGACACGCGCAGCCGAGCTCAGCCAGGAAGCGATCACTCTTTCCAAGACAGGCGAATATCACAAACGACATTATTATGAGGGGGTCGCAAGAGGCTTGATCACTCTCGCTTTTGTGGACAGTGAAGCAGGCAAGCTGGATGTGGCTGCCTCGCATTGTATTGAGGCGCTTTCATATATCGAACACCAACGTTCTTCTGAAACTTATATCGATGGGTTGTTTACCCTGAGCTGGATTTTTTACTATCTTGGGGATGTTCCAAGTGCTCTGGATTACAGCCTGGAAGCGCTCAAAATATCACAGGAACTCGAGCTTAGCGACCGCGAGGCGTGGGCATTAGATGCTGTGGCAAGTTTTTATCGCGAACCGGAACAGTCCATACCAATGCACGAGAAAGCCTTAAAGATGTTCGAAGACCTCCATGATGTTGAAGGCCAGTCACGCGTGCTCAACAATTGGGCGTGTATCCTGCTCGACAAAGGAGATCTTCCCGCTGCATTAGAAAAAAGCGAAACATGCTTGCAATTGATTCGTACGCAATGTACAAAGAAGGATGAAATCTTCGTCTCCGGCACGATCGGCGAAATTCTCATTGCCATGGGCAAATATGTACAGGCACAAGCGGTCTTGCAAGAGGCGCTCTCCCTGGCGGAGCTATATGGCCCCGATATCAGCCATGTGTATCTTATTGTTGCCCTTGGACAAACATATCTGGCACAAAATGACCTTGAGCAGGCGGAATCAAATTTTTTGGAAGCCTTGGAGGCTGCAACGCACCTGGAAATTCGTAGCGAGAAAATGCACTGCCATCAACAACTATCTGAAATTTACGAGCGGCAAGGGAAATTGGATCGGGCTTTAGAACACTATAAAATCTTCCATGCGCTCAAAGAGAGTATTGCGGGTGAGAATACAGCCAGGCGGATCGCCACACTCAAAATGTCACACCAGATGGAAACCGTCCAACGGGATGCTGAGATTCAACGGTTACAAAATGCAAAGCTCCAGCTCGAGATCGACGAACAAAGACAAATTCAAGCGATCCTGGAGAATCTGGCAACGCGCGATCCGTTGACCAACCTCTATAATCGTCGTCATTTCCTGGCGCTTGCAGAGCAGGAATGGAAACGCGCCTCACGATATGGGCATCCTTTCTCGGTCTTGATGCTCGACCTGGATGACTTTAAACAAATCAACGATCATTATGGGCATGCGACAGGAGATCAGGTCTTGATTGCCGTTGCAGGTATGATCCAGGGGAGTTTGAGAAAAGTAGAAATTGCAGGTCGCTATGGTGGGGATGAATTCGCAGTCATCTTACCGGAAACCCCGACTGAAAAAGGGTTGATTGTAGGCAGGCGCATTCACGACAAAGTCGCCGATAAATCCATTAAAACGAACAAGGGCGTTATTCACATAACCGTCAGTATTGGAATTGCAGGGCTGTCAAGCGGCGCCCAAAATCCTATCAAATCCTTGGAGGAACTCCTCCATCAGGCAGACCAGGCACTGTATCACTCGAAAGGGTCAGGGAAAAATCACGTTTCTCTTTACAAGGAATCATAACAAAGGATGCTTGCAAGTTAAAAAAAGAGACGGCAGTCAATATGCCGTCTCGCATGTTCCCTGCAAGTTCCTAGAACAATTTCAAAACCGCCTCACTCGCCCAGGCAAATAAACCTTGAGGCACCAGACTGAGGATGACGGTGACCAGCGCAGTCCCGGCTGTGGTCAGGCCCAGCCAGAATTCGCGCTCGGTCTCCGGTTCGCCTTCGTGCATGTACATGGTGACCACCACGCGCAGGTAGTAGAATGCCGAGATGAGCGAGGTGACCACGCCAATAATTGCCAGACCGACATACCCACCCGAAAGCACAGCGCGGAATAGGTAGAACTTCCCGACCAATCCCAGCGTGGGCGGGAAACCGGTCAGCGAGAGCATGAAGACAGTCATAGCCACCGCCAGGGCTGGGTACTTGCGTCCCAGACCGGCATAGTCGCTGATGGCGAGACCTCTTCCCTCCTTCTGCTCGAGCGCGATGACCACACCCCAGGCGCCGAAGTTGGTCAGTGCATAAGCGACGAGGTAGAACAGACCAGCTGCAACCGAAACTGGAACAACTTCCGGATTTCCATAGGGTACAAAGGCCATCAGAATGTACCCGGCATGCGCAATACTAGAATAAGCCAGCATACGCTTGATGTCACTTTGTGAGATGGCGATCAGGTTACCGACGATCATGGTCAGGGCAGAGATTGCCCAGAGAACAGGCGTTATGTCAGCAGCGAGGTACGGAAAAGCTGTAGCAAAGACACGCAGCAGGGCGGCAAAACCGGCAATTTTGGCGCCAGCCGCCATGAAGGCCGTGACAGCCGTTGGGGCGCCCTGGTAGACATCCGGCGTCCACATGTGAAAGGGAACTGCGGCTACTTTGAAGCCGAGCCCCACCAGGATGAGCGCCGCGCCGACGACGAGCAACGTAGATGTGGCTGGAGAAAAAGCGGGCGCCACTTTACCGCCCAATACGGCTTCTGAAATGACACTGAGTGCCGTGCTGCCTGTTGCGCCGTAAACCAATGCAATACCATAGAGTACAAATCCTGATGAAAATGCACCCAACAGGAAATATTTAAGACCGGCTTCTTCTGAGTCTGCTCTGGGGCGGGCGAAGGCAGCCAGCACGTACAACGGCAGGGACAGCAATTCGAGCGCCAGGAAAACGACGATCAGGTCAGCCGCCTGCGCCATGAGCATCATGCCGCTGATGCTGAAGAGCATCAAGGTGTAATATTCGCCGCGCTCGATACCCATGCGCTTGACATAGCCATACGCCAGGGCCACGCCGAGCAAACCGGTCAGCAAAAGCAGCGCATTGACGAATACCGAGAAGCCATCGACCACGACCATATTTTTGAAACC
>DAOTXM010000511.1:0-8777 GCA_034435215.1 Anaerolineales bacterium
TATTTGCCGGAGAAGATTACGAACGTGCCGTTGTACCGCCCAAAGCGCGCGCTGTTCTAGCGCATTTTGATGAGCGCTCGCAACATTATGAAGTCTGCGAACGGTTGAAAGCCGCTTAGAATGAAAAGCTTGAAATTCCGCTTGCCAGAGTACGCTGGCTTGATCGCGTTGCTTCTAAACCTGTTGGCCTGCCGCCCGATGATCGCTATTGGCTGGCCTGAACTTATCATCCTGGTCATTTTGATTGCCATCCTGCTGGGACCGTTGATGTTTAAAATATATCGCCTGCTCGACAAGATCCAAAAAGCCAGTAGAAATGAGAAAAAAAAGAAATAACGATCCCCTGCGCTTACACCATCCGTCCGCGGCCGCGCTCGAGCTTTCCCTTGAGATCGTCGCGGACAGCATCTTTCATGGGCAGGCCGGCTTTGTAAGCCGCGGAGGCAATCGAGTGGGAAACAGACGGTGCCGCCATCAGTACAAAAAAGATCAGGAGCAAACCCTTCCATAAACCCAGGGGAGTCAGGATGATGGCGGCGATCAGCAGGAACACCACCCCAAAGACACTGACCTTGCCAGAAGCGTGCAGGCGCGTATACACATCCGGCAGGCGCAGGAAGCCAACGATGCCGATGATAGAGAACAGGGTTCCAGTAATCAGAAAAAACAAAGCAGCCAGTTGAGCGAGCACTTGCATTTCAAAACACCTTGTGATCAGAGATGAATTTTGCCAGGGCTACGGTAACAATATAGCTCAGCGCAGCCACGGCAATCGCAACATCGATATAAATACTATCCTGGAGGATCATCGAGATGATCACCAGCACAGCCAGGGTCAGGGTTGATGCCAGGTCAAGTCCCATTAGACGCGCGATGCTGTTTTCACCGCGCCAGGCGCGCCAGACCACGATCAGTGCGATCAGCAAATGCGCAAAAAGAACGATCCAGACGGTGTAATCGAGAACGGTTTCCATACCATCCTACTCGAACATCTCACGAAGCAAAGTACGCCGCAGCGATTGCGCCTTCTCCGCGTATTGGGCAGATTTGTCTACGTCCAGGCAGTGAACATAGAGATTGCCTTCGTCGTCCATTTCTGTCACCAATTCGCCCGGCGAGAGGCTGATAGCGTGGGCGCTGAGCGCCGCGCCCAGTTCCGAGCGGCTGCCGGAGGGGATAGCAATAATCCCGGGGTTGACGGGCAGTTTCGGATCCAGGACGAGGCGGGCGGTAGCCAGTCCTCCTTCGAGGATATCTGCGCCGACCACGAACAGGTAGCGAATCAAAGCCCAGAGGAAGGTCGGTAATCGTTTCCAGTCAAACGGCGATCCCTTCCCGACCGGAAGCAGCGCGCTGATCCCCAGCGCAACCAGCGCCCCGATGAGCAGGTTGGCAGGCGTCAGGTTGCCAGTCAAAGCCAGATAGACGAGAAAGATGGGGATGGAGATTTGGATGCGATGCATGTTTTACTCTCCCATACCAAATCGTCCCAAAGGTTGACTGAGAGAGGCAAAAATCGCTTCGTTTTTCATTTCAGCCTTCGGGACGTTGTCATTTCATCACCGTTAACACATACAAATTTGGGTCACCCAGCCAAGCAGCCACCATCTGTGCCAGCGCCACCAGCGGCTGGGACCAGATGCCAAGCACCAGGCTGAGCGCAATCAACAGCGCCGGGGCCAGCAGGCGGTCGCCATCTTTGGGCTTGACTTCGGGTTTGGACTCGAACCAGATTTTGACGAACGAGCGGATGACATAGGTCAACGTAACAATACTGGCGACGCCGATGACGGTCAGCGGGAGATATTGCGCCGCATCCACTCCGCTCCAGAAAACCATCAGTTTGCTGACGAAGCCGTTCATCGGTGGGATGCCCGCCAACGCCATACCGCCCAGCAGGAAGAGCGCGCCCGCAAAAGGATGGTACTTGCCTACACCAACCACGATTTCGAACGCAGCCGATTTGACCGGTGCGCGGCTGGCCATAGCGCCCGCCAGCATGAGCATGGCGGCTTTGACCAGCGCATGATTAAAGGTGAAAACCAGCGCCGCCGCCAGCGAGAGCGGTGTCCCCCAGCCAATGCCGACCAGGATGAAGCCAATCTGCGCCAGCGTGGAATAGGCCAGCATGCGTTTGGCGTTGTGTGTCCCGGCTGCCCCGAACCCGCCGTAGACCACACCGACCACCCCCAGGACGACCAGCAGGGCTTCCAGCATTTCGGATTGTCTGCCAAATAAGAGGGTTGTCAGGCGCAAGAGGCCATACACGCCCACTTTGACCACCACCGAAGAGAGCATGGCGCTGACCGCCGTCGGTGCGGCGGCATGGAAATCGGGCTGCCAGAAATGGAAGGGAAAGACCGCGCCCTTGATGAGAAAAGTAGCTGTCAGGAAGGCCAGCCCGGCCACGGCCAGCGGCGCGGACGGATTGTCGGCGATGCGGGTGGCCAGGTCGGCCAGATTGAGCGTGCCATGCGCGACGTAAAGCGATCCGACTCCCAGCAGGAAGAAGGTGGCCGCCAGCGTGGAGATGTAGAAATACTTATAGGCTGCTTCGACACCGTATTTGTCGTCCGCAATGGCGGTCAGGGCAGCACCGGAGATGACGATGATCTCGGCAAAGACGAACAGGTTGAACAGGTCGCCGGTCAGGAAGGCGCCGCTCAGACCGGTGGCCAGCGCCAGAAAAAGCGGGTAGAACGTGGGGTATTGCACCACCTTCTCGGTCGAGCCGGCCGCATAGAGCACGCCAGCCGAGAGAACGATGTCAGTCATCAAGAGCATGAAAACGCCCAGCAAGTCAGCGGCCAGCGTAATTCCAAAGGGAGCCGGCCATAGTCCCATCTGCACGGTGACAGGCTCGCGGGTTGTCAGAACCGTGTAGAGCAGGGCCAGCGTAAAGCCCAGAGCGGTCAGCATCAAGGCCAGGGACAGCATGGCTTGCATCCTGCGCTTCTTGCGGAAGAATAGCGTCAGCGGTACACCTGCAAAGGGTAACAGAAGGGGGGTGAGAATCAAGTAATCAGTCATCAATCGTCAGTCATCAGTAGTCTCTTATTGGTGATCGGAGAGCAGATTCAAAAGTCCCAATCGCGTAATCACTACATCACCCGAACACTAATTCTTTAATCCCGTCACCTGGTCGCTATCACTGGTCTTGTAACGCGTCGAGATGACATAGAGCAGGCTGAGCACAAAGGCAAAACCGCCCATGCTGATGACGATGGCCGTCAGCACCAGCGCCTGCGGCAGGGGGTCGCTGATCTGGCCGCTGGCGTTGGCATAGGCCGCGGCGATACCGTTGTACGCGCCCGCGCTGAACAGGAACAGGTTGACAGCATTCGAAATCAACACCAGCCCAATGGCGGCACGGATGACGTTGCGCCGTAAAATCTGGAAAATACCGGCGGCAAAGAGCAGTCCAATGGCAAGGGAGGTTAATAAGTTCATAAAATTCTCTCACTCGATGATGTCACTTTTCACCAATCGCGTCCAACTCTGCCTCCGCCTCGGGGTCATCCTCGCGCGGGTGACCCAGGTTGTCCAGAATGAGCGTCGCCGCACCCATCACGGTCAGGCAGATGGCAACCTCGAACAGGAAGGAGTTGGTCAGGTAAAAGCCGGGCGGCAGGGGCAGGCCGAGCATCTTTCCATAGTCCACTGGGGCAAACACGCCGCCGCTGAACACAGCCCCCCCCAGTGCGTTGACCAACGCCAGGGTCAGCCCAACAGCGAGCATGGTATTGCGGTTCAGCCAAGCCAGTTTGCGGCGCGTTTCGTAATAGCCAAAGAGCATATACCATTGCGCAATTGCCAGGCTGATGATGACCCCGGCGGTGAAACCATCTCCCGGCTGGTCGTGGCCGTACATCATGTGTGTAATCCCTAACACGAACGCCAGCGGGAGCATGGCATAGGCCAGGACGTGCAGGAAGGGCGAAGTCGGCAGGTCATGAATGCCGAGCGGCGAATGCAACGGTAGTGCCCGCGCAGATGGCTCATGGTTGTGTACGCCCGGTTTGCGTGTGGCGTAATGCAGGAGCGTGTAAATGCCCAGCCCGGCCAGCGAAAAGACCAGGATTTCCATCATAGTATCGGTGGCGCGGAAATCCACCACAATGGCGCCCACCATGTCCTTTGCGCCGGTCAGCGGTTTGGCGTTTTCAGCATAAAATGGCGTTACCAGGCTTTCACGCGGGCGCGTGTTCAGCGCGCTAAACGTCACGCCCATCATTACCAGCCCGGCCAACCCGGCCAGTAGCGCGTCCCGCAACAAACCAGGGCGGCTCTGCTTGTGCGTGAATTCCATTGCCCGCAACCTTTGAGTACGCGGGATGATGTTCAGGCTCAGGACAAGGATGACCGTCGCCAGGATGTCCACCACCACCTGTACCAGCGCCACGTCAGGCGCTGGCTCCAGTGCCATCCAAAGCGCCACACCCAGGCCTGAGACTCCCAGCGCGATGACCGCATGCAGGTCCCGCCGAAGGAAGACGCTCACCAACGCCGAGGTCACGAGTATAACCAATACGAACAAGCGTAGTCCGTTCAGGCCGCCCACGTGCAACGGCTGGATGATGTTTTGGACGATGCCCCCGAAAGGCAGACCATTAAACAAGGCCACCAGCCCACCCAGGCTGAGGACCATAATGGACAAGTAAACCCGCAGCCGACCGCCCTGGAGCCTGGTTGCCGTTTGCGCGAGCCAGTCCAGGCTGGAGAGGGTCCCATCAAAGAACGCATTGACAGTGAGATTTGGTAGGAAAGCCATCAATGCCGGGCGGACGCGCCCGCGCTGCCAGAACAACAACAAGCCCAGCGTGACCGCCACGATGGACAACACCAGCGGCACGTTGATGCCTGTCCACAGGGCGAGCGAGACCTTTACTTTCGCGCCATACGCGGCTTGGGCGGCCTGTGCCAGGAAGTCGGCCAGGAAAGCCGGTTCGACCGGCGAAAGGCCAAGCAGGAGCGAAAGCAGGGCCGGCAGGGCCGGCGCAAGCCAGAACCCCCACTTGGGGTCATGCCCGTGCGGGGGATGTTTCGGGTCGGCGGGTTTCCCCAGGAAGACGCCCCAGACCAACAATCCAGCCTGGGCAAAGATGAGCGCACCGGCCACGACTGCCGTCGCCGGGAAGAGATTGTCCACAAACGGAGGCAGGCTCGGGTGAGTCGCAGAGGCGAGCAGGGTCTCCTTGGCCAGGAATCCAAACAGGGGCGGGAGTCCGGCCATCGAGAGCGCGGCAATTCCCGCAATCCCAAACATGACCGGCATTTGTCGCCGCAGGCCGCCCAGTGTACGGATGTCGCGCGTGCCGGTCTCGTGATCGATAATGCCTGCCGTCATGAACAGCGACGACTTGTAGAGGGCATGCGCCAGCACGCTGATGACCAGCGCTTTGAAGGCGATTTCGGTATCCTGCCCGATGAGTGCAACGAGAACGCCAAGCTGAGAAATGGTCGAGTAGGCCAGCAGAGGCTTGAGGTCGTTCTGTTTGAAGCCCAGATACGCACCCACTAGCATGGTAGTCAGGCCGAAGATGGAAAGCGTCCAGAACCACAGGTCGGTGTTGCCCAGGGCCGGGTTGAGGCGCGCCAGCAGGTAGACGCCCGCCTTGACCATGGTGGCCGAGTGCAGGAAGGCGCTGGCCGGGGTGGGGGCGGTCATGGCTTCTGGTAGCCATATGTGCGCCGGGAACTGGGCGCTTTTGGTGAACGCGCCGAAGGCAATGAGCGTAAAAAGAACCGGGTAGAGCGGGCTGGCGCGCAGGAGGTCGCCGCTGGTGAGAATCGTAGCAAAGTCCGCTCCACCGCTGATGTGGATGACGAACAGGAAGCCCGCCAGCAGGGCAATCCCGCCGCCGCCGGTGATGAACAGCGACTTGAAGGCGCCCTTGCGGGCAGCTTCGTCCTTGTACTTGTAGGCAATCAGCAGGAAGGAGGAGATGCTCGTCCCTTCCCAGAAGAGAAAAAGCGTGACCAGGTCGCCCGCCAGCACCAGGCCGAGCATGGCAAGCATGAAGAGCAGTGTGTAAGCAAAGAAACGGGATTCGATTTTCGAATTTGGATTTTCGCTTTGCGATTCCACCCTCGCCTCTGCCCCTATTGCAGGGGGGGAGGGGTTGGGCGTGAGAGTATCGTCAAAATAGTAGCCGGTGTAGATGACCACCAGCGTACCGATGCCGGTAATGAGCAGGGCGAAGAGGGCCGAGAGTCCGTCCAGGTACAGGGAGAAGTCCAATCCCAGAGCTGGGATCCAGGGAATCGAGTAAGTCAGTGCTTTTCCAGCTGGAACTTGTCCGAACGCAAGTAGAAGCGTGACAAACGCCAAGAGGGGGAAGAATGCCAGGATCCAGCCTGCCTGCGGGTTGGACAACGCGGCGCGGCGCAAGAGCAGCGTGAGCAGAATGCCAGAAGCAATCAGGGCAAGCGGGAGGATGAGGAAATACGACATTATTTTGTGTTTGCAACAGTGCTTACGAAGGACGGCGTTTCAGGTTGAGCATCCGGCGTATGCGCGGCTCGCGCCACAGTGCGATGACCAGCGTCAGCAGGGTGATGGGCAGGACGAAGCCGAGCATGGTGTAGTTGAAAATGTGCAGGGCATCATGCTCTACGGTATCCAGAATGAGATAGGCAGTATAAGCTGTGTAGTAAAACAAGAAGAGCCAGCCTTCCCAACGTTCGATGCGGTTGCCGGTGAAGAAGATCGGCAGGGCGGCAATCATTACAGCAACCATGATGGGAATGTCAAAACCCAGGGCAGCTTCCGAGACCGGAATACCTACCGGCACGATGATGGCGCTCAGTCCAAGCACGGACAGCAGGTTGAAGATATTGCTCCCCACGGCATTCCCCACAGCGATATCGCGTTCGCCTTTCAGCGCGGCGGCGATGGAGGTGGCTACTTCGGGCAGGGAGGTACCGGCAGCCACAATGGTCAATCCGATGACCAATTCGCTCAATCCGGCCCAGCGAGCGATTGCTGTGGCACTCTCCACCAGCCAGCGCGCGCCGACTACCAGCAATCCAAGTCCAAGAATGACCAGACCGATGTTGACAACCCAAGCCTTCCGGCCTTCATCCGGCTTTTTCTTGTATTCCTGGGCATACTCCTGTTCGACCTCCTCGGTTTCCTGGCGGCTCTGGTGGATGAGGAACACGATGTAGACAACCAGGCCACCGAACAAGATGAAACCCTCGAGGGTACTGATCAGCCTGTCCAGGGCAAACAGGTAGGTCAGAAAAGCCAGTCCGATCATCAGCGGCACATCCATCTGGATGAGGTGCTGGTGCACAACCAGAGGCGTGATGACCGCCGAGAGCCCGACGATGATCAGGATGTTGAAGATATTGCTGCCAACCACGTTACCAACCGCAATGTCCGTCTGGCCTGCCAGTGAGGATTGCACGTTGATTGCCAATTCCGGGGAACTGGTGCCGAAGGCTACCACGGTCAGGCCAATGACCAACGGTGAGATGCCCATCTTTGCCGCCAGACGTGAAGCGCCGCGCACCAGCCATTCTGCGCCTGATATGAGCAGAGCGAGTCCGGCAATAAATGTGAACCCAGAAAGCAGTGTCATTCCGTACCTTTCCCTAGCAATATTGTGGTTTTTCGGGTACTTCCGTGGCAAGTTCCGGCAAACTCTGAAGAATCGATAACGTCATAATATTGTAGCAAAAATTCAGTTAGCGCGCCAAACCGATGGGATGGCAGTTGAACTGCCGTCCGAACCCGGTGGCTATCCCAGCACTTTGGCGCGCCAAGAAAATTCATAAAAATTACGTAGTTTTATAAGTGATTCCAACCAGATTCATATATTGCATTCCAAGTTTAATGTAAAATCAAGCAGTTCAAATTTAGGCAATGATAGCAGAAATTCTGCCAACCCTGGCATTCCCTTTGCTTGGCTATCTGAGCGGTTCACTGACCCCCTCCATCTGGATCACACGCCTAGTCAAAGGTGTGGATGTGCGCGATGCGGGTTCTGGTCATGCCACCACGACCAATACCATCCGGCAGGCCGGCTTTGGCTGGGGCGCGTTGGTTCTGGTGATCGATATTGCCAAGGGATTTTTTCCCACCTGGCTGGCATTGCACTTTGCGCCCGTGATGTGGATCGTCCCCCTTACAGCTGCATCCGTCGTGATCGGTCACTGCTGGCCGGTCTTTGCGCAATTTCGTGGCGGTATGGGACTAGCCAGTGCAGGTGGGTGTATATTGGCGGCGAATCCCGTGGCATTTTTGATCGGGCTTGGTATTTTGATTTCATTGACCCTGATCATCCATCACAGCGCACGCGCCAGTGTTTTTACAGGGATTGCTATGGCGCCTGCCTTTTGGTTGTTGCGACTACGCGGCGTCGAATTCTGGGTTGCCATCGCAGTCGGGGGTATCATCGCCTTTCGCTTTTTGATAGACTGGAACCGCCAGTACCGCGAGCTCTGGCTGGATCGCGAGAAATCTGAATGAAGTACCCTGAGAATGATCGCAAATTGGCTCTCGGGCAGCAGGCTTGAAATGCCTTTAGCCGCCTCCAAAGGAAATCTCTATTGGACAATCGCAAAAAATCCTGCGTAGATGTCGGGATTTTCGGTTCTTTGGGTATCAAGATAGATGATCGGATTGTATCTACATCAGACCTATGAAAAAAAGTAGGGCAAAAGCGCACACCGTTTTTGCCGCCATTCTAGCATTACAGCGCAAGGTTGCATTACTGATACACATTCATAACCAGGAATAACCGAAAAAATGGTTGTGGGGGGGGGGGGGG
>DAOTXM010000512.1:0-3893 GCA_034435215.1 Anaerolineales bacterium
TCTTGTCGAAGAACAGGCGCTTCTCCGTGTCTTGGGGCACATCGTCGTACCAGACCACTTCGCCACCGATGGTGACCTTGATCTTCTTGGTGCCGGTGCCGAGGTGGGCGAAGCGGATCTGGGAGTTCAATGGCGCCCATTTGTTCTCATAGACGGGGAAGTAGTACTTGTAGGAGAGCAAGCCTTCCGGAATACCGATAGTCTCGTTGTAGTCGAGCAAGGTGCCGGACAGCATGGACTGCAAGCGGATCGCGGCGACGATCTTGGTCAAGTTCGTGCTTTCCACGATCACCGGCCCGCCACTCGCATCATAGGACACGCGCTTTTCTTCCCCGCTCGCTACCACAAAGCTCTCTTTTAAGTCACCACGAATATACACATCTACTTTCGCATTCGTATCCGTCACGATCGAGAAGGTTCCAGCCGGAGCGTTGATCAGGCTGTTGTAGTTGGTCGTGTCGGTCGGTGTGAAATCGGCTGTGACCGCGTAGTCCCCCAAAGCGGTTTGCGTGGCAGCACCACCGGTCAGGACATTGCTGACCGTACCGGGCACGGGACTGGAGACCGTCGCCGCATGGGGCAGGCCATCATAGATAGCCGGTGAATTCGTCACAGACAGGGTCGGTGTGGCTTTGTCGATGTCTGCCGTGGTGGTAGCGGTGGTCGGGTTGAGATTGTAGTTGCCCGCCGTCGTTCCGCCCAGGCTGAAGCCGCTGCCAGTGACGGTGATGTCGGTACCAGTATTGGCAGTGGCGAAGGTCGCCGTACCGCCCGTCAGGGTGACGTCATCCGAGCCGACTACGCCGGTCAGAGTGCGGGTTAGAATGGTCGCGGCGGTGGTGCCATCGTAGGCCTTGTTGCTGACCGTGATGCCTGGAACAACGTCTTTCTTGTTGACGGTCACATCCTGGTAGCCACTGCTGCCATTGAAGTTGGTATCGCCGCCATAGGTGGCGGTAATTCGGTGTGCGCCATCATCATATGCGCCGGGCGTGTAGGTGACCGGGCAAGTCGCAGTGCCGTCCGAACCAGAGAGCGTACAGGTGTCACTCGAGAAGGAGCCGGTGTCGGTATGGGTCCATGTGACCGTACCAGTGGGCGTATTACTGCCTTCGGTCCGCATGACGGTAGCCGTGCAGGATGTGTTGCCACCGTAGGTGACAGGGTTGGTCGTGCAGGAGACTAATGTCGTGGTAGCAGCCGATACCACCTCATGGGACTCTGTGTCGCTGCTGCCAGTGTGCGTGGCGTCTCCACTGTAGCTGGCAGTGAGGGTTTTGGCTCCCATGGAGGTGAAGTATACATTGCAATTACCTGTTCCCGAGTCAAGCGTGATCGTACAGTTCGTATCTGCGCCCGTGATGTCGACCGTGCCGGTGGGTGTGGTCGTCCCCCCTGTCACCGTGACCGTCACATTCACCAGCTGGTTCGTTATGGAAGGATCAGGGTCATCAGCAGAAATCGTTGTTGTAGTTTGTTCTAATACTTCATAGGCCCCAAGATCACAAGCAGCCGTACCGCTCCCGTCTCCATCCAAAGGTCGGGTGACCCCACGTTGATCAGTGGCTGCACCGCATGTAACAGCTTTATCGATCGCTGGACTGCCCGCTCCCAAGGCCATCGTGAAAGTGGGGCCTCCATTGTGCTGAAGTGGACCAAGCAATGGGTCCTCACCAGTAGTGTCTGTGTCTGCCGAACAAGACCATGCTGTGCTGTCTTTTTCGATCAGGTTATCTGTGCTGGTGAGCGACGCACCTGTTCCAGCTCGGAATGAACAGTCAACGCCATAGCCTGAATTCGCGAGAATAGAGTGACTTAAGGTCACATTCGTCTCGAAAATATCCAAGGCGCCATAGGCCGTATTGTTTAGGTTATCGGAGATCGTGACATGCGTGATGGTGGCGGTACCGCCATTCAACCGTATGGCACTCCCTGAGCTTCCAGCCGTACTGGGATCTGCGCTATTGGCAAAGAAGGTACTGTTCGAAATGTTAAGCGCTCCCTCACTGTAAATCGCACCGCCATCTGCGCTGGTACCAGTTGCACTGTTACCGGAAAACGTACTTCCGGTTATAGTCAAGGTGCCAGCATTGTAGATCGCACCGCCGGCAAAACTTGGACTATTAATACCGCTCGTATTACTCGAGAAAGTAGAATCTGTTATATTTACCGTAGCGCCACTATTAATATATATCGCGCCGCCCGAATCCAATCCAGAATTTCCATCGACCAGGCTAATGTCATTAAGAACGAGCGTGAAACCCGTTTGCACGGTAAAGATCCGCACGGCATCATTGCCGCTGACGGTGATCAGCCCACCGCCATTGATTGTTGTATTCGCAGCAATCTCTTTGGGGGTCGAAATGTAAATCGTGTGCGGGGCAGCGCCGCAGTTGAAATCCACAACACCGCCACTGGCTAGGGCCGCGTTCAACGCAGCCTCTGTACAACTTTCAGGTGTGCCTGTCCCAACCGTGCCAGCAGCTTGGGCTATAGAAGGATAGGCAAACTGTGCGAGAAAAAGCGCAAAGATGATAAGGGTCGAACTGAATGGAATTTTGGAAATCTGCATGGGAACCTCCCGTAAAAAACTTATCCTTTCATTGGAATCCAAATTAGAATTGCATTTAAAGAATGCAATAGAATACACAAACTTTTATAACGCCGGAATTCATGGATCATCCTTTTCCCATTATAGTAAAATCAATTTTTAATTTCATTTGGAAATCCTTAGAATTTATTAGGGTCTTATGCTAGATCGGGAACGCGAGCGCTTTGATTTGCAAGAAGGCAGGTTTGCCGATCAGGCGATTGATATAGATACATAAGGAATGCGCAGCCAGTTTGGTATATAGGCGAGTGCACAAACCCCAGAAAGTATGGACATGATTGACCTCAATATTGAATTGGCCGGAGAGTTGTGCATTGACAGTTTCAATCATCTGGCGAATCGTATTGAAAGTGTTTTTCAAGGCGCGTGGAAGTTGCTTTTGTTGATTACGACGTGGAATGGTTGTGAGTTGAATGCGGTTCTCTTTCCAAAGTTGAGCTGCTTTTTCGGCACTGATATAGGCTTTGTCGCCCAAGACTTGCAAGTCGGTATGCTCCGAGAGCAATTCAAAACCAACATGCAAGTCACATTCATTAGCAGGTGCAAGTTCAAAATCGAGAATCACACCGTTCATGGCAATCAACAGGTGCAATTTGTAGCCAAAGATGGTTTGTTTCTTGGAAGGTACCTTTCCGTAGCTGGCATTGTATGTCTTCCAGTTAGCAGTCGAGGATGACGACGGTACCAGATGAAACTGAACCACAGGCAAAGGCAGGCTGTCAATGACACACTGGTGGTCTTGAGCGACATCCAGACATTGGATAACTGCTTGGCGAATGAGATTGAAGGCTTGCATTAAGCCGCGCCGACGCCGATTAAAGCGACTTTGGGTCGGGATTACTGGAAACAAGTCGCGATGCTCTTGCCAATGACTGAGCATTTCGGTTTCCATATCCCAGCCGCGGCACTCGCCTATCAACGCCATCGCCAGCAATTCACTATCAGGACACTCGGGCGCTGGACCGGGTCGCTTGAAAAAAGGAGTAATTTTGAGCCAAATATCATCTACCACAACGTACATCCAAGTACAAAAATCGTTGAAGTCGTTTATCATTGCAGCGTCCTCCTGCGTGTTTGGTTTCTTTGAGCAGAAACTCCAATATCACGCTTGAGGACTTTTTGTCAACTAGCATAAGTCCCTAATAGAATACTGGCAATCACATTAATGTCTGTAGTAGCTATACCCTGTGAGTAGACAGGGTGTATCCCGACCGTGCTAATGGTTACAGAGATCGCAATGTGTACCACTAGAAAAGCTGAAAAAACTTTATGAAAGTTTGGG
>DAOTXM010000513.1:0-5880 GCA_034435215.1 Anaerolineales bacterium
TTGATGCATCTAAGAATTTTTTGGCGTCTGGTGTCCCAATTTGATACAAGGTTTGATGGGATACTACCCGTACAGATGGAGAAGGATCGTTCATCAAAACACTTAGATAATTTAGCGCTCTTGGTCCTGGAACACCGGCCAGACCCAGTACCGCGTGCTTACGCATATCTGCTTCAATTGCTGATAGCATAGGTTCTAGCAGAGACCAGACATCGACTCCTGCATCGATGCCTCGTTTTACCCATGCTGATGCAGCAATCCCATACAATAATGCTGCATGTAATCCATGCGTAACTTGAGAAGGTGTGAGTTGCAGGTGCGGGTTGTTCAACTCGGCCGATATTTGAATCAGTTTGTCTTTGCTGATCTCGGCATCTGCACCTGTGTACCTTTCTGTTATGTCTAGCAGCTGGGCAATTTCCAGCGCCCGTTGTTTTCCAGTGTCAATCCATTCTAATAAATTTGTGGCCAGGAGGTCATGCGCCAGTTCAAAATATTGATTTCCCGCTTGCTCCATACTGCGAACAAGGCGGCTTTGAACCAATTCCGTAAGTAACCATTCTATTTTTTCAAATGGAAGTTTTGTTTTTTCTTGGAGATCATGTTTGCTACTCTGTTCCCGCCACCCTTCAGGGGTGACCAGCGCCTGTAAGATTGCTTGCACATTCTGCTGTTGTTCATGTTTGAACCGTTGTAGTGCCACCTGCAGGTAATCATGCAAGACACCGCTGGCTCTTCCGACGTTTTCATAATGTCTTGTACGAATCACATTGGCCAAATCACGTTGGTCGTACAAGCGGTCGCACACAATCTGGAGTTGAGATGGCATGATGCCATCATCATCCAGTTCTTCCAGGATGCCGTCCACCACACTGGCTTCAATCTTCACTCCAACTTTTTCTGCAGGCCTTTCAATCGCCTGGCGAGCTTCATGAGAATTTAGCGGGGCAAGCCTGGCATGCTCCACATAAACGGGTAATTTAATTTGAGACCAGCCCAGAAAGCTACCCAGAAAATCTTCCCGAAATGACAGGATGATGTGAACATGATCTTTGAATTCGGCCAGCAACGTTTCTATTTCGTTGAACGCCACTTCTCTTTCTTCAGCAGCCAAGCGTGTAAAGAACTCCTCAGCTTGATCGAGGATAAGCACCAACGGATGTTCTACCTTCTCACCTCGAATTTGTTCAAGATCACGTTTGAGATCCTGCCAGCTTAGACCGATTGTGAGGTAGACAGACTTTATTCCGTTGTCACTCAGCTTGGGTTGCAACCCAGCCCTAAGCAGTGATGTCTTACCCACCCCAGATGGTCCATACAACAAGAGCATGGGGAAATTCGTCACGTTTGCATACAGTGACTTAATTTTTGTCTCTCTTCCAAAAAAGAATTCTCGATCGGCTTCAGAAAAATAGTCAAGAAATTTATAAGGCCGCTTGCGAAGGGTATCTACATCAAAAGTTGTATGATAAGTTTTTTTCTTCTTTGCAATTAACTCCAGAACCCTGGAAGTCGTAACACTGACATCCGGTGTATTATTGATGAACTCAACATCATCTTTACTCCATAAGCTTTCATAATCCGGCGGGGTGTGATTTGGTGGAATCACGATCTGTGGTTGAGAAAAAGCGTCAGAATTTCCTGCCAGAAGTCTCCGCCATTGTTGGAAAAGGGGGTCACCAGGGTTTCCGCCAATCCAAATTATAGGATTGGTAAGAATTTGTTCTGATAGTTGTCTCAGCAGCCTGAGATTCTTTTGCTCCCATTCGACCAAATCACATTCATGCAAGACCACACTGAGCGGCCTGGAAACATCTCCCGCCAGTTGAAAAACAGGAAGGCTGTTATTCTCGGCATAGGCAAGGTTAATTTCGCCGGCGATTACATGAAATGGCTTTGTTGAACCAGAAAGGGCTTGCCGGAGGGAAGCAAATGGGCTAATGTCCACGAAAGTGAGATTTGCCTGCTCGTGCAAAGCCAAAAGCAACTCATTTTGAGGAAAATTTATTTCGCTCTGGTGATTTTGCATGAACTGGATCAGAGTCTGACGGCCATATGTCATTTCATAATAAAAGGCTGCTTCAGAGAAATGTTTGCTTTTAAAGCCCCCGTCGGGTAATAATTGATCAAGCCAATTTTTCAAAAACGGGAATACCGTAGAGTCTCCCGCTAAAATGACAGTGGCAAGGGGGATGGTATTTTGCCGTTGTATCAAAAAGGACATGTAGTCATCGTTGTTCATTGTTTCGTGGTCAGCAAGCCTGATAACCAATTTGCGAGCTTATCGTTTCGATCTGTTCCAGGTACTACATCCAGATTGACAGGGTGAATGTTCCTTTTTTCAAAATAGCGTGCCATCTCCGGGGTGTAATCGAATAAAGCGGCATAGCCCCATCTGCGGTGTTGCCCATGTTCATAACCGATTGTATCCCAGATCTGGTTGAGAAAGGGATCTCTCAGGCTATATCCCAGGAACAAGGGGGTCTTGCTGACCAGTGTTGTTTTCAAGTGTGCAAGCAGTTTGGGCCTGCGGGCTGCAAAGGAGTTGAATTGGGTTTGTGTAACGATCATGCTATCCGGCTGCTCCAATTCTCCACACAACTTCACAATCTGGCAGGCTTGATGATCCCAGTAAGGCATTTCCTCATCGCGAACAATCTTATTGAAACGGTTTCTCTTCGATGTGAAAGATTTTTCAATCAAATCGTCGTAATTGGTGGTGTAGATTTCTTTGATAGGTAATTCTGTGAGCAGTGAATGGACCCTGGTTGGAACAAGGTTGGAAGAGTCTAGCATCAGCCGCATATTTCGAATCAAGGCATTAAAACCATAGTGATCCACAAAGGCTTCAATACCTTCCAACAAATGATCAGCCCGGATGTGGACAGATTTCTCTGGAAGGTTGAAATCCATATCTTTTGTAAGTTGTTCAACCAATGCCCCCCATCCGGGTAGTCCGGCACCTATCGATAGACCAGCGCCAACAAACAAGAACAATTCTTGATTATTAAAAAGGCCAGGGAGAAGACTGTCAGAATTTAGAGACATATCAAAGCTTGATTGAGCGATGAGTTTTTTCGCAATAACAAAATAATTATAGACTGTTTCAGTTAGTGTAAACTTGTTTCTGTAAAATTGAGAGGTAGGTCTGGTATATTCTTTCGGAAGGACCAACTTCAGAAAGGATAGCGACCATGACCTACCGAAGTGATTGTACCTTACCAAACGAAATGCTGGAGCAGATCGCCGAGCAGGGGTTGGACTACTTGCCGGAGTTGATCCGTCTGGTAGTGAATGCGGCGATGAAAGCTGAACGGCAGCAATACTTGGGAGTTGCGCCATACGAACGCTCGGAAAAGCGGCGTGACCAGGCCAACGGGTTCAAATCGAAAACCATGCGCACTCGACTGGGCGAGATTGAATTTGCGATTCCGCAGGTGAGGGAAGGGGAGTTCTACCCGCAGGCACTGGAAAAGGGCTTGCGGAGCGAACGCGCCTTGACGATGGCGCTGGCCGAGATGTATGTGCAGGGAACCTCAACCCGCAAGGTGAATGCCATTGTGGAAAGACTGTGCGGTAGCCAGGTATCGAGCAGTCTGGTAAGTAATGAGGATTAAATAACTTTCGCTACCGGGATGGCGCGGTAGTTCCAGGCAGGCAGGAAATCATCGAAGACAATGGTCATGGTCTGTATGAAATCATTGGCAACCTTTCGACCAGTTTGGTAAATCGTCTCAAGCACTTCCACAAATACCTTCAGTCCCTTGCTGGTCTTGGTCTTTTCGATCAGTTCTTTGACCAAAGCGACGCTGGTAAAGAGCACACCCTGACAGGCGCGGGTCACATGCGGAAATAAGCGGTGTTCAATTGGATTGTATTTTGAGCAATAGGGCGGGTAGTGGGCAATGCGGATTTCGATGCCCAATTCATCGGCCAATTGTTGCAGGTCTTGCTTGAAAATATAGTGACGAGCACCATTGCTGCCACCCCCATCGCAGAGCGCCAAGATCGCAGTGGCATCAGGATAGAGTTTCCGTCCATATTGAAGCCACCAGGAACGAAGGCAATCACAGGCAAACTGGCTGGTATCCTTACTCGTGCCGATATGGATGTAGCCGATATTGTGCTGCAAGTCATAAATCCCATGTGGAATGATCACGCCTTCCGCAAAAGTATTGAAGTCATGGTCGAAGGCATGTAGTTCCTCCCGCGCATACAAATGACCTGCGCGGTAAAAATTGCCCACATATTCTTTCTTCTTGCTGTCAAAACTGATGATTGGGTCGCCTTTGGCCTTGAAGTCAGCCACCAGTGTCTTTATGTTCCGAAATTGTTCATCCCGATGCGTCACTGTTTTCATGGTTTTCTTCTTCTGGGCTTTTCTGCGTCGATAGTTGTGTTTCTTGAGCAGTTTATGGATCACGCTTTTGCTCACCTTCACCTTGTGCTCTCGTTCCAGTAATTTCGAAATCTCACCTGGCGTCAGATCCGTCCAAACCACTTTTTCATCCATCGGATCGCCAGCCGTATGCTCTTTCAGCACATTCAGAAATTGCTCGTCGATATTTGGATAATGCACATCGTACCCTTTTCGTCCACCACCTGATTTGCGGATGGACGGATCATATTCAGGCTCATCCGGAAGTTGAGCCAACTCAACTATGCCTTGATGAACTGTCTTTTCACTACAACCCAAGATCCTGGCAATGTAGCTTTTTCCACCTACCCCCAACTTCAAGGCTTCCACGGCCGCATAGCGACGCCGATCTTTTTCTGAAAGCGTGCCGTAATACTTCTGCATGGCTTGCTCAATTTCCAAACGATATGCTTGCATTATTTCCTTCTCTCCAAGGTGTTGGTTTACCCTGAAGTTTACACTCAAACCTAGCTATCGGAAATTTATTTAATCCGCGTTCCTAAGCAAGGCTACGGCAGAGTTGGATCCCCTGTTGGAAGCCTGGCGCAATCGGCCCTTGGGTGAAATCCGCTATTTGTTTCTGGATGCCCGCTACGAGAAGGTACGGATGGATGGACAGGTAGTAGACATAGCGGTTTTGATCGCCCAAGCCGTGGGACGGGATGGCAAACGACGGGTTTTGGGAGTGGCACTGGGGCTGGGAGAGGCGGAAACCTTCTGGCGAGCCTTTCTGCAAAGCCTGATCCAGCGTGGATTGCGTGGGGTGCGCCTGATCACCAGTGATGACCATGCTGGCCTGCGGCAAGCACTGCGAGCCATGTTTGGAGGTGTTCCCTGGCAACGCTGCCAATACCATTTGCAACAGAATGCCATGAACTATGTTCCCCGCCGTGAGATGCTTCGGGAAGTGGCAGCCGACATTCGCACGGTATTCAATGCACCCGACCGTCCAACGGCTGAGACTTATTTGAAGCAGATCGTTCAGAAGTACGCCCAGAGCGCTTCTCGCTTGGCAGATTGGATGGAAACCAATCTGCCCGAAGGACTAACCATCTTTGCCTTTCCCGAAGCGCACCGCCGCAAACTACGCACGAACAATGCCCAGGAGCGCTTGAATCGAGAAATCGGACGACGCACCGATGTGGTCAGTATCTTCCCCAACGAAGCCGCCTGTTTACGCTTGGTGAGTGCAATCTTGATGGAACAGGATGAAGAATGGCAGACTGGCCGTATCTACCTCTCCTTGGAGGAGAGCTGAGGTAGTTTTGTTTCCTCCCCCAAAACTTGTGTCGAGCGTGTCGAGACATGAAAACGAGAACAGCCACTTGGAAAAGCACTGTTCCCGTTTCGGGGGGGATGAGATAATTTTACCTGAACTTTGTCTGTGCAGAGCCCACTCGCTTCGAGAAACTCTGCTTCCGAAGAATGCTAGATCATTTTTACAGAAAAAGACTTGCACTATC
>DAOTXM010000514.1:0-18680 GCA_034435215.1 Anaerolineales bacterium
GCCACCACATCCGGATGGCTCCAACCATGGTTCATCATGCCATACCCACCCAGGCAGTCGATATATTCGCGCCCCAGCACATCCTTGAAAATGGCGCCGGAACCCGTCCATTCGACCGCAGCCCAGTCCCCTGCTTCTGTTATTGACTTGCGATATTCCAGCCAACCTTTGTTGAAATGTTCGGCAAAGTTATGTTTGGATTCGGCAATGATCTCTTTTGCAAGTGCTTCATCTACGTCCGTTCTTTTGATGATCTCCAACCAGCGCTGCGAATAACGCAATGCCTCGTCATAATTTACAGCCATATACGCTCCTTATCATATACCGGCGATGAAACGTTATCCCCAATCGGTAACCTCGTTATACCAGGGTTTCTTCGTGCCGACTTTCGCCCGGCCTTTCCACCTTCCTGATTTAGGCGCATCTTCCATGTATTGCAAAATGGTATCCACTTGAGAACAAATGATGCCCCGATCCGCCGGGGTAAGCACAGGTACACCAGCGACGGCCTCCTTTACTCTTTGAAGATTGGTTGTAGCTGTATAGTAAAAGCCCCAGTCATCTGCCATGAGCCTGGCGATATACCTGGCATTGACCATTCCCTCATCCTGCTCGCCGACCTCCCCCGCCAGCAATAGAAGCATTGCATCTTTCAGATCCTTGTCGTTGATCTGGACAATCTGCAATTTTTGAAGCAGCAGGTCTGTCAAAGAAACACAGTATGGATGGATCTCCAGGCGGTTCTTATAGTGGATGGGATGGTTGTAATTGAGTCGGTCGAAGAAAATGTCGATCATCGGGATGCGGTCGCTGAAGAAAATCAATCGCTCCCCCCCGCTGAGCATGGCTGCGCGCTTCTCCAAATCATAGCCCTGTGCTTCGAAGAAGGGCACCACCCTGCCGCGATGCTTTCCATAGGCAGCATAATCGATATCCGTGAAGACCCGCTCACCCAGGCGTTCCATTTTTCGATATAGCTCAACATGATTCGGAAAATAGTAATGCAGGGCGATCGGTCCCATCACCCGCAGGATTATGCCCTGCTTTTGAGCTTCATCGGTTAGACGGCGGGCCTCTTCCAGGTAAACCTCTGGGTTGGGATATTCATCCAGCGGGATATCCTTTGGAAGTCTGAATTTTCGCTCAGGAATCATGTCAGGCTCCTATCCAGACGTGAAGACATAATCTTTGACCTTTCCTTTCTCAAGCATTATGACCGCACCCTTCAGAATACCCTCGGAATACTCACTACCCGGGTTGATGAGAAGCGTACGCTTTGCTTTCTGAGCACCTCGTGACTCATGGATGTGCCCGTGCAGTCCTAACAGCGGCTGATACTTCTCGATCATTTTTGCCACCGCACGACTACCGACATGAATCTTGCGGTCCGCAGCCTGGACCAGTTTCTCACTTAATTCAGGAGCCAGATCGAGAGCGTATCCGTAAGGAGGTACATGGAAGTTGAAAATGGCATTGGATTTATCCTTTACAGTGGTGCAAAGTTCTTCGAGCATCGGTTCAAGCTCTTCATCTGGCTTTTCACGAGGCGTGTTCCACGGTGTGGGATTGGCCCAGCAGAAGGTGATCATTTCGTGATCACCAAGCATGACGTTCTTGTTGTTGCAGTTGACAATGGCGGCTGAATCTTCAATTACCTGATCCACTTCAAAGTGATCGTCGTTACCGGGCGCCATGTAGACTTTATAACCGGCGCCTGCCAATCGTTCATCTGCCAGAGCAATCCATTCCTTCAGGCGTTCCAACATCAAGCGCTTAAACAAGGCGTCGACTTTTTGGGGATCATCCTTATAAACCCGAAATTCCTCAGGGGTTTGATGGACCCAGTAATAGCCCATCATTTCGATGGTCTTCTTGAGTTTTTCCAACTCTTCTTGTGTTTCTGCCTCAGTGTGATGACCCATCAAGGTGGTTTCCCAACCGCCACCGGCCTTTTCGACCAGTGGAATCAATACCTTGCCGGTCAGGTCCCCCAACAGGATACCTACATCAACGTTATAGACTTTCAAGGCATTCAAGAATTTTCGATAGCATAAATTGGAACCGTGAACATCGGTCACAAAGAATATTTTGATCATCTTGCCCATGATTGCTCCTCATGATTTGACGAAGGACGAAGATATCTTCGTCCTCCGTCACGACACCAGACATACTACCCTATCCTAATCTGGCGGCAACTCTCCAAACGTCATACTGACATCTACACCGACTTCCTTGTTGCGCCGTTTCCAGTAGAAATACCATAAGATGCCCAACCCCCAAATCGCGGCATATAGGATCAGGGAACCTATGGTAAGGCCTTCCAGGTCAGGCATGACGATGAAAAAGTAGAAGAGGATCGCCAGGTAAATCAGATTGACAATGGCGCCAATCGTCACAACCGGAATGCCAAGAATATTCCATTTCTTGTACGGCGAGGAATCCCAGATCTGACGGGCTTTCTTGGAGAAGGGAAAGATTGCAGCAGCAATGGCAGTTACGCCAAACACTGAGACGATCTCCAGCCCGGTTACCGAGAGGCCTTCCATCGGATTGCCCCGAAACGCATACAGGGCAATGCCGATCTCACCCAGGATGAAACACAGGATATGATTCTTGACCGGTGAAGACCAGCGGTAGTCGATATCGGCAAACCACTTAGGTCCCATACGATCCATGCCCCAGGCAAACAAGATGCGAGGGAAGGCCAGATAGGAAAGCGCCACCCACCATAGATTGAACAACATGAACGACAGGGCCATCCAGAACAAAATTAACTTATTTTGCGTGACGACCGCCGCCAGGCCTACAAAGTGTGGCGACCATGGGAAAGTGTAACCTGCAAGCCCCTCGCCCAAGTTATCTATCCAAGCCGTGGCGGAAAGGAATTCAAACCCGACTGCGCGGTACAACACAATGGCCAGCCAGAGCATGAAGAACGCCGGCACCAGGATGGCAGACAGGTTAGCTAGGATGATGGTCTTATCCGGACGTTTGACTTCACCGGCGATGAAGGTGATGCAGTACGAATAGGCGAAGAGCCAGGAACCAGCCACCATCACGCCCAGGGTGTCGAACCAGTTCCACGTCGCAGGAATGATATCGCCCGCTTCCTGCGCGGCCGACTTTACTGCCGCCAGAAATCCAGTATAGTCGAGTGAACCATATTGGGCTGCTAATCCATTCCATGACGCCACAAACGACTCGCGCGTCGTGAAGGTAAGGACGAGCAAAA
The DNA here is from genome assembly GCA_034435215.1 of Anaerolineales bacterium. Lineage (GTDB taxonomy): Bacteria > Chloroflexota > Anaerolineae > Anaerolineales > Villigracilaceae > JAABUE01. The sequence continues at coordinate 3,233 of DAOTXM010000514.1, forward strand.
TCACGATCGTCCCCGTAATGCCCAAAGCCATTACCACCTTTTGGACCGAGGCAAAGACCTTCATGCCGAACACCACGAACAGCAAAGCAATGAAGCTTACCAGGGAAGAGATCAGGAAGACCGCCATGGGCGTACCAACGGCTTCGGCTGCCTCGGGCATGCCCATGAACTGGAACATCATCACCAGGCCGGGGTCGATGGTCCACGGCGCCAGAACGTAGATCCACATGATCCATACAAAGGCATTACCAAAAGATTCGGCAATGCCAATCAGTGGATGAATGATACGGGAGTTATAGATATATTCCCCACCACTGCGAGGCATGCTCCCGCCCAGGATGCCCCACACGAGCGAAAACCCGATCCCACACAGTAAGGCTGAAAGCAGCGTAGCAATGATCAGGTTGCCACCGGTATACACGCCAAGACCCAGGCTGATCATAACCCACATGCTGGGGGTCAGGCCTTGGTTCATGAAGCCAACACCAAAGGCATCGATGAAGGACAGGCCGCGCACCAGGCCACTGGCTTTTCGAGCGAATGCCATTTGTTCAGGCATTGTATCCTCCTCTCAAAATTCAAGGGTCAACGAGAACGTGCCGCTCCATTCCCAAACAATTCATCAGGTCTAGTGCCTCCTTTCATGGTTAGAACTTTCTCGTCCATTCTTTGGGCCAGCGTTCGATGACTACTTTCTTTTGCGTGAAGAATTCGACTGCGTCCATGCCCTGACCGTGCATGTCGCCGAAGAAGGATTCTTTCCACCCGCTGAATGGGAAGAAAGCCATCGGCGCCGCCACGCCGATATTGATGCCGACGTTGCCAGCCTCCACTTCATAACGAAACTTACGCGCTGCTGAACCAGATGATGTAAACAGGCTGGCTTGATTTCCATACGAATGGCTATTTGCCAAAGCAATGGCTTCTTCAATAGTATTCACCTGCATCATACCCAGAACAGGACCAAAAACCTCCGTCTGCCAGAGCTCACTGCCAGGTTGGATATCCGAAATCACAGTCGGGCGGACAAACGAACCCTTCTCGTATCCCTTGATGACCGTTCCGCGCCCATCGACACACACCGTTGCACCTTCCTTGGATCCTATGCCTATGATCTGCTCGATACGCTCTTTGCTGGCCTGACTGATGACCGGCCCCATCTGAACACCGGGATCCAGTCCGTATCCAACCACGCGACTGGAAGCAGCGTCACAGATCAATTCCGTGAATTCGTTACGCGCTTCGGCCACCGTCACCGCTAGAGAAACTGCCAGGCAGCGCTGACCAGCGCAACCAAAAGCTGAGTCGGCGACGATTTTGGTTGCCATCTCCATGTCCGCATCCGGTAGGATGATGACCGGATTCTTCGCTCCTCCTTGCGCCTGGACGCGTTTGCCGTTTTCCGCAGAGCGACGATAAATGTATTTGGCCACGTTCGTCGAGCCAACAAAAGTAATCCCACGGATCGCCGGGTGATCCAAAATACCGTCCACTGCATCTTTGGCACCGTTGACCATATTGATCACGCCCTTCGGGAAACCAATTTGCTCGATCAATTTGAAGATCAATTGCATGGTCATGGAGACTTTTTCGGAGGGCTTGATCACATAGGTATTTCCGCAAGCCAAAGCATAAGGCAGATACCAGAACGGGATCATGCCAGGGAAGTTGAACGGCGCGATCGTGGCGCATACTCCAACCGGTTGGCGCAACATGATCTCGTCGATGCCAGGGGCAATATCTTCCGAAATTTCGCCTTTCATCATCATTGGGATGCCACAAGCCACTTCCACGTTCTCAATGGCACGCACCATTTCGGCTTTGGCTTCGTCGAAGGTCTTGCCGCATTCGTTCGTGATCGTACGACTGATCTCGTCCATGTGAGACTTGAGCAGATCGCGCAACTTGAACAGGTATTGAATACGGTCTTGTGGCGGCGTTTGCCGCCAGACTGGGAAAGCCTCGGTCGCGGCGTTGGCAGCCGCATCCACCTCCGCTCTCCCACATAGAGGTGTTTTTGCCATCACTTCGCCTGTCGCCGGGTTAATGACTTCAGCATAAGTGCTAACTTGAGGTTCGACCCATTCGTTGTTGATGTAGTTTAGGATTTTCATTGGTTTTCCTTGTCGAAATCTATTTACGTTTTACGCAACCTGCCTGTCTGCCGCTTCCAACCCCTTCTCGATCAGCGCCAGACCATCATCCAATTGCTCCCGGGTAATGCATAACGGCGGGACAACAAAAACGATACTACCCATGTTATTGGCCATAATGAAAGTGAATAAACCATTCTCGCGGAGAACCTTTCCGACTTCACCCATCACCTTGGCCGGCATGATTTCCTTGCTGGCCCGGTCAGCCACCACTTCGATAGCCGAGAACAACCCGACATAACGCACATCCCCTACCGAGACATGACGCTTCTTGATATCTTCCAATGCTTCGCCAAGATATGTGCCCAGATTGGAAGCATTTTCGATCAATTTATCTTCCTCGTAGACTGCGATCGTCGCCAATGCCGCAGCACAGGAAAGGGCATGACCGTTATAGGTCAAACCGGCATACAGGTATTTATCATCGAAGAACTCGGCGATCTGGTCGCTCACGATAACTGCGCCCAATGGGGCATAACCACTGGTGATACCTTTCGCAGTGGTGATCATGTCGGGTACCACGTTCCAGTTGTCCACGGCAAACCATTTCCCCGTACGACCCCAGCCGCTCATGACCTCGTCGGAAATAAGCAAGATACCGTATTTATTGCAAATTTCGCGCACACGCGGCCAGTAATCATCCGGCGGGACGATCAGCCCATTCGAACCGACCACACCTTCCATGATGATCGCGGCAATCTTGTCAGGACCTTCATAGCGGATCACTTCTTCGAGGTGGGCAATACACTCACGCTTACAGGATTCCGGCTTCTGCCCAAATGGACAGCGATAACAGAATGGATCCAGGAAGTGCACGCCACCCGGCATGACGGGTTCCACGGCAAGACGGCGGTAGTCACCTGTCAGGGCAATGGAGCCGTGTGTTGCGCCATGATAGGAGCGATAGCGCGCCAGGATTTTATGCCGGCCGGTATAAAAACGCGCCAGCTTGATAGCATTTTCATTGGCCTCAGCACCACCAAGGGCAAAGAAAGTCTTTTTTAGATTGCCGGGGGTCACCTCAGCCAGTTTTTTACCAAGCAGGGCACGTACTTCGGTCGTATTGCCAGGATGGACAAAGCACACCTGCGCCGCCTGGTCCTGAATAGCCTTGACCACCTTAGGATGCTGGTGACCGATGTTCGTGTTCATCAACTGAGATGAAAAATCCAGGTAACGCTTTCCATCCGTGTCCCAGAAGTAAACCCCCTCCGCTTTCTCTACCGGAATGGGATTCACCTGTCCCTGGACAGACCAGGAGAAAAAAGTGTATTCCCGGCTTAAATCAACGATTTCTTGCGAAGTAAGTTGTGCCATAGATTCTCCAAATAGTTTGGGTAGACGTGTAACCAGGTACCTGGTTACACGTCTACTTATCCATATTTATGTTTGCTCTCTTCACCTTTTTACTTTCTTTACCACATCCGCATAAACATTCAACGTCTCATCGATGTCTGCCTCGGAGTGTGAATAGCACAGGAACCACGGCTCACGCGCATCGTGGTCTGGCATGATACCGCGTTCCAGGGCGGCATCTACAAGTCGCAGGTAGTAATCCTGGTCGCTTTCAGCCCATTCGCGCTGGCAGGTCGGTTTATCGATCCCCACAGCAAACGAGAACATAGCCGGAGCGCCACTAAAGGCGACCGGGATACTGTTATCCTCGAAGATTTCCTGTAAGCCATCCATCAAGCGTCGTCCGCGTTTGTGGATGGTTTCGAGAATCGGCTGTTTCTGCAAGATGGATAAAGTAGCATACCCGGCCGCAACACCAGCCTTGTTGTTCGTGTATGTTCCACCCTGCGCCACTCCGTGACCGATAATACTCATGATTTCCGTTCTACCCCCAAAGGCCGCAAGCGGATAACCATTCCCCATCGCCTTAGCATAGGTCGCCATATCCGGCATGATCTTATAATATTCTTGCGCGCCGCCGTTTGCGAAGCGGAAACCGGTCTTGACCTCGTCAAGAATGAAAACGACACCATATTCGCTGGTCAATTTGCGGATGAGCTCCAGAAAGCCCGGTTGTGGATCGAGTGCACCACAATTCCCCTGGCAGGGCTCGGTGATGACTGCCGCAATCTGTTCGCCATAGGCTTTCATCATACGCTCGAAACCTTCAAAATCATTGAAAGGTAGCGTGATGATTTTTTCCCCCATCGATTTTGGAATGCCAGAACTGGCCGCAACCGGGATCGGACTGCGGCGACTGCCATAAGCCTCCGGCGGTGCATAGGTTGACCAAAGGGTATGATCATGAAACCCATGATAATTCCCTTCGAACTTGAGGATGAGGTCCCGCCCCGTATACGCACGCGCCACACGGATCGCATGCATGGTCGCTTCCGTGCCAGAACACGCCAAACGGGCCATCTCGACTGCCGGACACATCTCGACGAGCTTTTCCATCAGCGCGACTTCCAGTTCATAAGTCATCGCCGCCAGAGTGCCCTGCTGGATCTCTGCAATCACTTTTGCATCTACTTCATCGAAGGAATGACCCAAAATGATCGGGCCAAACGCCATGCGGTAATCAATGTAACGCTTTCCATCTACATCCCAAAGATAAGCCCCCTTGGCTTTCTGCATGTAGAGCGTCGCACCTTCCCCCCAAAACCGAAAATTAGAATTGACCCCCAGGGGAGCGACCTTCATAGCACGCTGTTGCAAAGACCTGCTCTTCGGTCCGATGTATTCCATAGTGCCTCCTGACCTCATATTTAATTTTGAATTACTCGCCGGGCATTTCCTGAACCGGTACACGCCATTGATATACGTCCTTTAAAATAATAGGAACGATGGACGTTGTTGTTTTTCGAACACCCGGTACTTTACGCACAACTTCTGTCACAAATCGATACACTTCCGCTGTATCTTTCGCAACGATCTGAATGCTGACGTCTGTCTCCCCGATTCCGCATGCAACATAGCTGACATTCTGAAATTCTGCCATCTTATTGGCTACTTCTAAAATTTTATCCGATTCCACTTCCAACCAGACATCGGCGTATGTAGTTAATCCAAAGGCTTGCGGGCTGACGATCGCACTCACTCGGATGATCCCTTCTTCCACCATCCTGTCGATCCGATATCGAACTGCTCGCTCTGATATGTCCCCAAGACGACGTGCAATCTTGGAAGCAGGAGCGCGCCCATCTTCCAAGAGCAAATTGACAATTTTCACATCGGTTTTGTCGATTTCATACATAATCATCCCTATTTGTTTCCGAAAACAACAACACCGACGTGAAATATACCCAAATCAAATCAAGATGTCAAGGAATCTCGGTGTTTTTATCCGGAGATGAGAGTGAGCACAGAATGAAAAGGTGATTATGAGAAAAATCACAAACTCGAGTTGACGCGCGTCGGTGATGCAAGTATAATCACACTTCGGCATTATCCCCCTGATAGGAGCAAACGATGACCGAAACGACTGTTTCCGCGCAGGTCAGCGCGTTAGAACCGAAGACCAAATTGACCGGCAAGGTGGTCAAGACCACCCTGGCTGGCGTGCTCGTAGACATTGGACAGGAGCTGCCCGGTGTCATCCATATTTCACAATTACAGAAGGACCAGGTCAATAAACCGGAAGAAGTGGTGCAAGTCGGGCAGACTGTGGAAGTCTGGGTGCGCCGTGTGAAAAAGGACCGGATCGAACTGACCATGATCGAACCGCTCGGCATGGAATGGAATGAGATCAAACCGGACACGGTCGTGAAAGGTAAGGTCGTCCGGCTCGAATCTTATGGCGCTTTCGTCGATTTCGGCGCAGAACGTCCTGGTTTGGTTCATGTGAGTGAAATTTCACGCGGTTATATCAAGAGCCCAAGCGAAATCGTCAAACAAGGGGATGAAGTTGAAGCGCTTGTTCTGGAAGTCAACCGCAGGAAAAAACAGATCCGCCTGAGCATGAAGGCATTGGAGCCGGAGGTGGTGGAAGCGAAACCGGCCAAGAAGGAACCTCGAAAAGAACGAGGCAAGCGCAGGCCCAAAAAGGAAGCACAGGATATCGTTGTACAGGAAGAACCAAAGGAGCCGGAGATGACGGCTATGCAAATCGCCTGGCAGGAAGCCCTGGATCGCGCCAATGCGCAGGGGAAAGGTCAGAGATCCAAGCGTGTCAAGGCCGGTTCCAACGAGCAGGAAGAAATCCTGAACCGCACATTGGAAAAAAGATTGCCAACCGGCAGTTAATGAAAATCACGACAGCCAGGCATAAACCTGGCTGTATCGTTTAAACGGGGGTTTCGCTTAGATAACGCGCAAAGGCTTCCGGACGCAGGAACAAAAATATGAATAACGCCGAGAAGAATCCACCCAGATGAGCCCAATATCCAATGCCATAACTCGCCTCTGAAAACAGGATATTCAAAGCCGGGATGATCTGAACCCCCAGAAAATAAAGCACGATCCAGCCAGCACGGATGCGTGGCCAGGCAGGCACAAAGCTGAGAAAGACCAACGTACGGATACGACCGGTTGGAAATAGGAGCAAATATGCCCCCATCACGCCAAAAATTGCCCCACTGGCCCCCACCCCCGGCGTAGGCGAATTGTACATTACCAATGCAGTAATCAAACTGGCGCTCACCCCCGCCAGCAGGTAAAAGAGAAGGAACCGCCATGCGCCACAAGCATCTTCCACTCTGCGTCCAAAAACCCACAAGGCGCCCATGTTGCTTAGCAAATGGAAAAAATCCCCGTGCATGAACATGGAAGTGATACATGATATTATGCCAGGCCCCTCAGCAGCAAGGATCAGTTTGGGCGTAAAGTAAAAGCGCATCATAAATTCCCAGTATTGCCACAAGGTCATATTATCAGGCAAATACAGAGGCTTGGCGATCTCGATAAAAGTGTTGATGGCAATCAAAGAAATCGTCATGAACGGGAACCAGGAGTATCGGTTGGGCTCAGTGTCGTTTAATGGGATCATAATTACTCAATCCAGGGGATCACAGGAATTTGGAACGTTTGCAGGCGCAGGTAGGAATCCCATATCAATAAAAGATGAGGCGCAAGCACCAGCATCCAGCCAGCCATGGCTACGATCGCCCTTGTCACAGTCGAACCCCTGCCTCCTTGTGCGCCAAACCATCTTTGCCAGATTGCGTGCCGCACCCGCAATCCCGCAACCGTCAGGAAAAAACTGCCTAGTGCCACCAGCGGAATACCAATCCACAAACCGGCATTCGGATGCCGGATTGGATTTAGCCCTTCCTGGATGAGAACCTCCATGATGTACAACAATGGCAAGCCTACGCTCAACCGCAGGATGGTGAAAGCTGGCTTCACGTGGCGGACGTTTTCGATCTTCGCATCCTCCAGCCGGACGATGTTTTTATAGATACGCTCGAACTCGGACGAGTCGCTTGCTTCGGCTGCCAGAACGTTGTACAACTCCAGGGCTTTGTCCAGTTCCCCATCCTCCTCGTAACGAGCAGCCAACTCGAGAGGGTTGCGCTGGTAATATCGATAGTGTTTCAATTTCTCGCGCGACGGCTGATCCGAGGGATCATGCTCCAGGATTGCCTCATAAGCGCGGACTTTATCATGAATGCTCGTCGAGAGCTCGGCAAACAAACGCCAGGCTTCTTTGTGACCGTCCGCTTCGCGCAGAATCCCCTGCAGAAGCAGCAATGCTTCATCGCGCCTGCCATCCTCAAGATACCAGCGGACCTGTTGCACCCTCTCATCCAGCGCGGCAACTTTACGTTGACGTTCGATGTCGTATTCTTCGAGAAGCTTGTCGCGATAGGCACGCATTCTCCGGTTGCCGGGATTGATCGACAAGACCCTCTCACAAGCCGCGAGGCGGTCTTCGAGAGGGTCGAGCAAACCGGAGAGCCACATCCAGGCAACTTCATTATTTGGGTCCATGCGTACGACATCCTGGAACAGGTCGCGCGCGGTCAACTCCCGCCCATTACGGGCAGCCTGAATTGCCTGGCGAAGAATTTCTGCTGAATCCATTAAATTGGAATTTTATTACGGTGTTCGCAAGATTATCCTTGCATGTCCATGACGAACGCAACAAGGTGATGCAATAACCTCTTCACGCATTTTGTTTCAAATATGCTTCCATGAAATCATCCAACTCACCATCCAGAACAGCCTGTGTGTTCCCGCGCTCGTAATCGGTGCGATGGTCTTTGACCATCTGGTAGGGATGCAGAACGTACGAACGGATCTGGCTGCCCCATTCTGCCTTGGTATATTCCCCGCGCAAGGATGCGACTTCTTCATCCTTTTCTGCCTGTTTCACCTCCAGTAATCTCGCCCGGAGCACGCGCATGGCATTCTCTTTATTCTGCAATTGCGAACGTTCATTCTGGCAACTGACCACAATCCCGGATGGGAGATGGGTGATGCGGATGGCAGTCGCATTCTTTTGCACATTCTGTCCACCCGCGCCCGATGATTTGAATACATCGATCTTCAAATCGCTTGGATCGATCTCGACCTCCGGGTCATCCACCGCGATCTGTGGAAGGACTTCCACCAGTGCAAAGGACGTGTGTCTGCGATGCGCCGCATCGAAAGGCGAGAGCCGCACCAGCCGATGGACGCCCTTTTCGGAACGCAGATATCCATAGGCATACTCACCGTCCACCGCAATGGTCACGCTCTTGATGCCGGCCTCTTCGCCCTCGGTCAGGTCGATGATCTCGGTTTCATAGCCGCGCCGTTCCGCCCAGCGCAGATACATGCGTTTGAGCATCTCCGCCCAATCCTGCGAATCCGTGCCACCCGCTCCGGCGTGGATGGCCAGAAGTGCATCGTCCTTATCATACCGGCCGGAGAACATGGCGGTAAAGGAACGCTTTTCCAACTCGGCCTCGATGTTCTTGACCTCCTGCTCCAACTCAGCGCGCAGGCTCTCGTCATCCAGTTGCGCCAGTTCGATCGCATCCTGAATGCGACGGGCAAACCCGCTCCAGGCTTCGACCTCTTCGCGGAGGGCATTGGCGGTTTTGATCGTGCGCTGCGCCGCAGTCGGCTCATCCCAGAAATCAGGCGCCGCCATTTCCCGCTCTAATTGTGAGAGTTTGAGTTCCTTGTTGGTAAAGTCAAAGACGCACCATGAGGTGCTGAGTCTGTTCCCCTGCTTCTTGTAATCGGTCGAGCAAATCCTGCATTGTTCCTCCAACTATCCTGTAGACAAAATTCCTTCGATAAAGGCATCCGGGTCGAAGGGTTGAAGATCTACCGGTTTTTCACCCAGCCCGGCAAACAAAATCGGTAAGTCAAGTTCTTGCTTGATGGCAAACGCCATGCCGCCGCGCGCAGATGAATCCAGCTTCGCCAAAATCACACCCGTGACGTTCACCGCTTCTTTGAAAGCGCGCGCCTGCTGCAAGGCATTCTGCCCCGTAGTGGCATCCAGCACCAGCCAGACGGCATGCGGCGCTCCCGGCAAGGCTTTTCCCACCACACGATGGACTTTTTTCAACTCTTCCATCAGGTTGAAGCGCGTGTGCAGGCGTCCGGCTGTATCGATCATGACAAGATCGACTCCGCGCGCTGCCCCCGCCTGGACCGCATTGAATGCCACCGCCCCGGGATCGCTCTCAGGCGCGCCCGCGATCACATCGACCCCCAACCTGTCTCCCCACACCTGGAGTTGGTCCACAGCTGCGGCGCGGAAGGTGTCCGCTGCGCCAAACAGGATCGTTTTGCCCTCATCCAGGTAGCGCTTGCCCAGCTTGGCGATCGAGGTGGTTTTCCCGGAACCGTTCACTCCCACCACCAATAAAACCGACGGGCGCTCGACCCATTCGACGGCTGGTGGTTCGGAGAGGCGCTGACGCAACTCCGACCGCAGTGCCCGTTCAAGCGCATCGGAGCGCAGCAGGCCCTCGGTCCGGACGAGGCGGCGCAGAGAGTCGATGATATCCGTAGCGGTCTCGATCCCCAGGTCTGCCTGGATGAGCAACGCTTCCAGATCGTCCCAGGTATCAGAGGTGATTTCCGAAGCACCCAGTAAACCGGCAATGCGTCCGAAGGTTGCCTTGCTGGTCTTTGCCAACCCGTTACGCCATCGCGAAAGGATATCAGACATGACAGGTGATTATATCACGGGGATTAAAGTTGTTTTGTGTTATACTCGCAACTTGCGAGGAAGAGATGGCAGATGATTGGAAGGAAGTGTCGGCGACCTGGAAAGGGGGGCTGAAATTCACCGGAGAGAACGCCAAAGGCGTCCGCGTCCAAATGGGCCCCACGGAGGACAGTCTTGGTCCTATGCAACTGCTTCTGGTCGGGTTGGCCGGTTGTACCGGAATGGATATCGTCTCGATCCTCGAGAAGAAAAGAACAGCTCCGACAGCCTTCAAGGTAAAAGTTCGCGGCAAGCGAGCCGATACCTTCCCCATGGTATATACAGACATCGAGGTCGTGTATTTACTGTGGGGTGATGATCTGAAAGTGAGGGACGTCGAACAGGCCATCAAACTCTCGGAGCAAAAATATTGTTCGGCCAGCATTATGCTTGGCAAGACTGCCAGAATCAGCTCGTCTTATAAAATTTTTAAACCCGGAGAATCCGAGGTGTAGGGCGATTGCCCGGAAAGGTTTTTTAGAAATGGTGGACGAACCCATTCATGTGACGGACCAGGCCTTTGAAAAAACAGTGTTGCAAGCAGAGTTGCCGGTCATTGTTGACTTCTGGGCGCCCTGGTGCGGGCCTTGCAAAATGGTCGCGCCGACTCTCGACAAACTGGCAAAGGAATATGCAGGGAAACTCCTGATCACCAAAGTAAACACGGACGAAAACCCTGAATGGGCCGGTAAGTTTGGCGTCCAGGGCATTCCCACCATGTTATTCGTCTCGGGCGGCAAAGTCTTGCACCGGCAAGTCGGCGCCCTGCCGGAACGCATGTTACGGGATGTCGTCAGCCAGTTCCTAGAGGTCATCCAGCAGGCATAAAGGAGCCGGTCATGAAAAGGACAACGGTCCTTGTCCTGGCAACAGCGTTGTTATTAAACGCCTGCATTCCCCTGCCCTTTCTCGGACAACCAACCGTTGCCCCTGCGGTGGACGTACAGGCTACGGATGCGGTCCTGGCTGTGACCCGAGAGGCGGAGACCCTCAATGCGCTGCCGACGTCGACCCCGGAACCTGCAACGGATACGCCCGAACCGACGGCTACCGCTACAATCCCTCCTACCGCTACCGAAACCGCCACCGAACCTGCGACCGAGACCCCGACGCCTGATCCCAACATCACCGCAACGCCGACCATCACGCTCACCGGAACGATAGCTACGCTTGCCTTGATCGATGTCACTGCTACAGAAACATTACACCCGCGTTTCGTTGGCACGCTTCCGCCCGCCCTCCCCTATGGGACGGTTATGCTGGTCAATAAGTCGAAGGCAGAAGCGTATATTTCTTTGTATTGCACGACAATCGACGGTTACACGACTATTATCGAGTATCCTGTCTCCCGCAGAATGGCGTTTTTTGCCCCGGCGGGCAGGTATACTTATGTAGCCTGGGTGGGGGGCAGACAATTCCAGGGTTCGTTTCGTCTGAGCAAAGGCGAAGATCTTATTATCGTCCTCGAAAAAGACAAAGTCACCATAGAATAAAAAATATCTGAAGCATCGATAAACCCTACTTAAGTTTGAAGTTTGGAGAAAAACCAGTACTATGAAATACACTTGGATCATGTTACTCATTGCCGCGCTCGTATTGACCGCTTGCGGTCCCGAGCCGGAACCGACCATGTCCCCGGCAGAGGTCCAGGGGACGGCTATGGCCGCTGCGATGACCATGGTGGCAGAAACACAAGCCGCCATCCCAACAGCGACTCCCATCCCGCCCACGGAACCACCGACCGAGACGCCGTTTCCCACGAACACGGTTCCACCGCTCGTCTTAATGACCCCAACCCTGGCGCAAGCAGTCAGCGTGTTCCCAACCAGTACCACCGCTCCGTCTGTCGGATCGAACGATCCGTGCCTGCAACCATTGACCTCCTGGGAGGGAGAAAGCGCAAGGATGACTCTCAAGAACGATACGAAGCCGAAAGGATCTGTGGTTCTGGCCCTGGGATTCAAAACCAATCGAGGAGAGTGCGGCATCATTTCAGCTGCATTTGACGGCACCACCACCATTACAGTACCGATCGGTTCATTTTGGGCCTCAGCATTTGTAAGCGGGAAGAACGATTTCAAAGTATTTGGTGGGGATGTCATTACGCGGCCCGGAAACTACAGTCTCTGGATCGAAAATGAACGCATCGTCCTCCGGGCGGGTTGCGCTCCAAATTGCTAGCGACCACCGGGAGAAATTCAATCGAACATGAAAAAACTTCTAATTACCTTACTTGCCAGCATCCTGCTGATCAGCGCATGCGGCCCCGAACCGGAGCCCACCATGAGCGCCATAGAGGTGCAAGGGACGGCCGTTGCCGCCGCCTGGACCATGGTGGCGGAGACCCAGGCTGCCATCCCCACGGCCACGCCTATCCCACCGACAGAAACCCCATCGCCCACTCCGCCGCCTACCAATACCGTTGCGCCGTTGGAACTGCCCACCCAGCCTTTGATCGTACAACCGACCGCCACAACTGCATCGAGCGCCAACGACTGCGATCATTATCTAACCATGGATGCGGCCGGTCCAACAGCACCCATCAAGATCGTCAACGAGACGAAGGCACCTGTGAACGTCTCCCTGTATCTCGATAAAACCCCCTTCGGAGAATGCGGGTACCGTGGTTATTCGATCCCCAAAAACAATTCGATCGTCATCGAATTTCCTCAAGGCGTCATGTATGGTTTTGCCTGGATCCTGGAGCCCATCAATACGACCGTATCTGGCGGGCCGTGGAAACCGAACAACACCGACAAATGGACGATATTCATCAACGAAAATACCATGCGAATGGTTGGCCCCTAAAACAACAAAAAAGCTCGCCACGGATGGCGAGCTTTTTTGTTCATTCAAACGTTCTCTCGATGTTTGCCCCCAGCAAGCGCAGCTTGTCATCCACCCGCTCATAACCGCGGTCGATCTGGCGGACGTTTCGAATGGTGGATTGCCCCTTCGCTGCCAGGGTCGCTATCAATAGCGCCATGCCGGCGCGGATATCCGGGCTTTCCAGTTTCTCGGCATATAAAGAACTGGGACCTTGTATCAGGCAGCGGTACGGATCGCATAGAATGATGCGCGCTCCCATCCCTACCAATTTATCGGTGAAATACATGCGGCCCGAGAACATCCAGTCGTGAAACAGGATCGAGCCATTCATTTGGGTTGCAACCGTGATGGCGATACTGATCAAATCTGTAGGAAAGGCGGGCCAGACATTGGTTTTGATCTCCGGGATGGCGCCATCCATATCAGGGATGATCTTCCTGGGTTGCGCTTCGGGCACCAGCAAATCGTTGCCATCGATCTTCCATACGACGCCCATGCGCTGAAAAACATGCGAGATCATCTCCAGATGCTGGACGCCCGCATTTCGAATGCGCACCTGTCCATGTGTAACCACGGCCGCTCCCACAAAGCTGACCACCTCGAGCAGGTCCGGACCAATCGTATGTTCCGTGCCGTGCAACCTCTCCACGCCCTCAATATGCAGGGTGTTCGAGCCAATATCCCTGATTTGGGCTCCCATGCTGTTCAGGAAATGACATAACTCCTGAACGTGCGGTTCAGAAGCTGCATTTCGGATGGTCGTCTTGCCTCTTGCAGCTACAGCAGCCATGACGGCATTCTCCGTCGCGGTAACGCTGGCTTCGTCCAGGAGGATATCTGCACCGACCAGTTGCCTGGCTTCGAATTTAAGCGTACGCTCGTAACGAACCTGTGCGCCCAGTGCCTGCAAAGCCAGGATATGGGTATCGAGTCGTCGGCGCCCGATCACGTCACCGCCAGGCGGCGGGATCTGCAACCCGCCTGTGCGAGCCAGCATAGGACCGGCCAGCAGGATCGAGGCGCGGATGCGCTGGCACATATCGGGATCCAGGTCTGCGGCATGTACCGTTCGCGTTGTCAGCCGCCAGGAATTTTCATTCAATATTTCGACCTGCATCCCCAGACTTTCCAACAACGTTCGCATGTCAAGTACATCCTTAATCTGCGGCACGTTATGTAAAATGACCGGCTCGTCCGTCAGCAAACAGGCAGCCAGGATTGGCAGGGCAGCGTTCTTATTCCCAGAGGGTGTGACTTCACCGTGCAACGGAATGCCACCTTCGATAACGAATTTTTCCATGTAACTCTCCTGTGAATGAAAAAGGAAGTACGCGGTTGAATCAGGGATTCCCGAAAATAAGGGGGGGGCGTGGTGTGTACGCTCCCCTTGTTTTCGGGATCTCTTCACGATCTGCGTAAATCCTATGAAAGTGATTGTAAGACAGAATAAAGGATTCGCCAAGCACCGTCCATGCCTGCCATCGTAAGTGAACATTACAATAGACTTACACTCCTCAGCATAACCTTTTCAGTCGAAAAGAGTATGTTATTATGCCCTTATGAACCCATTTTCTTTATTGATCCCAATCCTTCTGGGCCTGGCGGCAGGTGCCCTCGTAAATTATCTGTCCGATGTGCTGCCCTTCACCCGCCGCTTCAGCCGCCCCAGCTGTCCAAAATGTGGGAAGCCATTTACCTGGAAAGATTACCTCTTCCTGCGCGCCTGCCCGGCCTGTAGGCAGAAACGCAGCGCCAGGACCTATTTGGTCCTGCTGGTACTCCTGGCGGCCACCGTCTACATCTGGCTCAGGCCTCCTGCCCGGATCAATTTCCCGCTGGCTTATGTCCTGCTTGCGTTCCTGGGTGTGGTCTTTGTGATCGACCTGGAACACCGGCTGATCATGCATCCTATCAGCATCACCGGGGCAGTCCTCGGGCTCGGGATCGGGACCTACGCAAACGGCCCGGTTCCAACCCTGCTGGGAGGCGCCTTCGGCTTTGGGAGCATGTTGTTATTGTATTACCTGGGCGAAGCCTTCACCCGCTTCATGGCAAAACGGCGCGGGGAACCCATCGACGAAGTTGCGCTGGGGTTTGGGGATGTCAACCTGTGCGGAGTGACAGGGTTATTACTGGGCTGGCCTGTCATCCTGGCAGGCATCCTGTTTACGATCTTTGCAGGCGGAATTGGCAGCCTGTTGGTGATTGCGACCATGCTCATCCGCAAACGCTACAGCGCCTTCACGCCAATCCCTTACGCACCTTTTTTGATTTTTTCCATCCTGTTCTATCTTTTTCGATAATTAGTATTACAGGCAAAGTTCCAAGAAAATCCCGAAAAAAGGCTGTGCGGGGGCAT
>DAOTXM010000515.1:0-23543 GCA_034435215.1 Anaerolineales bacterium
GGGAAAAGTGAGTAAATGTGCTACCATCGGGAAAAACGAAGGTGCGCCCGATGAACAACAATGAGTTTGTGAACAAACTACTGAACCTGGATAAAGTTCAGGTCACACATACAGAATTTGCCGGTGACGAAAAAGTTACGCTCTTTGTGGAGAGTATCCATAAGGTAGCAGTTTGTCCAGATTGTGGGCAAGTGAGCAATAGTGTGCATGATCTGAGCGAAGTACAAATGATCCGCGATTTGTCGATAGGGGAACGACGTTGTTACTTGAGCTATCGTGCGAGGCGATTTGATTGTCGGTTCTGTGGCAAAACATTTGTGGAACGTGTTGATTGGAAACGACCCGGCACAAGCTACACAATGCGTTATGAACAATACATCTACCAACGCGCCCGCAAAGAGCCGGTCAGCCAGATTGCCGAGGATGAAGGTCTGAGCGAGGAAACCGTGCAAGCCATCTTCGAATACAGGGCAAAAAAACGATTGCGGCACGGGGGTACCCGCAGGTAAGAGTGCTTTGTCTGGACGAAATCAGCCTGCATAAGGGTCATGGCAAGTATGTGTTGGTCATCTCTGCGCCAGAATTGGGCATCGTTTTGGAAGTTTTGCCTGACAGAAACAAGGAAACACTCGAAAAATGGCTGGATGAGCGCGGTAAAGACTGGTGTACAGCGGTGAAAGTGGCTTGTTCTGATATGTGGGATGCGTATCAAGAGGTTGCAAAAGACAAGTTACCGAATGCCAAGCGCGTGATCGATCGCTTTCACGTGATGAAAAACTTGACAGATGCCATCACAAAAATGCGACGTAATATTCAGAAAGAAGCCGATGAAGACACCAAAGCACTCTTGAAAGGCTGTCGATGGCTTCTAGTCAAGAACAAGGAAAACCTGAAAGCTGAAGAACGACAAAAGCTCCAGCACATGTTGGATGCTTCACCCGCCCTGAAAGCTTGCTATGAATTCAAAGAAGCCTTCCGGGATTTGTTCAATCAGAACCTGGATTATCAAAGTGCAGAAGAACGCTTGCTTGCCTGGGTTGCTGAAGTGGAAGCCAGTGAATTCAAGGCACTCCACTCTTTTGTAAAAACTTTGCGAAACTGGTGGCAGCAAATTCTCAACTACTTTGATGGCCGCCACAGCAACGGCTTCGCAGAAGGTGTCAACCTCAAGATCAAAATGCTCAATCGCCGTGGGTATGGCTACCACAATTTCAACTCATTCCGCTTACATGTTTTGGTAGCCTTTGACCCTGTTTCCCGTTAGAAACGGGAGAGCCACTTTACTTTTTGTATGCTTGTAACTGGAAAATCTCATCCACTGAGAAAACACCCCCCAACTTCTCTGCTTCCAGGGCCATCACCTTGCTGTTTGCAAAGAAGGCGAAATCGAACCCGGTCGGGTCGCCGGCTTTTTTACCGGGGATTGGCATCAGCCGTGCGGTCAGGGGCTTATCCAGCCGCAGCGCCAGCGCGGACAGGTCGAGCAGCAAAGCAGCGACCTGGTCCACAGTCACATCGCCGGGCAGGGGGACGGTATCCAGACCCGTACCGCACACAGCGGAATAGAGCAACAGGTCTTTGATGGTCAACGTGCCTTCGGCGGCGCGTTCCGCCAGCAAGGAGTCTTCCAGCACAGGTTGCATGAAACCGCTGAAGCCGGTATGCGGGAAATTCGCACGGTCAACCGCCTCGGTCAGGAGAGAGGCGGCAGCCAGGGAGCCGTGCAATCCGACCTTTGGGATGCCCATCGCTTCGACAGCCCCTCCCAGTGACTGTTCAGCCGTTGGGAAGGGCGCCAGGGAGAAGTCGATCCCGCCGAACTGCGCTCCAAAGCGGAATTGTAACTGCCTGGCAACTGAAGCCAGCGTTTTCCCGTGTGCTTCCAACATCTCGACCAGGGTTTCCCGTCCCTCGCGAAGAGAGTTGGCAGGTTTGAATGCGGCCACTGCCAGGTCGGCGGCTTCGATGGCAAGGGCAAAGGCCGGTTGGTCTCCCTGATGGTAGGCGGCCGGGAAGAAAGGCGCGCCAGGCAGGAGGTTGGCCAGCGCTGCAAAACGCAGATTGGCGAACCCATTTGGCGTCAGTGGCGCGCATCGAACGATGACCTGCGCACAGGCGCGGACGGCTTCCAGCGAGATGCCGTTGTGGCTATCGGCCATCACGCCCGAGAAAAAGACGTTCTGCGTGCGTGCGATGGCTTCCGGGATGATTTCGTAACTGGCGGGCAAATCCGGGAAAGCCGGGCCGAGCGAGACATATTCCACCCCGATGGAGGACATCCAGCGCTCGACGGCTTCGGCCAGCCTGGGCGTTTCCCCAATATGGCTATTCAACAGTTGATGAAACGGCGTCGTCGCCAGTCGCATGGTCTGGACTTCATAACCTGCGGTCTCGAAAGCCGATTTTGCCTGGGTGAGGAACCTGCCTGCCGATTTCAACTTGTTTTCATCGAGCGGCCAGCCGGGATTTAGGAAGTAGGTGATGGAGCGGATTTTCATGGTTTATTCATTATGACCTCTGTCTAACTATTTCAAACATCAAAACAGCCCCTGCCACGCTTGCATTCAGTGACTCCGCCTTACCCGGCATAGGAATGCTCACAGTTGTATTTGCCAGATTCTGTGCTTGCTGGCTCGCCCCCTCCGCTTCGCCGCCTACGATCAAGGCCAGCGGAACGCGGAAATCGGTCTCCCAACACGAACGCCCCGCCATATCGGCCAGGAATACTTGCGAACCTGCCTGCTTGCAAACCTGCTCGATTTCATCCCAGTTCATTGCATGGATTGGCAGCCGGAAATGCATCCCCATCCCGGCCCGGACGACCTTTGGCGCAAACGCATCTGTTGTTTCAGGCGGCAATAACACCGCCTGTACGCCCGCTGCCGCAGCAGTGCGGATCAACGTGCCCAGGTTACCGGGGTCGCGGATCTGGTCGGGAATGAGGATGAAATTGGGTAAACTGGGAATCGGGAGTTGGAAGGAATCGAGGATTGCCAGGATGCCCTGTGACGTTTCCGTCTCGCTCACTGCTTGCAACAGGTCACCTGCGACCTCTTCGACGTTCAAACCTGTAGCCTTCAACCTCTCCACCAGCGCTTCCCCGCGGTCACTGAGGCTGCTCGAATACAGCACATAGCGGACAGGCCAGTCCGCTGCCAGAGCTTCTTCCACCAACCGCACGCCCTCGGCCAGGAACGCACCCGCTTCTTGGCGTTCTTTGGGCCGTCCCTGCAACGCGCGCACGAGCTTGAGTTTGGGGTTCTGGGAGGAGGTGATCATGGGCGATGGTTCATGGATGATGGCCCAATGGGAAGAATTCCCTTAACCATTCTCCATCCTCCAGACATGCAGGAACGCTTCAACCGACGCATCATCCAATACTACCAGACGCACAGTTTTGAGCGTGGATGGTTCTTTCGAAAAATACCTGTCGATGGAATCGAGAATGATTTTCGCCGCTTCTTCTTTCGGAAACCCGAAGATGCCGGTCGATATCGCGGGGAGGGCGATCGATTGTAGACCCAGCTCGTCCGCCACGTGCAGGGAACCGCTTACTGCCGCCGACAATTTGACATCCTCATCCCCCTCTCCCCAGACAGGGCCCACAGCATGGATCACGTATTTCGCAGGCAGCAACCCGCCCGAGGTCCAGGCCGGATGCGCATGGCTGACCGGACCCTTCGTCCGCACCCATTCGTCCGATTCCTTTTGAATAGCCGGTCCGCCTCGCCTGGAAATCGCCCAGGCCACCCCGCCACCATGCTGTAAATGCACGTTGGCGGCATTGACGATGGCGTCCGTTTCTTCGATGGTGATGTCGCCTTGTACAATTTGGATGGTTTGGCCGGTGGGGAGGCTTCGTTCTTTCAAGACGGTGTTCATAGGATGATTGTATCCCAATTAAAAGATGTCGGGGCAGGTTTGTGACCTGCCCCGCACGGGATCAATTTTTTGTCATTTGTTTACTTGTGCTACCACCGCGGCAAACGCCCCCGGGTCACGAACAGCCAGGTCGGCCAGCATCTTGCGGTTTAGCTGGATATCGGCCTTTTTCATGCCGTGCATCAGCCGGCTGTAGGTTGTACCGTTCAGGCGGGCCGCCGCGTTGATGCGCGCGATCCACAATTTGCGCAGGTCGCGCTTGCGGATGCGGCGGTCGCGGAACGAATACCACAGACTCTTCAACATAGCCTCATTGGCGCGTCGGAAGAGCAGGTGCTTCGAACCTTTTTGTCCCTTGGTGAATTTCAAGACTTTCTTATGACGTCGGTACCCTTGCGGGCCACCTTTTACACGAGCCATTTGTTACCTCCTGCGAACCCCTGGGCGTCGACGGGCTGCAAAATGTATTTTTGCATCCACGCCAGTTGCGTACACCCAGAAGCTGCAAATCAAAGAATGCGATATCTGGACAATATCCCTTTGGGATTATTCTTCCATGTTAGGCGCCAGGCGCTTGATGCGTTTGACGAACCCGCGACCTTGCACGGGTAGCATTTCGCTCAATTGCACCTTGGTGCGCTTGGATGTGCGGCGGCGCAGATGGCTCTTGCCACCTTTGGTCCGCACCAGCTTGCCGGACCCGGTCAGGCGGAACCGCTTGGAGGTTGCCTTATGGGTCTTCAGCTTGAGTTTGCCTTTTTTAAGTTTGCGAGGCACAGCAACTTACTCCTTTCACAAAAATACCGCGGGCCCGGTCCTTCTCCCGCGGAGATTCAGCATCTTTCGGGACGTACTAATTCGCTCCGGACTCAGCTTGAGGCTGTTTTTCCTTTTCTTTCTTTTTCGCGCCGCCTTTGGTTGGCGCCAGGACAACCAGCATCATACGCCCTTCCATTTGCGGAGCCTGTTCGACCGTGCTTACATCGGATAGCTCATGCGCGATCTCTTTCAAGTCTTCGAGGGCAATCTCGGGATAATCCATTTCGCGCCCGCGGAAGCGGATGGAGACTTTGACCTTCATCCCGTCTTCGAGCCAGCGGCGCGCATCTTTCACCTTGAACCCGCGATGGTGCTCGTTTGTCTTGGGCCGCAGGCGGATTTCCTTCATCTCGATTTTGGTCTGGGATTTCTTCGCCTCACGCTCTTTCTTGGCCCGTTCGTAGACGAACTTTCCAAAATCCATCACACGGCAGACGGGCGGGTTCGCGTTGGGTGAAACCTCCACCAGATCGAGCTCAGCGTCGCGGGCCAGTTCCAGGGCCTTTTTGATGGGCACCACGCCGACATTGCTGCCATCGGGGCCGATCAGACGGACTTCCGCAACACGGATGCCTTCATTTACTCGAAAATCGTTAGCGCTGATATGCTTCTCCTTCGTTCAAGAACAGACGGCCAGCCTGTGGCTGGCTTTTTTGCGGGCTGATGATACCATGAACGTAGGAGAATCGTCAACAAAACGCGTGCTTCGAACGGTTTTAAATGTCAAGACCTGCTTGTTTTCGGGTATCCTTTCAACTTTTGGGAACTGCTGAGAAAGCCCTGACCACATCCAGTCGTTGTTTGTTCTCGTAGGGCCGGATGAAACAGAGATAATCATCCTCAGGGATTTCCGCATTGACCCTGTTTTTGACTTCAGCATACACGACCAGGCGTTCTCTCAGCTTATCGCAGATGTAAAGCTCGCACTGCGCACAATGGTCCAAACCTTTTTCGATGACACAAGGTCTCACCGGGCAGCCTCGATCGATCAACCTGGCATTCTCTGACATACATCCGTCGCAAATAATTATCTCTGGCGGCAGCCGAAACCCGAAATATTGGCACCATCCATCGCTCAGTTTCTGCTGGTTGGATGGATGTTTCTCGACATTGGGCTTGTAAGCCAGGCACAGATCACAACGATAACCGCATCGGGTCAAAATCGGTTTCATGTAAATTCTCCACTATAGGCTGAGAAGTATCCTTCTCGTATGTGTGCTAAGAAGCTCTGTTTTGATACGCTGTCTGTTTCCCAAGGAGTTTTATCAATGGACAGAATCGTGCTAGAGCAATTGCACTGATTAGTACTCTGACGTATCTTTACTTATCTTTCTGCCCATTCAAATTTTATTTCGTCAAGATAAATGGTGATTGGTTCTTTCGAATCAGTAACCCATACAAAACCGCCGGCAACGTGTTCCAAGTTTTGTCCATAAAATGAGATTGTATATTGCGTCCACTCAGTTGTGAGTAAGAGAGGATAGGTTGTCTGTGGTAGTAACATGGAGTCACAAGATTCATCATTCGCTTTATTTAATCCGCCCACCTTAAACTCGACAGGTTCCCCTCCTTTGTCGCCCTTTGCCCAAAAGGTCAATTTTGTCCAACCAGTCAGGTCGAAGCCGCCGGACTTTTCACACCAATTTCCGCCAGGCGGATCCCACCAATAAATTCCCCCCCAACCCGGACTGCAAGGAGTATAAGTGATCTTTATGGAACTCGTTCCAGAATAAGGGTCAAGAGTATAATTTTCATCGACTTGTATTCCTCGCCAGCATCCCATAAACCCCTCTGGAACGAAGTGATTATGAGGGGTCCTGGCATCTGCATACACATAGAAGGGTGGATAGCCATGTAAAATATAGTTGCCAGCGACTTTGGGAGATCGATCGGAATTGAACAATCCCCAATGTGAGCCAACATTTTCCTCTGATTTCCAGGGTTGATCGAACGCTTCGAAATAAACAAACTTGACAGTGCTTTTTCGTAAACGAACATAGTATTCAGCTTGCTGGTATTCGCTTAATCTCGGTGCACCACTGGTTGGTAAACCTACTTCTTTGAGAATTACAGGTATATTTCCTGCCTTCTCAGACAATGCTTCATAGGTATTTTGTGTCCACTTTGCAGCCTGAACAGGATCTGTGATATTTTGCCAGTAGGGATGTGCATTGGGGAATATCCAATCACCTAGACCCAATAGCTTTTCGTTCTTGAAATATTGGTTATAAATTTCCGTTGTAGTAACAGGCTTAGCAGATTTTTTACGTAACCCCATAACTGCTCTTTCAAGCGTTTCATAGTCATAGCGGTCAAAAGATAATCCCTCATTCCCGACTACGTAGCCATCTACATAAGGTAGAGCTTCAAGCGCTGCTTCTGTTTCCATAGGATTATCCGGTGCCCAAATGCCCATAATCACACCCTCAAAACCAACTTCATGAGCAATTCGAGGGATGTCAGCAAAAACTCCATTGGCTGAATAAGTTACAAGGCCTCGGAAACCTGCCTCGTAAAGCACTTGTAAATCAGCCTTTATTTGCTCGCCATTGGGCATTGTTCCTGCTGGATCATAATTGGTTGGAGCGTAATCCACCCATGCGAAAAGACTGAACTTGTCAAATAGTGTTGATGCAGGGGTGGGCGATAGTGTCAGCGTTGCCGAAGGGATCGGGGTATGGCTGGGCGCAGCAGATTGCATGGTGGTTGGAGATGGAATGGATGTATACATCGGTGTCATTCCATCTTGTGAAGAAGGTGGAGTAGCCCCCCCACATCCTGCCAAGCCGATTGCCCATATAACCAACAACAGTAGCGTAACTTTCTTAGACATTTTTCGCCTCCATTGGTAAGAGCTTTTCGATATGGTTTTATGGGGAGCCAAAACCGATATCGCTGAAACAAGCGGAACCCCTACCGATTCTTGTATCTGCTGAGGAATCATAGGCGATTCCTATGGTTAACTTTTGTAATCTTTTCGCATCTATATCGGGAAAATCCTTCAAAAGTGGTAATACTACTTGTTGCCAATCAGTAGACAAGGTTATGAGTTTCCCTTGTTCGAGGCCTGAAGCGTCTGTAAGCTTTATCGCGACCCGCTCATTCTCGTATTCACCATATACCCAGAAAACAAGAGCACTATTACTCTTGGCAAGGGATGAGATCGAAGCTGGAGCAATGGTACAACCAGCATAACTTACCCCATCAGGTACGGTCCATGCAAGCTGTATGGCATTTTTCTCTTTAGCAGGGGGACAGTTTGGAAGGATGTTTATCGTAGCCTTTGAAGACGAAAACGCATTATCCCTGCACTCGCGAAAAAAAGTTTCCAAAGGCAAAGGAGTAATTGGAAATGATGTGGGCGTAAATGTTGGGGAAGTACCATGTGTGGATACAGGAAATATCGTCAATATGGGGGTAACGGTTGTTCTCAAAGTGGCCGTACCTATCGGCAAAGATTCGGAGGTAGATGTAAATATAGGTATTGTATTGGGCGAATCGGCAGGCTTTGCTGGATAGTTTCTAATAATCTTTTGTCCAAGCAAAGTGATTACTACTATAGAAGCAATCAGACATACTCCGACAATTATTTTCGTTAGGCGACCTGTCTCTGTTCGTTCACCAGAGTCTCTCATCGCCCGTCGGATTGATGTAGCGAGTCTTTTTACATCATCTGAAAGATGGTCCCCAATGGAAACTGCTTGGCGTCGAGATAACGGTCTTAAGTTGGTTGGCAACTCATTTTCTTCAGGCATCCCGGCCCCCTGTAGTAAAACAGGTATGATGATCTTATTGTATTTGAGTGCGGATTCGATTTCTATTCGTACAAAATCATTTGGGTCATCCAATCTTCTCGCTCCCTTCTCATCGGTAATATTCAACCATATTGGCCCAATTAACACAAGAAGAACATCACAATGACTAACTGCCCTATTTAGAGTCTCGACAAAATCCTGTCCAGGTTTGATTTTGTCCACATCCATGAACACATTCTCTTGGCCAAATTCCGGTGCTAAGATGTTGTAAATTGCGTGGGCAAAGCCTGCAGTGTCTTTCCTTCGATAACTCAAGAATATTCGACAAGACATTTTATTTGATTTCCATTATCAGTTGACATTACGTCAAAATTACAGGCGAAATGTTATTCAGCCTTTGACCTGGGACGACCACCATTATGTCTACTATACAATTTTCCTGCACCAAACGCAACAGGTTTTTCATACAACATGACCCTTTCCCTCTCTCGGTACAGGTGTCAGGGGTGCAATAACTTTGGGAGAACTGCCGGGTGGTTCGAGCAGTTCTCCCCATCGAGCGCGCATTGAGTCAGGCTATATTATGTTGATGTCGTTGGCCCGAGGCCCTCGAAAATCGAGTTCCAAAAGAAACCGTTCTGGAAAGCGAGCACGACAGATGGTACATTGATCTCCAAATTCCCGAGGCTGCCATAGACAGCGCCGAAGATCATGGGAGACACAATTGCAGCAATCGCGAAACTTATCCAGTTGAAGGGTTTGCTATTGACCAGTGAATTGTATGCCTCGCGCGCCAGCATACCCAGCACCATCAGGATGAAGAAAAGACCGACCTTGAGCCAGTACTCTTTACCTCCTTGCTCTCCTTTAACCGTCATACCGCGGACGATGTAAAAGGTAATTGCGAATGCAATCACCAGCGCAGCGATCCCGATTGCTATCCACATAGGTGTGACCTCCTTATTCAAGTCTATTTTGAAGTGTTCGTCTTACGAAAATTCTACGCAGCCTCCTTTCAGTGATATGGAACGTATCTTTATCTCTTTATCAAGGTAATCTTACAATTTTCTGTGGGAACAAGTCAAGTAAACGGACAACGTTTTCTCCAAGATATGCAACGAACCAGAAGGTGAAAAGGCAGATCAGATGAGGAGGGAGAGGTACAATAACACCACCATGCCTGATTTGTTCACCTCTCTCCAAAAATACGATCTTGGGTACCTGTATATTGTAGCTGGATTGTGGGGATTGGAACTGAACGCAAAAGAAAACGAGGCTGCTGCCAGGGAGCTCTGCGCTTCGCTCCTGGACCCGGACCTGCTGGCCGAAATCCTGGAAGCGCTTGATCCCGAGCCCCGGACCGCACTCGAGGCGCTGACTGCCAAAAACGGGCGTATCCCCTGGGCGGAGTTCACCCGCCGCTTTGGCAATATCCGCGAGATGGGGACTGGCAGACGCGACCGCGAGCAGCCGCACCTGCACCCAGCCTCCACAGCGGAAGTGCTATATTATCGGGCATTGCTGGCGCGGGCTTTTTTCAACACAGCCAACGGTCCACAGGAATTCGCCTACATCCCTGATGATTTGTTGAATTTGTTGAACCGTGAAGATTACAAAGAGTACGAGAATGAAAAAGAAAACTTAGCGCCCTTGGCGGACTTGGCGGTGAATCTCGAAACCATTGGCCGGCCGGCTTCGCCCGGCGAAAAAGCGTATTCCCTCCTCGCGGATGACTTTATCCTGGACGATGCGACAACCCTGCTTGCCGCTTTGCGATTGGGGATAGAACCGCCGGAAACCAAGGTGCCTCGTCAGGTACTCGAAGGTTTTTTGCGCGCAGCAAAGATCATTCTCAAATCAAGCCCAAAACCGGAAAAGGTGAAGGCTTTCCTCGAAGCGCCTCGTCACACAGCCCTGCAAATGCTTGCAGAAGCCTGGCGGGAGAGCGAAACTTTCAACGAGTTACGCCAGCTTCCCGGTCTGGTCTTCGAAGGCGAGTGGCAGAACCAGCCGGCGGTCACGCGTGCGTTCCTGCTCGGCCTGCTGGAGGCCATCCCGGAAGGCAAGTGGTGGAGTCTGCCCGCCTTCATCCGTGACATCAAAACCAAATATCCCGACTTCCAGCGCCCCGCCGGGGATTATGACTCCTGGTTCATCAAACGCGCAGCGGACGGCGAATACCTGCGCGGATTCGCTTATTGGGATCTGATCGACGGCGCGTTGATCAGGTATTTCATCACGAAGATACTCTTCTGGCTGGGAAAGGTGGAGCTGGCAGTGCCGGAAGAGGGAGCAGAGCCAACGGCGTTTAGAGTTGTACGTGAGAAGATGGAAGAGAGAAGTGAGGATGGGAAGTTGGTGGCCCGCTCGAACGGACAGATCGCCGTTCCCCGCTTTACGCCGCGCGTTGTCCGTTACCAGATTGCGCGTTTCTGCGAATGGAACGAAGCCAGAG
Source organism: Anaerolineales bacterium (assembly GCA_034435215.1). GTDB lineage: Bacteria > Chloroflexota > Anaerolineae > Anaerolineales > Villigracilaceae > JAABUE01. The sequence goes on from DAOTXM010000515.1 coordinate 10,912, forward strand.
AGGGCGAATACCGCTATTCGATTACGCCATCTTCGTTGCAAAAAGCTGGAGAACAGGGATTGAAGGTGGAACACCTGCTCAGTCTGCTGGCAAAACATGCCGCAGGCGGTATCCCGCCGGTCCTGGTGAAGGCGCTCAAACGCTGGGAAGCAAACGGGACCGAAGCCCGGATGCAGACGCAGGTTATTTTAAGGGTCAGCCGGCCGGAGGTCCTGGAAGAGCTGCGCAAGTCGAAGGCGGCGCGCTTCCTGGGCGAGATGCTGGGTCCTACCGCGGCGGTGGTCAAGGAAGGGGCCCAGTCCAAAGTGCTGGCGGCGCTGGCAGAATTGGGTCTGCTGGCGGAAGAGGAAAAATAGGGCGACTGTCATCCCAAAATGGTGACAGCCGCCTTTTTGTCGGGATCGGAAAGTTGCTATAATAGCTGTGCAATCAATTACAAAATGTCATTGCGAGCCGCGCAGCGGCGAAGCAATCTCCCGGCTAGATGAGACTGCCGCGTCGGACTAAAGTCCTCCTCGCAGTGACAACCACCTGGAGAAAATAAATGTCCAAAATCGAATGGCTGCAGCAAGAGCTCGACGGCCTGAAGCAGGCCGGACTGTACAACACCATCCGTACGCTTTCCTCGCCGCAGGGAGCCTGGCTGGTGGTGGATGGGAAGAAGGTGCTCAACTTCTGTTCTAATAATTACCTTGGGTTGGCGAACCATCGCCGCATCGTGGAAGCGGCCCGCAAAGCGACCGAGACCTACGGTGTGGGACCGGGCGCGGTGCGCTCGATTGCGGGGACGATGGATCTACATATTGAACTGGAAAAACGGCTGGCTGCTTTCAAAGGTGTGGAGGCGGCCATTACGTTCCAGAGCGGCTTCAACGCCAACCTGGCGACCATCCCGGCGCTGGTGGGCAAGGAGGACGTGGTCTTCTCGGACCGCCTGAACCACGCCTCGATCATTGATGGCTGCCGCCTTTCGGGGGCCAAGATCATTGCCTACGAGCACAATAGTCCGGAGTCGTTGGAAGAGGCCATCAAGGAAAACCTGTCGCAATACCGCCGCGCGCTGGTGGTAAGCGACGGCGTCTTCAGCATGGACGGCGACATCGCGCCGCTGCCCGCGCTCTATGAGGTGGCGAAGAAATTCGACCTCCTGTTGATGGTGGACGACGCCCACGGCGAGGGCGTGCTGGGCAAGGGCGGACGCGGCATCGTAGACCACTTCGGCTTGCACGGCAAAGTGGACATCGAGGTCGGCACCATGTCGAAGGCCTTCGGCGTGATGGGCGGCGTGGTGGCCGGGGACAGGGTCATCGTCGAGTGGCTGCGCCAGCGCGGACGCCCGTTCCTGTTCTCGTCGGCCATGACCGTGCCGGATGCGGCCGCCTGCCTGGCCGCAGTCGACCTGCTGGAAGAATCCACCGAGTTGGTGGACAGGCTGTGGGACAACGCCAAATACTTCAAGGCTGAGATGAAGAATTTAGGTTTCAATACGGGCGTCAGCGAGACGCCCATCACCCCGGTCATGCTGGGGGAGGCGCCGCTGGCGCAGCAGTTCAGCCGCGAATTGTACGCGGAAGGTGTGTTTGCCATGGCCATCGGTTACCCGACCGTGCCGCAGGGCAAAGCGCGCATCCGAGTGATGATTTCCGCCGCGCACGACCGCGATGACCTGGACAAGGGTCTGGATGCGTTTGCGAAGGTGGGGAAAAAGCTGGGTGTGATTCAATAACCAGTGATCAGTTTTCAGTAAACAGTGGGCAACGATAGGGGGAAGCCGTTTTTATCTTTAACAGGATGTCTACTGTATAATCAAGCGCTGGAGAAAAAAGTGGAAAGCCGCAGCTTCCTTACACGTTTCGCCTGGTTATCCATCGGGGCCGCCATCCTAACCATTGCGCTCAAAGCCGCAGCCTACCTGGTGACCGGCTCGATCGGTCTGTTGTCAGATGCGCTGGAATCCTTCGTCAATCTGGCGGGAGCGGTGATGGCGTTGGCTATGTTGTCCATCGCCAGCCGGCCGGAAGATGAAAGTCACGATTTTGGGCATAGCAAAGCCGAATATTTCTCCAGCGGTATGGAAGGTGGATTTATCATCATCGCCGCGGTAGGCATTGCTTATACCGCCATCGAGCGCCTGCTCAACCCGCAACCGCTCGAACAGCTTGGGGTTGGTCTGGCCATCTCGGTAGTGGCGGGGCTGGTCAACCTGGGAACAGCCTTGATCATAGACAATAACGGGAAAAAGTACAACTCTATCACCCTGCGCGCCAACGCCAAACACCTGATGACCGATGTATGGACCTCTGCGGGCGTGCTGGTCGGTGTGGGTTTGGTGGCAGTTACCGGTTGGGGTCTGCTCGACTCGCTGGTCGCCATCGCCGTTGCCATAAATATCGTCTGGTCGGGGATAGGCATCGTCAAGCACTCCGTTTCCGGTTTGATGGACAGTGTGTTGCCCGAAGACGAGCTGCATCTCATCCGCAAGAACATTGAGGAGATTTTGCCGGAAGGCGTTACCTACCATGCCCTGATGACACGCCAGGCCGGAGCGCGGCGCTTTGTCTCTTTCCATGTGCTAGTCCCTGGCGAATGGACGGTCGAACACGGCCACGTCCTGCTTGAAAAGCTGGAGGTACAGATCACGCAGCTGCTGCCCAACATGGTGGTGTTCACCCACATCGAACCACTGAATGACCCGGCTTCATGGAAGGACCAGACCCTCGACCATCACGACGATGATATTCTCGAAGGTGAGTTGTCTGCTCCGAAAAAATGAAGAAGGAATGCCCAGGCCAGGCTGACTATTTCAACTGAAATGCAAATTTGCCAGAATCCCCAGGAAGAAGACAAAAACTGAAGCGACAACCACACGCGCAATCCAACCAGGACCAGGGATGAAGGTCATCACTTCAAGAACAAAATCCTTCAACACGGTAGAAATGGACCAGATGGCAGTCGCAGCGAAACCGATTTCCCGCAGATTGAGCTTGAAATTGTGTCTTTTGGCCAGATGCACGATCATCAGCACTTCCAATCCAGTCAGGAGCAACGATGATCCGATAATGGGGCTGGCAAAGCCCGCGATCAGACCAGCGGCAAGTGTATAAATGAGAATGAGCGGAATGGGACGCATACTCACCTCAAGGCTTTCGCATCCATGCCACCTTATACGGATACAAGGTTACCGTCATAACTCCATGTTGAACCGCCGGATCGTTTTCTATGATCATTCGCGTTGCCTCTACCTTTTTCGCTTCGAAGAGCGCGATCCCAAAAGTGGACTCGTCGTTATTTTGCGTTCGTCCCATCTAAAAACCGCCTCTCGAATTGATGAGAAATGCTATACCAGCAACAAAAATTCCTGCTGCGACCAGGATGGCAACTACCAGCAACCAACGCGAACTGCCATCCTCCTGGATCACGGACAGCGACGTGATGACCGGCTTCGAGGGGCGGATTTCCGCATCCTCCCACGAAGGGACCTGCGCGCTGCCCGACAGGTCAGGCACCTCTGAAATGATCCCCAGTTCTTTGAGCTTGGACATGCCCTGCTCGAATTTGGTGCGCTGTTCCGGAGTCAGCGCCCCCAGCCCGCTGACCTGTCTGCCATCCACGAAAACCGTGGTGGTGGCTGCCTTGAGGAGGTTGCCGACCACATCGCCCTGGAAAATGTCCGGGATGCCGTCCTGGTCCTCATCCTCGAAAATGGACAGCAATTGCTCGTAGGCCTGCCGTTCCATGGCGGGCATTTCGGCCAGGTCGTCGTAGGTCTTACCGTTGAAGTGGATCTGGGGCATATCAAGTCTCCGGATTCTAGGGGCGGATCGTTGTCAAGATTATACCCAGGACGGTCACAAATTGCGCTTTTTCAAAGCTCGGAGAGCGCAATTTGTGACCGTGGGGATTATATATTCAATACTTCACGAAAGTTGACAAAGGTGTGGGTGGGTGCACGCCCACTCCACACCCTTGTTTTCGGGGTTTTCCCAGTCATTTCGTGATCTACTGATATTCGATATGATAGGCGCTGGTATGGATCGTGCGCAAGCCCGGAGCCAGGCGCGAAGGCTTGATTTTGGATATCGTGGGGTTCAAGCCTGTAGAATAAAATCAACTCATCGCTGCCGTGACATTGAGCAGCCGCTACATATTCATTCTTGTTGTTCCTGCATATTTGCAGTACAATTGCAAATATGCAGGAAAATTTCTATTTCCCCAGAAGTCTCGAATCCCCTCTCAAAAAAGCGGCACGCGAGTTTCCAGCCATTGTGCTGGTGGGACCGCGCCAGTCCGGCAAAACCACGCTGCTCAACCACCTGTTTAGGGCAGGATACTCCATCGTCTCACTCGAACCGCCCGATGTCCGCCTGAGCGCCACGAGTGATCCGCGTGGTTTCCTTGGGTTCTATCCCCCGCCCGTTGTCTTCGATGAAATCCAATATGTTCCTGGTCTTTTGCCCTACATCAAGGAAAAAATCGACGAGCGACGGAACCAGGCGGGGCAATTCATCCTGACCGGTTCGCAAAACTTGCTGCTCATGCAACAGGTGACCGAAAGCCTGGCGGGGCGCGCAGCGATCTTGAAGCTGCTGCCCTTATCGCGCTGGGAACTCTTCCAGACGCCCTCCCGGCCTTTGCCATGGGAGAGTAACTCCTCCGCAACCCTGCCAGCCCAGACGCCCAGGGAGATGTGGATGCAAATCCTGCGCGGGTTCTATCCCGAAATCGCGCCTGACCCCGGTCGTGATGCGCGTTTGTGGCAGGCCAGTTACGTACAGACCTATCTGGAACGCGACGTGCGCAACCTGCGCAACATCGGCGACTTGACCACCTTCCAAACCTTCCTGCGCGCGCTGGCGGCGCGCAGCGCGCAGCTCCTGAACCTGAGCCAGCTCGCCAGGGATGTGGGCGTTGCGGTCAACACTGCCAAGGATTGGTTGTCCATCCTCGAAGCCAGTTTTCAGGTTTTCATTCTGCGTCCGTATTACGTGAACATCGGCAAGCGCCTGGTCAAATCGCCGAAAGTGTATTTCACCGATACCGGCCTGCTGTGTTACCTGGTCGGCCTGCGCGACATCGAACACGCTATGGCGGGGCCCATGGGCGGCGCGATCTTCGAGAATTTCGTCGTTGCCGAGTTATTGAAGACCTTCCTCCATCGCGGCGAAGAACCGAACCTCTATTTCTGGCGCACCGCCGAAGGCTCCGAAGTGGACCTCATCGTCGATACGCAGGGGAAATTGATCCCCATCGAGATCAAAGGCTCCGAAACACCACATCCCAACATGGCGAAGGAAATTCGCGCTTTTCAACAAACGTTCGAAACCAAAGCTGGCAAGGGATATGTCTTATATCCCGGCAAGATGGTTTTGCCGTTGGAAGAAGATATTGTTGCGTTTCCGCTGGAACGGTTGTAAGATGACTATAGCATTCTGCCCCCTTCGGCGATGGCGGTCTGGTGCACCGTATCGACGCCGACCCGGACGACCTGTTCATCGGGATGCCGATGCAGGCCGTGCTCGAGCCCCTGGCCGAGCGCGAAGGCTCGATTTTGGATATCGAGGGGTTCAAGCCGGTAGAATGAAATTTAAAGCCCTGCCTCCTCGACTGCGGGTTTCGATACGGCGGAAAACCACCGCCTACTCAGCTCTTTGCTCAGAGATGCAGGGCTTGTCAATTTAAAAACCATAACGCTTGACGTTATTATTTTCTTGCAGTATGATGAGGGACAGATGATCAAGACCTTCGCCGACAAAGAGACGGAGAAATTATTCCAGCGCGAATCCTCGCGCAAGCTGCCAGCGGACATCCAGCGCAAAGCGCGTCTTAAACTGGAAATTCTCGATGCCGTGGAACGACTGGACGATCTAAAAGTCCCGCCAGGTAACCGGTTGGAAAAACTGAGCGGCGACCGCGAAGGTCAACACAGCATCCGTATCAACCAACAGTGGCGGATCTGTTTTCGATGGAAAGACGGTGATTGCTATGATGTGGAAATCGTGGACTATCACTAAGGAGATTGAGATGGCGAACAAACTACCACCCATTCATCCGGGTGAAATCCTGCTCGAAGAATTCCTGGAGCCGATGGGCATCAGCCAGTACAGGCTGGCTAAGGATATCAACGTACCGCCGCGCCGCATCAACGAGATCGTGCTTGGCAAGCGCGCCATTACACCCGATACAGCCCTGCGCCTTTCGCGCTATTTCGGCCTTTCCGAACGCTTCTGGATCAATCTACAAACACGCTATGACATCGAAGTAGAGAAGGATAAGTTGCAAAATCGCCTGGAGCGCGAAGTACAGGTATATGCTGCAATGCAATAAAGTAATGGGATTGATCTCTCTGAGCGGAGGGCGTAGCCCGAAGTCGAAGAGGCAGGCCGTGGAAAATTCAAGTAACTTGAAAGCGTGAGACTGCCGTACCCCCTTCTCCCTGCCCGCGCCGGTGCCGCACATCGTCCCGATGTCCTTTGGGAGGCACAAGTGAGCGGAGTGAAACACAGTCGCATCGTCCCTGTAGGGGGAAGGGGCGGGGGCTCGCAATGATATAAAATGGGGCAGGTGGATATGGCCGACGAATACAAATACGATGTTTTCATCTCCTACAGCCACAAAGACGAAGAATGGGTGGTGAATACGCTCCTGCAAGGCAACTGGCCTACTGCGATAGCCCGCCGTATTATTACAAAGTGGCGTACGAGGAGGCGGAGCGTATGCTGGAGAACTAAATAATGAGTGAACTCCGTTGGTCGAGTAGGCGGTGTTCGTCCCGCCGTATCGAGACCAACAGGCAAGAGAAAAATTGAAATTTAGAGATGTGGTTTCGATACGCCCTTCGACAAACTCTCAGGGCTACTCGACCACCATATGAATCGAGGTATCCCATGATCTTGTTCAACCCCAACGATCCCAACCGCTTCTACCCCGACGAAGAGTCACGCCAGATCATGCTCAAAACCATCACCTTCTTCGAAGAGAAGGGCAAAGGCAAGATCAAGGAAGACGACCGGGCGCGCGTCTGGTATGCCGATTTCATCGAATTCCAGAAAAAGGAAAAGCTGTTCGCGGCACTGCTGACACCCACGCCCTACGGCGAGCCCGGCGCGCGCTGGGACACCTGGCGCAACTGCGAGTTCAACGAGATCCTGGGATTCTACGGGCTGGCCTACTGGTACACCTGGCAGGTGTCCATCCTGGGGTTGGGGCCGATCTGGATGTCCGCGAACGAGGCGTTGAAACAGAAAGCGGCTCAATACCTGCGAGACGGCGATGTCTTCGCCTTTGGACTGTCCGAACGCGAACACGGGGCCGACATCTACTCGACGGAGATGACGCTGACTCCCCACCCCGACGGCGGCTACCGCGCCAACGGCGAAAAATACTACATCGGCAACGGCAACGTCGCGCCGATAGTCTCCACCTTTGGCAAGTTCGCCGACAGCGGCGAGTACGTATTTTTCGCCGCCGATTACCGTCACCGTAACTACAACCTGATCAAGAACGTCACCGACAGCCAGTCCTACGTGGCCAACTTCGCGCTGACCGACTATCCCATCACCGAAGCGGATATCCTGCACCGCGGCCAGGAGGCCTGGGACGCGGCGCTGAACACGGTCAACATCGGCAAGTACAACCTGGGCTGGGCCTCGATTGGCATCTGCGAGCATGCCTTCTACGAGGCCATCCGTCACGCCGCGAACCGCCGCCTGTACGGCATGGCCGTCACCGACTTCCCGCACGTGCGCGGCATGTTCATGGATGCCTACGCGCGCCTGGCCGCGATGAAACTGTTCACCCTGCGCGCCGGAGATTACATGCGCGTGGCCTCGCCGGATGACCGCCGTTACCTGCTCTACAACCCGACCGTCAAGATGAAAGTCACCACCCAGGGTGAGGAGGTCATCGACCTGCTGTGGGACGTGATCGCTGCCAAGGGCTTCGAGAAGGACATGTACTTCGAGATGGCGGCGCGCGACATCCGCGCCCTGCCCAAGCTGGAAGGCACCGTGCACGTCAACATCGCGCTGATCGTCAAGTTCATGGCCAATTACTTCTTCTTCCCCGGCGAGTTCCCGCCCGTGCTGACCCGCAGCGAGGCCGCCAACGACGATTTCCTCTTCAATCAGGGACCGGCGCGCGGCCTGAGCAAGATCCAGTTCCACGACTACAACCTGGCCTATGGGCTGTACGACTTGCCTAACATCCGCGTCTTCCGCGAGCAGATCGAAACGCTCAAGCTCTTTCTCGCCACCGCCACTCCCAATGATGCCCAGCAAAAGGACACCGATTTCCTGCTGGCGCTGGGCGAACTGTTCACGCTGGTTGTTTACGGACAATTGATCCTCGAAAACGCCCGTCTGTACGAAGTGGATGACGATACCGTCGATCAGATCTTCGACTTCATGGTGCGCGACTTCTCGAAATACGCCTTGCAGCTGTACAGCAAGCCCAGCGCCACGTCCAAGCAAATGGACCTGTGCCTGAAGATGATCCGCAAGCCGGCCGTGGACGCGGTCCGTTTTGGGCGACTATGGAAGGATGTGGTCTATCCGTTGAAAGATGCGTATGAGATGAAGCCGTGACCCCCCTCCCGGCCTCCCCCATTTTCCGCTGAAGTCCGCGGAAAATGGGGGAGGTGTCCGGAGGGCGGAAGGGGTAAAATAATTCAATGCAAACCAAAACCTGCCTCATCACCGGCGCGACCTCCGGCATCGGGCTGGCGACCGCGCTTGCCCTCGCGCAAATGGGCGCAACGACCATCCTGGCCGGGCGCAGCGCAGAACGCTGCCAGCAGGCGGTTGCCCGGATCAAAAGCGAAACCGGCAACCAGGACGTAGATTACCTGCTGGCCGACCTCTCGGTCCAGGCACAGGTGCGGTCGCTGGCGGCCGAGTTCAAGTCGCGCTACGAACGCCTGGACGTGCTGGTCAACAACGCGGCAGCCATCTTCTTCTTCCGTCAGGTCAGCGCCGACGGCATCGAGATGAACTTTGCCGTCAACCACCTGGCCTACTTCCTGCTCACGAACCTGTTGCTCGAAACGCTCAAGGCCAGCGCCCCGGCGCGGATCGTCAACGTGGCTTCCAATTCACATTTCGGGCAGCACCTGGACTTCGATAACCTGGAACTGAGGCGCGGTTATAACCCCGGCAAAGCCTACGGGCGTTCCAAGCTGGCCAACCTGTATTTCACCTATGAACTCGCAAGGCGACTGATCGGCACGGGCGTGACGGTCAACGCCATGCACCCCGGCTTCGTGCGCACCAACATGGCTGCCAACAACGGCTGGCTGGTGAGACTGTTCCTGCCGCTGGTGCATCTCAACTCACTGACGCCGGAAGAGGGTGCCCGCACCGCCGTCTACCTCGCCTCGTCCCCGGACGTGGAAACTGTCAACGGCAAATATTTCGTCCGCGAGCGGGAAGTGGCGTCTGACCCCGTTTCGTATGACGAGTCTGCTGCGAAGCGGTTGTGGGAAATAAGTGAAAAGATGACAAAGCTATCCCCTCCCTGAGCGGAGCGACCAGCGGGAGCGAAGTCGATGGGCCGCAGTCGAAGCGACATGCTTCAATCACCCTTCGACTACGGGTCTCAATGCGGGCTACGCCCTTTCGACCCTCCGCTCAGGGTGGATATTATTTTAAAATCACTTCCTCCAACGCCCCCAAGTCCGGTGCCACGATCACCGGCTGCTGCATCGACCGGGTGACGATATCCGGGTCTTTCAGCCCGTGACCAGTGCATATCGCAACGATACGCTTTCCCTTTGGATTCAGCTTCCCGCCCGCAATCTCCAGCGCCAACCCGGCCAGCCCGGCGGCAGAAGCCGGCTCGGCCCAGATACCTTCTAGCTGCGCCAGCATTTTCTGCATATCCAGGATCTGCTCATCCGTGGCAGCGATGATGCGCCCGCCGGATTCTTCCGCCGCTTGTAAGGCCTGTTCCCCGCGCGCCGGTTTGCCGATGCGGATGGCGGTCGCGACCGTCTCCGGCTGCTCGACCGGATGCCCCAGCACCAGCGGCGCGGACCCAGCGGCCTGCACGCCCAGCACTTGCGGCAACCCCATCGATTTAAGTTCATTGTATTGCTTGAAACCCGCCCAGTACGAAGTGATGTTGCCAGCGTTGCCGACCGGCAGGCACAACCAATCGGGCGCGGACTCGAGCGCGTCGCAAATCTCGAAGGCAGCAGTCTTCTGTCCCTCGATACGGTAAGGGTTGATGGAGTTGACCAGCGCGATGGGATGCTTATCTGTGATCTCCACTACCATGGTCAGCGCGTCGTCGAACGAGCCATCGATCTGGATGACCTGCGCGCCGTAGGCGATCGCCCCGGCCAGCTTCCCGGCCGCGACCTTGCCTTGCGGGATCAGCACGATCGACTTCATCCCAGCGCGCGCGGCGTAGGCGGCGGCCGAGGCGGCCGTGTTGCCGGTCGAGGCGCAGATCACGGTCCTGGCGCCGCGCCCGAGCGCCTCGCTGACCGCGGCGGTCATGCCCCGGTCCTTGAACGAGCCAGTCGGGTTGAGTCCCTCGTATTTGATCCATAGCTCGAACCCGCCTCCCATAGCGGAAGCAAGTTCTGGGGCAGGAACGAGAGGCGTATTCCCCTCCAACAGGGTCACGCGTTGGGTATGTGGCGGTAGATCGAGCAAATGACCGTATCTGAAAAGCAGTCCGTTGTAAGATGGCATGATGTGCTCCTAAGAAAACAGGCATTATCAGCAGTGACACAAGCACCGTTCCGAAGGTTTGATTCGACAATTTGGGCGTCAGACGACAACCTTCGGGACGTTTCTATCCAAAGCCCGTATCTACTCAAGCCTATGCAAAAAAGTAGGGCAAAAACATGACTCACCCCACATTTAAGGATGGGTGATATTTTTGAAAAAAGTAGACCTTCGGAGTATGCTTTAGGGGAAGAACCGAAGCAGAACCGGAGGTCTACCCATGCATAAGCATAATCGGAAAACGCGAGAAACACAAGAACAGGGAGGGCAGTCGAGGGGACTGGAAAAGGCTTGTTACCGTTTTCTGCGACCCTTGCTGGCGGTGTTGGATAGCAGCCTGGACTGCAGATTAGTGGAGACCTTTCTCTGTCTGGTGCTGGTGATGTTGATGCACCGACACCGCAACCATGGGTTATTGTGAGTGAACTGGGCGGGTATCTGAAACCTGCCTATCAGGCACCGGCAGGGACGAAAGGGATCAGCCGCCTGCTGCATGCGAAGGGCTGGGCGGCTGAGATGATTGAAACCTATCTGTGGGTGCAAGCAGAGGAGCGTGTCGAGGCTCTGGTGCGGGACAAGCAGCCGGTGTTGGTGGTTTGGGATGAAAGTGTGATAGAGAAGGCCGAGAGCATTGCGCTGGAAGGGTTGTGTGCGGTGCGTTCGAGCAAGGCGCGCAGGCTGAAGCGCATCAAGCCGGGCTATTTCAATCCGTCGGGCGGGAGGCCGGTCTGTGTGTCGGGCTATCACTGGCTGCAAGTATTGGTGATGGGGCTGGAAGGTCCAGTCACGGTGGCCCATTTCGGCTGGTGGAGTACGCAGGGGAAAAAGCCACGGATCGGCGGAGTGTGGAAACTGAAATTCTGCGGGAAGTCTCACAATAGTGGGGGCAACAGGGGTTGCATGTCTGGGACCGGGGCTTTGCCGGAGCGCCCTGGCTGGCTCTCGCCTATGTACATCATGTGCGCTTTGTCATACGTTGGCCGAAACACTTTCGCCTAGCCGATGCAGAAGGGCAGGAACGCCCTGCCTGGGAGTTCGCGCGCGGCAAACGCTCCTGGGAACATTGTCTGGTATGGGATGCGCGGCGGCGCTGTTATCGCATGCTCGAGATCCTCGCGATCCCCGTCGAGGATACCCAGCATCATCAGCCGCTCTGGCTGGTGGTCGCCCGCTCCGGATAGGGACGCGAACCCTGGTATTTGCTTACCCATGAACCCATCCGTTCTCCCCAGGATGCTGGCACATTGTTCTGGCGTATGCCCGCCGCTGGAATATCGAAATGTCCATTGGCTTCGATAAGTGTGAACTCGCCTTTGAAAGCCCCCGCCTGCGCAAGTGGGAAACTCAATTGCGTTTGTTGCGGATCGCAACCTTGGCTTACGCCTTCCTGTTATCGTTGCTCTCCTGCAAGCCATTGGTCACCGAGCTGATTCGACACTGGTGCCATTGAACAGGAAAGTGGCGCCTCAAGGTCAAGACGCCACTTTATCGTTTGCGTTCCGCTCTCAGTCGCCTGTGGTTGACTCACCCCCTCCACTCCTCGCTAGATTAAGAGCCTATCCGAATAATCCTGCGGCACGGAAGGCGATGAGCGCGCAGGCAAAATGCAGAAAGGCGAGGTAGTCTTGCGATTTCTTTTCCCAACGGACGAGAATGCGGCGGAAGCGGTTCAGCCAACTGGGTGCGCGCTCGACCACCCAACGTCGTGCGCGCCTGCCAGCTTCCGCTGCCAGTTCTTTGGCTTCTTCACCACAGGAGCGAATGTGAGCGGTGAAACCAAACTCGATCAAGATGTCTCTCACTTCTTGAAAGTCATAGCCTTTGTCCAGGCACATGCCTTGCGGTTGCTCTTCCGTTGGATCGGGACGTTCTACCACGATGCTTGCGAGTGTTTCTCTCACC
>DAOTXM010000516.1:0-22643 GCA_034435215.1 Anaerolineales bacterium
CGTGGAACACGATCACTTCGTCGATCCGGTTGAGGAACTCCGGCCGGAACTGCGCGCGCAGCGCATCGATGACCTGCCGCTTCACGTCCTCGTCGATCGTGCCGCCCGACCGCAGCGCCTCCTCGGCGATGTAGTGGCTGCCGACGTTGGACGTCATGATCACGACGGTGTTCTTGAAATCGACCGTGCGCCCATGACCATCAGTCAACCGTCCGTCATCCAGCAGCTGCAGCAAGACATTAAACACTTCCAGGTGCGCCTTCTCAATCTCATCGAACAGAACCACGCTGTATGGGCGACGGCGAATAGCCTCGGTAAGCTGACCTCCCTCGTCATAACCAATATAGCCAGGAGGGGCGCCCAGCAGCCGCGAGACGGTGTGCTTTTCCTGGTACTCGCTCATGTCGATGCGCACCATAGCGCGCTCGTCGTCGAACAGGAAGTGCGCCAGGGAACGTGCCAGCTCGGTCTTGCCAACGCCGGTCGGGCCCAGGAAGATGAACGATCCCAGCGGCCGGTCGGGGTCCTGCAGGCCGGCGCGGGCGCGGCGCACCGCATTCGAGACCACACGCACGGCTTCGTCCTGGCCGATGACGCGCTCATGCAGACGTTCTTCCATGCGGATCAGTTTCTCGGTCTCGCCTTCGAGCAGGCGCGAGACTGGGATGCCCGTCCAGCGCGAGACGATCTGGGCGATCTCTTCGGCGTCCACCTCTTCTTTGAGCAGAGCCTCTTCACCCTGCAATCCCTTGATGCGCTTCTCGCCTTCAGCCAGCCTGGTCTCCAGCTCGCGCAACGTTCCGTAGCGCAGGCGGGCGACCTTCTCCAGGTCGTTGGCGCGTTCGGCGCGTTCGATCTCGACGCGCGTCTGTTCGATCTGTTCCTTGGTGGCCTGCAACTCCTGGATGGCCGATTTCTCGGTTTCCCAGCGAGCGTGCAGTTCCTTGGAATGCTCCTTCAAATCCGCAATTTCTTTTTCCAACTTCGACAGGCGTTCCTTGGAGGCCTTGTCCTTTTCCTTCTTCAGGGCTTCGCGCTCGATCTCCAACTGCATGATTTGGCGGTCGACCTCGTCCAGCGCCTGTGGCTTGGAGTCGATTTCCGTGCGTAAACGAGCCGCAGCCTCGTCGATCAAGTCGATGGCCTTGTCGGGCAGGTGGCGGTCCACGATGTAGCGGTTGGAAAGCGTCGCCGCGGCGATGACGGCCGGGTCGGTGATGCGCACGCCATGATGGATTTCAAAACGTTCTTTCAGGCCGCGCAGGATACTGATGGTATCCTCCACACTCGGCTCTTCGACCAGCACCGGCTGGAAGCGGCGCTCCAGGGCCGGGTCCTTCTCGACATATTTGCGATACTCATCCAGCGTGGTGGCGCCGATCATGTGCAGTTCGCCACGCGCCAGCATGGGTTTGAGCATGTTACCGGCGTCCATGGAGCCTTCGGCCTTGCCCGCGCCAACGACAGTGTGCATCTCGTCCACGAACAGCAGGACTTCGCCGTTCGATTCGGTGATCTCTTTTAAGACGGCCTTGAGGCGTTCCTCGAACTCGCCGCGGAACTTGGCCCCGGCGATCAGCGCGCCCATGTCCAACTGGACCAGGCGCTTCTTTTTCAGACCTTCGGGCACGTCTCCGTTGACGATGCGCTGTGCCAACCCTTCGGCGATGGCCGTCTTGCCGACACCCGGTTCGCCGATCAGGGCCGGGTTGTTCTTGGTGCGCCGCGAGAGAATTTGCACCACACGGCGGATTTCCTCGTCCCGTCCGATGACCTGGTCCAGCTTACCCTGGCGTGCCAGCGCGGTCAAGTCGCGCCCGTATTTTTCGAGCGACTGGTAGGTGCTCTCAGGATTTTCAGAGCTAACCCGCTGCGAGCCGCGCACGGTTTTCAGCGCGGACAGTATCGCGTCCTTGGTCAGTCCATATTGTGACAATCGCTTGCCCTCGGGCGAATCGGTCAACCCGAGCAGGATGTGTTCGGTCGAGACGTAATCGTCCTGCATGCCTTTGGCATAACGCTCGGCAGCCTGGAGCGCGTCCGCAGCGGGGCGTGACAGGCCCACGTCCATGTTCGCACCGCTGATCCGCGGGCGTTTGTCAAGTTCGTTTTGCAATTCTTCGCGTAATGCCAGCGGCGAACCGGCCACCTTGGTCACAATGGCAGGGACCACGCCCTGATCCTGCTGGAGCAGAGCCAGCAGCAGGTGGACCGGTTCGATCGTTTGATGGTTGTAATCCTGGGCCAGCCGTTGGGCGGCCAGGATGGCTTCCTGTGATTTTTGTGTATATTTCTCGAGGTTCATGGGACCCTCCCATACGAATAAAATGATCGCTCCTATTCTAGGTCATCGATGTATGAGAGGGGTAAATTTTTTGTCAAAAAAACGTTGGAATGGTTGTAAATACTACCGCTGGATTCTTGCCGAACCACCTTTCGCAAATGCCCGCACCTGTTCCAGGGTTGCCATGGTGGTATCACCGGGAAAGGTCGTCAACAGCGCCCCGTGCGCCCAGCCCAGATTGACGGCTTCCTGTTCCGCTTCTCCGCGCAAAAGCCCGTAGAAGAAACCAGACGCAAATCCATCGCCACCGCCCACCCGGTCGTAGATGTGCAGCTCGCAGGTCGGGGATTGATACGTGTGCCCGTCGATCCAGGCCACCGCGCCCCAGCTATGGTGATTCGTCGCATGGACTTCGCGCAGCGTGGTGGCAACCACTTTGATCTGCGGATACTTGCCGACCACCCGGTCGATCATCCCAAAGAACGCGCCCGGATCGAGCTTGGATTTAGCCTTTACTTCCGGCCCGGAGATGCCAAGCCCCAACTGCAAGTCTTCTTCGTTGCCGACCAGCACATCGACATTTTCCACGATGCGATGGAGAACGGAGACAGCCTTTTCCTGCCCGCCCCAGATGTTCCACAGCTTGGCGCGATAGTTGAGGTCGAAGGATGTTACGACTCCAACGGCCTTGGCAGCCTGCATGGCTTCGATAATCAATTCACCCGTAGTTTCGGAGAGCGCAGCAAAGATACCGCCGCTATGGAACCAGCGCACGCCAGAGAAAATCGCGCCCCAGTCGAAGTCGCCGGGCTTGAGCTGTGCGGCGGCTTCGTTCGAGCGGTTGTAGAATACGACGGGGGCGCGCACGCCGAAACCGCGGTCGCTGTAAACCGTTGCCATGTTGGGACCGTTGACGCCATTGTGTTTGAAGTGTTTGTAGAACGGCTTGACGCCCATCGCCCGCACGCGTTCAGCAATCAGCTCGCCAATGGGATAGTCGACCATAGCGGTGGCAATCCCCGTGTTCAAGCGGAAGCAGTCCGCAAGGTTAGCCGCGCAGTTGAATTCCCCGCCGCTGACATGGATCTGGCACTCGCTCGCCTTGCGGAAGGGGATGATGCCTGGATCGAGACGATGCACCAGGGCGCCCAGCGAGAGGAAGTCCAGGGCAGCTTCAGATTTTATTTCGAGGCCATATTTCATGATTTCTCCTTGTTGTCTTATGTCATTGCGAACCGCCCTGAGCGGAACCGCCGTTCCTGGGCGGTGCAGTCGAAGGGCGGTGAAGCAATCTCCCGGTTAACGAGGCGCTCCATTGAGCGATCTTCACCGGTTAAGCGGGGATTGCTTCGCTCATTGGAGAACGCTCGCTCGCAATGATATTGTCATTATTGCCACTCTGTATGGAACGTCCCTTCACGGTCCACGCGGCGATAGGTGTGTGCGCCAAAATAATCACGCTGGGCCTGGGTCAAATTGGCGGGCAGGCGCGCGCTGCGATAGGCGTCGTAGTAGGCCAAAGCTGAGCTAAATGCCAGCGCCGGGATGCCGCTCTCCGCGGCCAGCGCCACCACCACCCGCAGGGCTGGTTGGCGGGCGTTCATCGCTTTGGCGAATTCAGGATCGACCATCAGGTTGGGCAAATCGGGGTTGCGAATGAACGCCTGCCGGATATCGTTCAGGAAGCGGGCGCGGATGATGCATCCGCCGCGCCAGATGCGGGCGATCTCACCGTAGTTAAGGTTGTAGTCATATTCCCTGCTGGCCAGCCGCATCAGGCCAAAACCCTGTGCGTAAGAGCAGATTTTGGCTGCATAAAGCGCATCCTTTACCCAACCGATGACATCCTGAACGTCCACCTTGATTTTCGGCTCGGGTCCGTTGAGCACTTTTGTAGCCGCCACACGTTCATCCTTATAGGCGGAAATGATCCGGCTCTCCACAGCCGCGTTGATGGTCGGGGTCGGCGCGCCAAGATCGAGGGCGTTCTGGCTCGTCCACTTGCCGGTGCCTTTTTGGGCGGCCTCATCCAGGATCAGGTCGACAACAGCCTGGCCGGTTTCGGGGTCGGTTTTGGTGAAAATGTCAGCCGTGATTTCGATGAGATAGGATTCGAGTTCGCCGCGATTCCATTCACTGAAGACTTCGTGCAGTCGGGCGTTGTCCAATCCCAGGCCGCGATGCAGGATGTCATAGGCCTCAGCGATCAACTGCATGTCGCCATATTCGATGCCGTTATGCACCATCTTGACGTAATGCCCCGCGCCGCGCGGGCCCATATAGGCCACGCACGGTTCTCCCTGGACTTTGGCGCTGATGGCTTCGAAAATGGGCTTGACCAGTTCCCAGGCTTCGGGCTGGCCGCCAGGCATGATGGACGGTCCCCAGAGCGCACCCTGCTCGCCGCCGCTGACCCCGGTTCCGATGTAGATGATGCCTTTGGCTTCCAGTTCCCTTGAACGGCGTTCCGTGTCCATGAAGAAGGAATTGCCGCCATCGATCAACAAGTCGCCGGGTTCCAGGGAAGCCTGGATGCTGGCAATAGCTGAGTCCACGATTTCCCCGGCTGGAACCATCATCATAATGCGACGCGGACGTTCCAATGTGGCCAGGAATTCCTCCAGTGAGGCGCAAGCAACCAAGTTCTTGCCCGGGTAGTTTGACCTAAAGGCTTTGACCTTCTCTCCATCCACATCGTAACCCGCTACGCGGAAACCATTGCGTTCCATATTGAGAGCTAACATATGACCCATCACTCCCAATCCCATAAATCCAAAATTTGCTTTATTCATTAGAACCTCCAACAAAATTGTGTAAAAGGGTACTACGCCGTTTCTCGAACTGGTAGATCGACCAGGAGTTATAGAGATGATGATACACGATGTAGAACATAGGCCCCATCGCCACGAGCGGATTGATGAACGCCAGCGCAATCCAGATGACAAACGAGAGATTCTTCTGCCCGAGCGATTGGCTGGCTTCCTGCCAGTGCTCCCGGCCGCCTAACACCGCGCCCAGACCAAAGTTGACGATACAGATTATGAGCGATATGAGCGCAATGGCAATCAGGGTGATGGTGGAGTGGGAGCTTTCATCGCGCAAAAAATCCGAGGCCTTGGCGCTGATGATAAAGAGATTGACCAACCAGATCGGAAAGGAAAATGGCTTCCCCTTTCGAACGAAATTTTGCGCCTGCGGTGGCAACCGTGGGACAAGCTGCGCAAGGAGCAAAGGCACGAACATGACGACCAGCACGGGTTGCAAAACTTCCCAAATGGAGATTTGAACTTCCGCGCTGAGCAGGGAAGGCAGCGTCAACGGGACGATCACTGCGCTCGCAATGTTGGTCAGTAGCACGGAGGCAACCACGTATTCGACTTCCCTGTGGAGAAAACTGATAATGACCGGCGCTGCAATGGCGGTCGGCGCGATGGCTGTCATGAAAGCTGACAACGCAAGCGTGAGATCGACCGGAGCCAACACTGAATAGCTGATAAATGCCACTGCTGCATTTGCAAGCAGAACCCAGATCACACTCTTTTGAAATCTCTTGGGTTTGAACTCGATATCCAGGAACGCAAAGAACAGCATGACCATCAACAAGTATTGGATGAGATATGAAAAGACGTGCGCTTCCGGGACAAAGGCACCGATTAGCATCGTGAATAACAAAGAAAAGCCTTTACCCTGCGTTTTAAGAAATGAACTGATTTTTGCCATCACGTTTTCAACCGGTATAAAATCTCACCCGCTTTCGGCACATAGAACAGTCCCTCATCCTCACGATCTATCCATTCATCCGCACCGACCTTAGACGGGACAAGATAACCGAGATTCAGTCGCGCGCAATCTTCGGCGGATATTTTACTCGCAAGCGTCACGCGCACATTTGGTTTTTCGATCCCGTCTTCCATCACGCCTGATCCGCGCAGGTGCGTGCTATGCGCCAGCACACCCAACGGGATATGCTTGAAGCGGTCCCAGTCGTTCAAAAAATACGGCAGGATATGATACCCAATCTCGTAAATATATTTTCCGTGCACGTAACTGACCACCTCCAGGTGCGGCGCATAAATGACGACTTCCCCGCCAACTGCAACAGCAGGCTCGAGTTTATACATCGCCTTCGCGCCCGTCCAAAGTTCGTCATACATGGCTGGCGCGCATGACAGGACACGCTGGAATGGTTTCTCACACCAGCGGATGTGACGCTGCGCGGACAAATCCGCCGCCTCGTTCCAGGCCGAGAGATGGTCGCCGATAAAGATGCCGCTCAGCCCCTTATCCTCCACCACCAGCGCGATCAACGTCAACGGCGTCTGCAAGCGTTCCGTCGCGGCATGGATCATCGCGCGGACGGGCGTCTCCTTGATTCCAATCGTGCCCACCACCCCCGCCAGCGCCCCGAGCCAATGCGTGGCATTGATCATTTCCGCCCCGGAGATGCCGGGGAAAAGATATTTTGCCCCGCCGGAAAAACCGACCACTTCGTGTGGAACGGTCGGCCCAAGAATGATAATGTGATCGTATTCGAGCGCGGCTTTGTTGATACGAATGTCGACTTCATTCGGCAGCGACGGATGCCAGCTCTCCCCGGCGATGGACTTGATCTCTTCCTGCCCGATGATGCCAAGCGATGTCAATGCCGAGGGCGTATCCCAGGCATGATTCAGCAAACCGACATGCTTGAACGTTGTCGTCCTTTCTTTGACTGTAATACCAACCAGCCTGTTGATACTTTCTTCGTCCAAAGGCGGATGTGTCCCCAATGCAACCATAAAGTCAAGTTGTTTTGCATCGTGAAGAACATCCACAAGGACACGGAACAAAAATGGCAACGGTAATGACCGCGTGTGATCAGGAATCAAAACCAACACGCGTTGATTGATGAATTTACCATCGAGGCCCCTGTGCAAGGTCTCGATGATCCGTTCATCTGAAAGGATTTGGGTTGCAGGCGCAATTGCTTGTGAATGAATCATATATTGGTTCAATTGGAAATCGTCCCGCAGGTTTCACAAGGGAGGAATGTTAAGCTGATCCAACCTGCGGGACGTTCTTTCAAACGCCACTAAACGCCGAGAACCCGCCATCGATGGGAATCACCGCTCCCGTCACGAAAGCGGATGCAGGGGAGATCAGCCACATCGTCGCGCCGAGCAGGTCTTCGGGAGTCCCGAAGCGGTTCATCGGGGTGTGGGCCAGGATGGCTTTGCCGCGCGCGGTCAGTTCGGCAGTGTCCTTATCCATGAGCAGGAAGCGATTCTGTTCCGTGAGGAAAAAGCCGGGCGCGATGGCGTTGACGCGGATGCGCGGCGAATAATTCTGCGCCATGTGGACGGCCAGCCATTGCGTAAAATTGTTGATGGCCGCCTTCGCCGCCGAGTACGCAGGGATGCGCGTGAGCGGACGAGATGCGCTCATCGAAGAGATGTTCAGGATCACCCCCTGGCCGCGTTCGGCCATGCCGCGCCCAAATACCTGGCAGGGCAGAATCGTGCCGAGCAAATTCAAATCGCCGACGTGACGCAGCGCATCCAGCGGCAGGTCGAAAAAGGACAGATCGGCAGATGTGGTCGCAGAGGGATGGTTGCCGCCCGCCGCATTGATGAGAATGTCCACCGCGCCGAACTCGGCTTTGATGGTTTCGTTCGCCTGCTGCAAAGTTTCAGCGTCGAGGACATCCCCGTAAACACGCACCGCACGTCCTTTGACCACCTTCGGAAACCGTTCGATGGCGTTCTGCGCCAGTTCCTGGTCGCGGTCGAGGATCACTACATTCGCGTTGCATCCCACCAGCGCGCAGGCGATCTCACTGCCGAGCACCCCTGCCCCGCCAGTGACCAAGACTGTGTGATCGGAAAAATCGTAAAGCGATTTTAGCTCTTCGAGATTCATTTCCTACATCCATCCAATACCATTTCGAGGAGGGCAAAGCCCGACGAAGCAATCCCCAGTTATATAAATTTTCTTGGTTGGCGTGGAGATTGCTTCGCCGCCCTTCGACTTCGACGCCAACGAGCGACGTCTCCGCTCAGGGCGGCTCGCAATGACATAATTATTTCAACAAGCCCAGATGCTTATCGAAGTGCACCTTCAATCCATCGTAATACGCATCATCATGGTTGACGAGCGCCGCTTTCAATTCTACGCCAAACTGCGCCAGAGCAGAACCGAATGTGACGTGCAGCACTTCGCGCGCGTGAAAATCATCCAGCAGCGCAGGCAGGTCATCCGTGCCGGGCAGCATCTCCAATTGCGCTGAAACGTGATAAGTGCGGCGGTCTGTTTCATAACGTTCACGCCCCAACGCATAAATCTTTGAGAACAGATCAGGCTCATATTTTGCCAACACGCGCAAAGCTTCGAGATAACTGGTCCCTGCCGTTTTGACATGAATGTGTTCACCCCAATGCTTCGCAAGCAGCGGATAGACACTGAGCTTGTCTGATCCCGAATGCAAACTCAATTTATACGTACCGAAGTGCGCTGTCACAGCGGCATGTTTACCTAGTTCCACATCCAACTTGTTCAAATCGCCAATGTAATCCACGCCCTTCTCGAAGCGCCCGATAAAGCGTGGCGCAAGCGACGTGAACTTCACGCCTGCCCGCGTCAATTCACTGGCGATGAAGAAATGTTCGAGCGGTGTGGTAGGGGCATCGGTCTCGTCCACCGACATCTCGAAGTCGAACTCATCCTTCATCTCGGACAGACGCCTGAACATCGTGATCACGTGCCGGATGGCCCTGCCATACTTGACTGTTGCCCGCATCAACGACTCCGCATCGAACTGCCCCCAGGCCTGCTCGTCGCTTCCAGGCAGATACAATGCCGATAATTCATCCCAGTTAAACGCCGCGACTTTTTGCTTCAACACTTCGACCGGATCCGTATCAGCGGCGTTGTCCACGTGTTCGCCAGGATCGACGGTGAAGAAGGTATAACCCGCTTCGGCGAAAGGCTGTAGCTCGTCGACGGTTTTCAGGTGATCGGCATCCGCGCCCCAGGGCGCATCCCACCCGGCAGCCTCGACCGCGCGTTTGGCATCATCCAAGACCTGCTGCAGGGTACGTCCCGTGCGCGCATTCTCACGTACAGACTGTTGTGCAAAGACCGGCGCGAATTTCGTGCCTTTAACAGCGGCAATGTGACCCGGCGTGGCAAGCCCGAGCCGGTCGCCGAAGCCGAAGGAGGGAGATAAGCCAAGAGGAGATAACATAATTTATCCTTTGTGTCATGTCATTGCGAGAGCGCTCTTTGCCCGAAGCAATCTCTTGTAAAACAAACCTTACAGGTGGTATTTTGCTGTTCACTCGGAGATTGCTTCGCTCTCTACCGCTCGCTCACAATGACAGTTAGAGTTTATATGCCCGTTTCGCTAAACCGACTGCGAGTTCCTGAATCATCTCTTGCGCGTCGTCCATATCAACAATGTGGCGCGCAACCAACCCCGCCAGCCAATTCGCGGAGGCGCGCCGCCAGACGTCATGCCGTGCAGGGATAGAGCAAAAGGCACGCGTGTCATCGTTGAAGCCCGCAGTGTTGTAAAGTCCCGCGGTCTCCATGACCTGATCGAAGTAACGTGCCATGCCATTCAGGCTGTCGAAGAACCACCAGGGCGGACCGAGCTTCAGGGCGGGGTAATGCCCGGCCAGCGGGGCAAGTTCGCGGGAATAAGTTGTCTCATCGAGGGTGAAGAGAATGAGCGTGAGGCGCGAGTCATTCCCGTATTTGTTGAGCAGCGGGTAAAGGTTGCGCGTGTACTCGGTTTGGATGGGAATATCAGCGCCCTTGTCAAGGCCAAATTTGCGGAAGATGACCTCGTTGTGATTGCGCAGGGAGCCGGGGTGCAACTGCATCACCAGGCCATCCTCGATGCTCATGCGCGCCATTTCCATCAGCATGTGAGCGGTGAAGCGCGCTGCATCAGATGCATCTGCTGTGCCTTTTAGAGCATGTTGGAAAATGGCATCGGCCTCAATGAGAGTCAATTCAGCGGTAGCAGGCGTCAGGGCGGCATGGTCGGTAGCCGTTGCGCCCATGGTTTTGAAGAAGGTGCGTCGCTGTTCTAAGGCTTGAATAAACGATTTGTAATCAACGACATCGATTCTGCTGACTTCACTCAGTTTAGCGATGTTTGCCTGCCAGTTGGGCGTATCGAGATTGATCACCTTGTCGGGGCGGAAAGTCGGGCGGATGTTTCCTGTCCAACCGCTTTGGCGAATGGATCGATGATGTTCCAACGTGTCGGTCGCTGCATCGGTAGTGCATAGGACTTCGATATTGAAGCGCTCGAAAAGTTTGCGCGGGGAAAATTCGGGGGAGGCAAGCTTTTCGGAAATGGTATCGAACAGCCGGTCCGCGTTCGAGGCGTCCGGTTTTTCGTCCACGCCAAACACGCTGGCGAGCTCATCCGTCAACCAGATCCCGCTGGGGGTACCGCGAAAGAGATGGAAGTTTTCACAGAAAATGAGCCAGATTTTGCGGTGATCTCCCTCATCCCCGGCTCTTTTCCCATTGGGAGAGGGGAGCAGTTTTTCTAATGGAATCCCCTGGGAATACAACATGCGCGTGACGTAATGGTCGGGGATGATGAAGAGGTCGGCAGGTGTGCCGAAGCTGGCCTGCGGATCAACGAAGAGGCGCGGGTCGACGTGCCCGTGCGGGCAGACCAGTGGAAGCGAGGCGACGCTTTGATATAGTTCGCGGGCAACAGTGCGCACTGCAGCGTCAGTTGCGAGGTAACGGTCGGGGTCGAGAATGAGTTTCGTCATCAGGAAAAGATGCGCGCCTTCATCCAATCATTCGAGTTGTGGAAATCTGCTACCGCGTTGCCCGGGTGGACGAGTTCGTCGAACAACGGGCGGTCAGCCTCATCGAGTTTTTTATCGAGGATACCGAGCGCATCTTCCAACTGCGCAAGCGTGCGCGGACCGATGATCGGCGCGGTGATGCCTGGCTGGTCTTTTATCCAAAGCAGGGACAGTTGTGAAGCAGTCATTTTGCGTTCTTTTGCCAGTCTGTCGACAGCTTTGCCAACATCGATCCCACGTTGGGTGATGCGCGCTTTGACCATACTGCTGTCCCAAAGATGGGCGCGGGAATTTTCTGGATAATTGTCAGGTTGGGGATAACGACCCGCTAATATACCCATCGCCAGTGGTGACCAGGGGATGACCGCCAGGTTGTATTTCTGGCAGAGCGGGATGAGCTCGTTTTCGATACGGCGGTCGAGTAGATTGTAGGGGGGCTGCTCGCTGATGTACCGATTCAGCCCGTAGCGCTCGCTGATGGAAAGGGCTTCCATCACCATCCAGGCGGGATGCGTGGAACAGCCAATATAGCGGACTTTGCCAGCACGGATCAAGTCATCGAATGCGCGCAGGGTTTCGTCCTGCGGATGCGTCAACGGCGGACGATGGAGTTGGTACAGGTCAATATGGTCGGTTTGCAAACGTCTGAGCGAATCTTCACAGGCTCTGATGATATGGTAGCGGCTCGCGCCAGCGTCGTTGGGGGCATCTCCCATACGCCCATTTACTTTGGTTGCTAGAACGATCTGCCCCCGCAAGTGATTATCTTTCAGGAACTTTCCAACAATCCGCTCGCTCTCACCCTTGTTGTACACGTTCGCGGTGTCAAAGAAGTTGATCCCGCCATCGACCGCTTTTTGCATGATGGCGAACGAGTCTTTCTCATCGGTTGGACTGCCAAAATTCATCGTCCCCAAACATAACGGCGAGACAAGTACACCAGAGCGACCTAACATTCGGTATTCCATAACACACTTCCTTTCTATAAATTCAATCTATGATTTTGGATCGCTATGAATTATAGAATACCTTTCACTTTATCTGGTGAGCCAACCGCCGTCCACGGGAATGATCGCGCCGTGCATATAGTCAGAAGCAGAAGAGGCCAGGAATACGACCACCCCCTTCAGATCGTCAGGAGTTCCCCAACGTCCAGCCGGAATGCGCTCCAGAATCGCCGGAGCACGTTTGGGATCAGCGCGCAAGGGTGCCGTATTTTCAGTAGCCATATAACCAGGCGCAATGGCGTTGACGTTAATGTTGTGCTTTGCCCACTCATTGGCAAGTGCACGGGTCACACCAGCCAGCGCGCTCTTTGCGGCGGTATAGGATGGCACAGTGATGCCGCCCTGGAACGAGAGCATGGAGACAATGTTGATGATCTTGCCGCCTCCATGCGATATCATGACGCGTCCCACTGCCTGCGCAAGAAAGAATGCCGCCTTCAGGTTGATCTGCAGGACATCGTCCCAATCTGTCTCAGAAAAATCGATGGCGGGCGTGCGGCGGATCGTCCCGGCGTTGTTGACCAGGATGTCGATGCGCCCCAGCTCGCCGACGATTCGCTCCACGACCTGCTTCAGGTCATCTACGCTCGCTTCGCGCAAATCCACCACGGATTCGTGATAACGCCGTCCCAGCGCGCGCACGGCTTCACACGTCCCTTCACAACCTGTGCGGTCCAGGCTGGCGATGTCCGCGCCTGCTTCGGCTAATGCGATGGCCATGCCCTGACCCAGTCCCTGCCCCGCGCCGGTGACAAGGGCGACTTTGCCGTCGAGTTTGAACAAATCTAAAATCATATCATCCTTTCAAGACATCGCCCTGAGCGGAGTGACGAGTGAAACGAGGAACGCAGTCGAAGGGCAATGCACGAACTGCGCTTCAACTGCAGACTTCGCGATTATCGCTCACCCCTCAGCGCGGAACAACTAATGCCCAAGTTCCTTCAACATCGCTACCGTTTTCGTTACCCAACCCAATTGTGGATCGTCCGTCGTCGCCTGCACGCGCTGCTCTCCCGCCAGGAACCACAAATAATAGGTTGTATATCCCGGCGCGCTGACAACCGTATGGTATCCGCGTGGCATCATGTGAAGGCTGTTATCGCGGATCGTGAAGTTTTCCTCCTCACCTTCCTCGTTGTAATAATGGCAGATCCCAAAGCCGTCATTCGGGCTGACCTTGAAGAAATACATCTCCTCATGATAGGCCTCGCGCGGCAGGTCGTCTACCTGATGCTTGTGCGGCGGATACGTGCTCCAATTCCCGCTCGGCGTGAACGTCTCACCGACGATCAGGCGTCGCGCGGGCAGGTCGGGTTGTGATGCGAGGGTTAATATCTGGTGGTAGTACCGTTTGAAGTTCGCCGCGCCCCAAACTCCGTTCGCTACCTTCGAGGGTTCGATCACATACGGCTCGACTTCCAAATCAGACTGCGCGCTCGGCAACGCGATTTCGACCGCGCTATCTGCTGTGATTGTGAATTTGGAATTGGCAGGGATATAGACCGAATACGGTTTGCCACCAAATACATTGGGACGTCCCCCTATTTTTCCAAAGCGCTTCCCTCCGACCTCGAAACTGGCCTGGCCCCCGAGCAACACTGCCAGCATCTCGCGCTCTCCACTGTCTCCACTGTAAATTTCCCCTGCCCCGAGTTTCAGGAATCCAAACTCGAGCAGCTTGCACGGATTGATGGACGGGGCGTTCAACCCGTTATTGGCTGTCAAAAGCGCATGATATTTCATCGTCTCTTCTCCTTTATTTCTCGCGTGCTTTCTTAATCCACGTTATACAATCGGATGCCTTTTTTGCAATCCCGTCATAATCCTTATCGCTAATCGCCTGCCTAGTAATCAGTTTACTGCCCATACCGACGGCTGCCGCGCCTGCCTTGATCCATTCACTGACGCTGGCTTCGGTCGCATCTACGCCGCCGGTGGGCATGAGACGATGCCATGGACAAGGAGCCATCACGCTCTTAACAAAGGCAGGCCCTCCAACTGTCTCGCCAGGGAAGACCTTGCAGATTTCTGCGCCATATTCTTCAGCGGTTGAGATTTCGGTCTCTGTTGCACAGCCTGGCATATACAAGATCTTGCGGCGGTTACATAACTTCGCAATCTCCGGGTTGAAACTGGGACCGACAATGAAGTTCGCGCCGCTGGCGATGTACAAAGCAGCCGTTGGTGCATCCAGAATGGAGCCGACACCGAGGATCAAGGCCGGGTCGGCTTTGGCAAAGTGCCTGACCAGTTCCGTAAAAACAGGATAGGCCAGCTCGCCGCGGTTGGTAAACTCGATCACCTTCGCCCCGCCGCGCAAACAGGCAGAGGCCAGCTCAATGGATGTATCCACATCCGCGTTGTAGAAGAGTGGAACGAGTCCAATCTCGAGTAAGGTATTGATGACTTCCAAACGCATGAAACGTGCCATATTCACTCCTTTGTTATGTCATTGCGAGGAGGACTTTGCTCGACGAAGCAATCCCCAAATTCGATGGAGATTGCTTCGCTCCACTCTCAATGACATTTACCGAGAGACTCTCCCAGACGCATCACCGCCCATCAGGGTTTCGACCTCGCTCACGCTGACGGCGTTGAAATCGCCGATGATGCTGTGTTTGAGGCAAGCCGCTGCTGCTGCAAAGTTAAGCGCTTTCTGAGGGTCATCCTTGTATTTGCGTAATCCATAGATCAGCCCGCCCATGAACGCGTCGCCGCCGCCCACGCGGTCAACAATGGGGATGATGTTGTACATGGGAGCAGAGAAGAATTCACCACTTTCCCTTCGACCAGGCTTGGGGCGAGTCCACAACACGCCTGACCAGGTGTTATGACTCGCCGAGAGCGAACCACGCAACGTAATAGAAATGGTTTCGAGCAACGGAAATTTTTTCGCCAATTCTTCGCAAACGGAACGATAGTAATCCGCTTCGACCCTGCCGGCAGTCACGTCCACTTCGGGGGCTTTAATGCCGAAGATCTTTTCAGCGTCTTCTTCGTTGCCGAGCGCCACATCGCACATGCTGACCAAATCGGTCATCACTTCGCCCGCGCCCTTGCCCCACTTCCACAATTTGGCGCGATAGTTTAGATCGCAAGATACCATCACGCCCATTTCCCGCGCCGCAACGATGGCTTCGCGGCAAACTTCTGCCGCGCCCTGTGATACAGCCGGCGTGATGCCCGTCCAGTGGAACCAGTCTGCGCCTTCGAAGACTTTTCCCCAATCGATCATGCCTGTTTGAATGGTGGCAAAACTGGAATTCGCACGGTCATAGATCACCTTGCTGGGGCGTTGCGCCGCGCCTGTTTCGAGAAAATAAATGCCGATGCGGTCGCCGCCGCGCGCGATGTGCTCAGTACGAATTCCATATCCACGTAGGCCCATCAAACAGGCCTCACCCAGGTCATTTTGGGGAAGCCGTGTAACGAACTCGACTTCCTCTCCGAAGTTTGCCAGTGAGACAGCGACATTCGCCTCGCCACCGCCGTAAATTGCCTCGAACGAACGAGCCTGGGTAAAACGCTGGAAGCCTGGCGGCGCGAGGCGGAGCATAATCTCGCCGAAGGTGACGATTTTCATAGAACTCTCCAAAAAATATTTTGATTATGTCACCCTGAGTAGCAGCGAAGGGCTCCTTAGGTTGATGTAGAGATTCTTCGCCCCGCTCAGAATGACATGACTATTTCATTCGTTCCGAAAACCAATCACAACTGACTTGATTGTTATAAGCATGCCCGCCAGAATGGATAGTTAATTTGCAGGCATGACTTGCAGCGTGTAAATCGTACGCCCGACAAACAATCTCGAACTGCTCGTGAACATGTTCGATCGGGTATATCTCATCCTTCTCGCCGTTAAGCATGCAGAACGGGCGCGGCGCGATCAGAGCGGCAATATCACCCATCTCGGCCAGCGCCAAAATCCCGGGCACATAGTTGCACTCGCAATGTTCCATAGCCAGGATGGAGCCGCGAAATGAGTTGAAATAACCAGAAACCAGGACAACCTTGATACGTTCATCCAGCGCCGATAGCCATAGGGTGGTCGTTCCGCCGCCGGAGTGGCCCGTGCAACCCAAACCGCCAGTGATATCTGACCGCGAAAGCAGGTAGCTCGCGGCGCACATTCCATCCCAGACTCGTTCGCCGAGCAAAGTGCGTCCGTGCATGAGATAAAAAAAGGACAGGTGACGGCAGGAGGAGCGCGAAAAAACCTCCTGTACCTGGTCGCTCAGACGCTCTCCCATGCCGCGCTGCTCTACCACGCAAACCAGATACCCCGCTTCTGCCAGCGCCTGTGCATAGTTATTATCGATTGCAAGATTGGCACGTGCCGTCTCTTCATCCGGATAATTGCCAAGGCAATATTGTGCACTGGGATCATGTCCGTGGAAGACGAGGATCGGCTTGTAAGGTGGCGCGTGTTTTGGCGTAAGCAGATAGATCGGAGCCTGCACGCCTTCACCGACATCGAGCCTGAGCTTTTCTTCGATGTGCGTTCCACGATCGATACTATGAATGCTTTCCACAGCGAGCGATGCAGACGGATGATTCGTCAAACCAAGCAGGCGGGTCAATTCGGTGCGGAATGCCTTTTGCCAGATGAGATAATCTCTTAAAGTACGGGCGCTGAATGCGAATTTGCGTGAACCTGAGGAATAGAGGTCATCAAGGTGGTTTTGTAAAGAGAATGACATATTTTATGACATCCAAAACAAAGCATCTTTCGACCACGGGCTTCGCAACGAACGCTCAGCCCTCCGCTCAGGACGAAACATATCACTTAATAATCGTCACATCTTCCGATTCAGCGATATCAAACGCTTCACCAACCTGTCCTGTCACCTCAACATTTTCAAACCGCAGGTGACGTGCATTACGGATGAAAAATCCAGCCTGGGACATACTTGGGATATCATCTGCCATTTCGGGGTAGCCTGAGTCGGCTTCGTCCGAAATGGAGACAGAAATGTCGGTGAAGGAAATGTCTTCAAGCGGCATTTCAGCTAATCCGTATAGGAATCCCGCGGCGTGTTTGACTTCGCGCGCGGTGATGTGGCTAAAGTGGATGCGACGCAGGCGCGGGGTGGTGTCATCCACCGAGCGTGGATTTTTATCGGAAACATCTGTGTTGCCATGCACGCCGATATGATAATAAAGGTTCATCGTGAACGGGCACAGCACGCCATCCATGATGAGATTGGAGACGCGGATATCTTCGATAACGCCACCACGCCCACGACGGGACTTGATACGGATGCCGCGGTCAGTGCCAATGAATACGCAATTCGAGATGACAACGTTCTTCACGCCGCCGCTCATTTCACTACCGATGACCACCCCGCCGTGTCCGCGTTCGAGGGTGCAGTTGGTGATGGTGATGTCGCGGCAGGGGGCGTAGCGATCGGGCGCTTCGAGCTCGGTGCCTGATTTGATGGTGATGCAATCGTCACCGACGCTGACGTAACAATCGGAGATGCGTACGAGGCGGCAGGAGTCGGGATTGATGCCGTCGGTGTTGGGCGAGTTGGCAGGGTTGATGATGGTAACGGCATGAATGGTGACGTTCTGGCAGTGTACGGGGTTGATCGTCCAACTTGGCGAGTTGATTGCGGTGATCCCTTCGATGAGCACATTATTGCAATCGGAAAAACCGATCAGGCGTGGACGCGGGTGAGTAAGCATGTTTTCCTTTTTTGCTCGCCACCAAATCGCGCCGCGCCCATCGATCATGCCGCGTCCTGTCACGGCAATGTTACTCAAATTTTGCCCTGTAATCAATGGCGCGTAGGTGTCCTGGTGTTTTCCCTCCCAGCGCGCATGAATAACCGGATAGTCTGCGGGGTTTTCACTGCCGATGATCACTGCGCCTGAATCGAGGTGCAGGGTGACATTGTTTCGCAGGAACAGGCTTCCCGTCAAGTATCGACCCGCTGGCAGGTAAACGGTCCCGCCGCCACGTTCCGCGCACAGGTCGATGACGCTTTGCAGGGCGCGCGAATTCAATGTCTGCCCGTCCCCCACAGCCCCATGCTCATGCACGTTGAAAGCCGAAACGCGCCCTGCATGAGCCGTCATGGAAGCAGCTCCTCGTTGATGCCCGCCCGTTCCATTTCAAGCGCAGCTAGGATGAAGGGTCCCACACCTTTGGGATCGTTGGGAATGATTTTTTCGGTGACATAATACTCAAACGACCCATCGCGATATGGTTCACCCCCCAGACCGGCGCCGCCGCACACATTTTCGAGCGTTAGCAGGCCAGCCGAGTCGATCTTGATCAGGTTTTGCAACATGCCATGATAAGCGCGCCTGGCAGACAGGAGATAGTCCTGCGCAAGATAGCCCTCACGGACTGCCTTGGCAAAGGCGTAAATGAACATAGCGGATGCAGACGCTTCGAGATAATTTCCCTCGCGGTCAGGAAGATCAAGGATCTGATACCAAAGCCCGGTTGCCTCATCTTGAACTTTCAACAGGGCAGCTGCTGTCTGATCGAGAATTGCGATCAAGTCTTGACGATAGGCCTGCTCTCGAGGTAAGAAGTCCAACACATCGACGATGGCCATTACGAACCAACCGATCCCCCGTCCCCAGAAATATTGTGAGCGACCTGTGATTGGGTCGCACCATCGTTGTTGTTTGCTTTCATCCCAGGCATGGTAGAGCAGACCTGTTTTTTCATCACGTGTGCGTTGCTCTATCAATGTAATCTGATGAATTACATCGTCAAACGTGGGAGGCTCATCAAAGCGACAGGCATACTCTGCCAAGAAAGGTCCTGCCATGTAAATTCCATCCAACCACATTTGATATGGATATATTTTTTTGTGCCAAAAACCGTTGCTGTTGTTTCGCGGTTGTTTCCTCATTTGTTCGCGCAACAGAGCGAGTGCTTTGCGATAACGTTCAGCGCCTGTTCGTTCGAAAGCGCCGAAAAGTAGTTTGCCTGCGTTAATCTGATCCAGGTTGTATTCGTCCAAGCGGTAGGTGCGAATACTTCCATCGGCTTGCACAAAATGATCGATCCAGTCCGAAACGAAATGCAGATAGCGCGGCTCGCCTGTAGCAACTCCTGCCTTTTGTATGGCCATGACCAGTAGTCCATGCTCGTAATGCCATTGGAAGTCATTCATCATATAGCGTTGAAGCGTGGATTCGACCATGCGGAGGGACCATGTGTTGAGTTTTTGCGCAGATGTTTGCTTCATTAAGCACCTGTGTACCTATGCCATTGCCAACGAGGGCAGATATTCTCTGTTGACCTGCAACATTTTATTGAAGAGTTCCCAAGCGGTATCGATGGGCAGGTGATTGGTCGGGTCATTGAAGAACGCCTGGAAGGCAAGATCGACATTCTCGGCCAATGCGGCTTCGATAATCAATTCCTGGTTGGCGCAGTGTTGGTCGATAAGCGGCGCAAGTCCCGTAGGGAGGGGACCCGCGGTCAAAGGGCGGATGCTATCGCGGCTGAAATACGCGTTGGTTTCGACTACTGCATGAAGCGGCATATTGGTAATCTGCCCACGGTTTTCCAGGTTGACATTGGTGACCAGGTCGCCAAGCCCGAGCAGGGCCCGGATCATGCCGACTCCTTCCTCGCCTGATGTTTCAAGTACAAGCGGAGTGACTCCATGGATCAGGTCACGGGTCTTTTGCGGGGCAGTCTGCCAGCGTTCGATACGCCAGGCAACAGGTGTGCGGATAATGCCCCATTTGAATAAAGTTTCCGGAGAACGAATGAATCCGGGCAAAAATTCCACCAGATGACGGTCGCCTGCGGCGGCGAGAATCCCAAAACGCTGGAATAACGCATATTTGACCTGGTCCGCGCTATGGAACCAATCGTTCCAGCTTTCCACCTCTTGCTGTGTGTATGTGCGTAGTGTGCCGGGTTGTTCGAGATGATGCTTTAAAAGGTCCAGCAGATCGTGCCCCTGATAGGATGCTTTATCAATCCATGTAAAATGGTTGATGCCAAGCACATTGACCTGGATTTCACGCCTGGGAGGTGTTTCGATATTCAAATATTGCGCTGCGAGGCGGGCAAGCATGCGCTGTGTGAAAAAAACTTCGTGGCAACACCCAAAGACCTTGAGTTCAGGCGCGACATGGGTCAATGTCCGTGTGCAGATAGACATCGGGTTGGTATAGTTGATGACCCAGGCGTTTGGGCAGTGTGTCGCTATGGCTTCGGCAAAACCCTGGTAAATGGAGGCAGACCGAAGTCCACGGATGAGGCCGGGTGCTCCGGTGGTGTCACCAACCGGGAAGAAGAGTCCGTATTCTTCAACGAGCGCGATCTCTTCTGCCATCATTTCCAGCGAGCCGGGTTGGATGGAGATGACGACGAAATCCGCTGCCTGTAACGCTTCTCTCAAAGTGCGTAAAGCTACATAACGCCAGCGCGACACAACACCAGGTTTATCTTGCATCCAATTACCCAGTTGCTCGTTGAGGCGGGCGGCGTCCATGTCGATATCATAGAGCGCAACCTCTCCGGTCAGGTCGGGGCAAAGCGCCAGGTCGATCATCAGTTTGCGCGCCCATTCGCGGCTCCCGCCGCCAATGTAGGCAATTTTGAGAGAAATGGGTGTAGCCATATTGAAAAGAGAATACTTATCTGTCCGCGCTTCGACTTTGCTCTTGCATAAAGGCGCTCCGTCCTGAGCGGAGGGCTAAGCAGTTGTTGCGAAGCCTGCAGTCGAAGGACGCTCCGCTCAGCGCGGACATTTCGTTTCAGAGTAAGGCGGGCGGTTTGTTGCCGCCCGCCTGGTTGCAAGCCGGTTACTTCAGAAGTCCGGCATCGATCAATGCCTGTTTGGCAGCGGCTTCATATTCCGCGGCGCCTAGGGCGTCAAGGCCAGCAAGATACTCAGCCCAGGTGTCGTCGTTGAGCTCCTTCTGTCCAAGCACGAACTGGAGCAAGCCTTCCGCGTAATAACGGTTGAAGTCGGCGGCATTGGCGGGCGGCAGGATGACCTGGACGCCGCGTCCATCTACCCAGGGCTGGCTCTGGAAGAAGGTCAGGAACGTCATCGGCAGCATATCGCGGCCAGCGATGGTCTTGTAGTTGGGATAGCGTGCGGCAATTTCCTGTTCTGAATTGTAGAAGATCAGCTGATTGCGCATTTGCGTGTAGGGCTGTCGCTCGGCGGCGGTGTACGCCTGTGCGGGATCGAGCCCTTCAGTGGAGATGTTGCCGTTAGCATCGATGATGAAGTTGACACCTTCTTCTCCAAAGCCAAGCAGGTAATACCCATCGGTGGCCATCCATTCGAGTAATTTGGCAATGGCTTCCTTCTTGCCTGCGTCGGCGGCTTTCTGTGAGACGGCGAAGATTTGTCCACGTCCGGTGTAGACGCCGTAGTACGCATCGCCGTTGGGCCCCTTCGGTGAGGCGACGGGGATCCACTCACCATCGGGGAAGTTCGTGTCGAAGGGTTCATAATTGGACTTGTTGGTGAGGGCGGCGAAGTCCTCCCACATGATGCCGAATAGACCTTGCTTCCAGCGGGCGCGGAAATCGTCACGCTTCAGCGTTGCCCAGTCGGGATCGATCACCTTTGCCTCGACGATGGATTTGAAATATGCAAGCGCATCCTTGTATTGTGGATTGCGTACATTCAAACCGAAGTCACCCTTGCCCGTGAAGTTCCAGAGTCCTGGCACACCGTACGCGCCCATAATGAAGTCAAAGCGATTGCCGAGACCATCACCAGTGATGAATCCGCCGAAACCATAGGTATCGTTTTTGCCATTGCCATCGGGATCCTGAGTGGTAAAGGCTTGGGCAACTGTCAGCAACTCCTCGGGCGTGGTGGGGACTTCCAAACCGAGTTTATCGAGCCAATCCTTGCGGATGACGAGACCTTCGCGCCTTGGGATGGGCGGCGGTTCAGGCAGGCCATATTGATGGCCATCGAACGTGACCAGATTGATCAACAGAGGGTCGTTGTAATGTAATTTGGCCCGCTCAGGCATGAGTGGCATCATGTCTTCAACAGGTGCGACCAGACCGAGGTCAACGAGTTGTTTCAATCCACCGCGATTGTCGTTGTTGGCTTTGACCACCTGGAATAGATCGGGGAGGTCATTCGCAGCGGCAGCAGCATTGATCTTGGCTTCGCCGTCCTCCCCTGTAGGCACGATGACATAGGTCAGGTTGATGTTGAGTTCCTCGCGGATGATGTCATACGCGATCCAATCATCGGGAGGCGCGCCTGCTTCGGTCACAGTTGCCTGCGCCCAAAGGATGATATCAACCGGTTCCGGTGGTTTCGTTGGTTCAGGTACTTTTGTCGGTGCAGCCGGTTCAGGGGCCTTCGTCGGTTCCGGGGCTGCTGCTTCTGTTGGCGCAGCCGCCGGCGCGCACGCTGCCAGGATCTGGCTCAAAACAAGCAGCGCAGCAATGAGAACGAACTTCCAGTTTTTCATCTTCTTTCTCCTTTTGATTAGTTCGACAATGTCATAATTCAAAAATGTCCCGAAAATGGGGGTGGGCGGGGGGATTGGCCCGCGCCCGCCCCCCCTATT
>DAOTXM010000517.1:0-6431 GCA_034435215.1 Anaerolineales bacterium
GGATGGGCCGGTTTTGGTGCTGGCAGGCCCCGGGTCCGGGAAGACGCGGGTGCTGACCCAGCGCATCGCTTATTTAATTGCCTACCAGGGGGTGCGTCCCTACCAGATTCTAGCCGTCACATTTACAAACAAAGCAGCGCGTGAAATGGGATCGCGTGTGGAAAACTTGCTGGGCGCGCAAGCCACGCAAGGCATGATGCTCGGCACCTTTCACTCGACCTGTGCGCGCATCCTGCGCCGCGAAGCCGACCTGCTGCCTGTGGAGGCCAACTATATCATTTTCGATGCAGACGACCAGCTGCGGCTTGTCAAGAGCATCATCCGTGAATTCAATCTCAACGATAAATTGTACCGGCCGCCCAGCGTGCACGCCGCCATCTCCAACGCCAAGAACGAGTTGACCGGCGCGGAAGATTTCCCCATCACCACGTATCGTGACGAAGTGGTCAAGCGCGTCTATGTGGAATACCAGAAACGGCTGATTGCCAGCAACGCCGTGGACTTCGACGACCTGCTGGTTTATACCGCGCGCTTGCTGGAGGATTACCCCGAGGTACGCGAGAAATATGCCCAGCGTTTCAAGCACGTGCTAGTGGATGAATTCCAAGACACGAACATTGCACAGTATACGTTGATAAAACATCTGGCTTCGGTGCATCGGAATGTGTTTTGCGTTGGCGACCCGGACCAATCAGTGTACAGGTGGCGCGGCGCGGACTGGCGCAACGTGCAGCGCTTCGAGCAGGATTTTCCCGATGCGCAGGTCATCCTGCTGGAGCAGAATTACCGTTCCAAACAAACCATCCTCGACGCCGCCATGGGAGTCATCGACCGCGCGAGCAATCGTCGCCGCAAGCAGTTATTCACAGAACGCGGACAGGGTGAGAAACTCTTCTATTATGAAGCGCCCGACGACTATGCCGAAGCATCGTTTGTCGTCGATACCATCGCCCAACTGGTAACCGGTGGCCAATTCGAACCCGGCGAATGCGCCGTGATGTACCGCACCAACGCCCAGTCGCGCCTGCTGGAGGAAGCCTTCCTGCAAGCCCGCCTGCCGTACCGCCTGGTGGGCGCACAGCGTTTCTACGGTCGCCGCGAAGTCAAGGACATGATCGCCTACCTGCGCCTGACTTACAATGCCAACGATGAAGCCAGCCTCGACCGCATTATCAATGTCCCAACGCGCGGCATTGGCGATAAGACTCTCACCAACCTGCACCTGGTTGCCCGCCAGCACGGACTCAGCGCCGGAGCCGTTTTGCTCGATCTGGCGCGCGGTTCGAATTCGCCTTATTGGGAGCACTTTTCCGCCCGTGCTGCCGTGCCGCTGGCCGATTTTGCCGTCCTGCTCGCCAACTGGCGCGCCGCGTCGACGATTGCGACCGTCACCGAACTCTTCGACCGCATCGCCACTGACATCGGCTACCAATCCTATCTTGATGACGGGACCGAAGAAGGCGCCGAGCGCTGGGAAAATGTGATCGAGCTGCGCCGCCTGACCCAGGAATATATCACACGCAGCCTCGACGAATTTTTACAGGATGTGGCCCTCATCTCCGACCAGGACACTCTGACAGAAGCCGTCAACGCGCCCACCCTGCTTACCCTGCACGCCGCCAAAGGACTGGAATTCGGCGCGGTTTTCATCGTCGGGCTGGACGATGGCATCCTTCCACACAGCCGTTCCTTCGATGAGCCCGAAGAAATGGAAGAGGAACGCCGTTTGTTCTACGTGGGCATCACGCGCGCCAAAGACCGCCTTTACCTGGTCCGCTCCGTGCAGCGCGGCGGACGTGGTTACGCGGAGGAAACCTACCCGTCTCGATTCCTGGACGACATCCCGCCCGATCTGTTGGTCGGCAAGGCACGCACGGGACGCTCATTACGAGGTCACCTGCCAGAGTCATTGTGGGCGCAACAGACCAGACCCCAGTCTGCTTCCATCATAGAGAGCAAATTCCGCGCCGGGACGCGCGTCCGCCACCCGCTGTGGGACGAGGGCATCGTGCTCGACAGCCGCATTCAGGATGGCGACGAGATCGTGGACGTGGTCTTTGAAAGCGTTGGCATCAAACGCCTGGCCGCCTCGCTTGCCAACCTGACGATCATCGCCTCATGAAGCGCTTCTTTCTCAGTCTGCTCTACAAAATTTACAGCCTGCCTTGGATCATCACCCGTCCTTTTGTGATCGGCGTGCGAGTATTGCTCATCAAGGACGATCATGTTCTGCTGGTAAAGCACGCCTACCAGGATGGCTGGTATTTACCCGGGGGTGGTGTCAAACGTAATGAAACACCTGAGCAGGCCGCTCGTCGGGAGTGTCGCGAAGAGGTGGGTGCGGAAATCGGTGCATTGGAATTATTCGGCATTTTTTCACAATTCGTCGAGCATAAAAATGACCACATCATCGTCTTTGCCAGCCATGAGTTCAGCGTTACACCCAAGAAGAATTTCGAGATCGAGCGTGTTGATTTTTTCCCGCTCCATGAACTGCCCCTCGATATCAAACCGGGCAATAAAAGTCGTATCGAAGAATACCTGCAAGGAGAGCAGCGATTAAAGGTTGGAATGTGGTAGATAGGAGACATCCATGCAATATGTAAATCTCGGCAAAAGCGGACTGAGGGTCTCACGCCTGTGCCTGGGCATGATGAGCTACGGGACTTCCCAATGGCGACCCTGGGTGTTGGATGAAGAGCAGGCATATCCCTTTGTAAAAAAGGCCCTGGATTCAGGCATCAACTTCTTCGACACAGCCGATATGTACTCCAATGGTCTCAGCGAGGAGGTGTTAGGGAAATGTCTGAGACATTTCGGCATCACCCGGGAAAGCATGGTCATTGCCACAAAAGTCTATTTCCCGATGACGGACGATCCCAACGGCGGCGGACTCTCGCGCAAGCACATCCTGGATGCGATCGACGCATCGCTGGGTCGCCTGGGGATGGATTACGTGGACCTGTACCAGATCCATCGCTGGGATTACAACACTCCCATTGAAGAGACCATGGAAGCCCTGCACGATATGGTCAAAGCAGGCAAGGCGCGCTACATCGGTGCCTCCTCCATGTTCGTCTGGCAGTTCGCCAAGGCGCAGTACACAGCCGACCTTCACGGCTGGACGCGGTTCGTCTCTATGCAAAATCACTACAACCTGGTCTATCGCGAAGAGGAACGCGAGATGATTCCGTTTTGCATCGACCAGGGCATCGGTTTGATTCCCTGGAGTCCGCTGGCGCGCGGTTTCTTTGCGGGGGACCGCAAACGCGAAGGCGGCGGGGAGACTCTGCGGGCAAAACATGACGACTATGCCGATCACCTGTATTTCCGCGAGGAAGACTTTGTCATCGCGGAACGCGTACAAGAAATTGCTAAAAAACGCGGCGTGACAGGTTCCCAGATCGCACTGGCCTGGCTGTTGGGTAAACCGCATATTACTGCGCCAATCATCGGCGCGACCAGGTTGGAGCATCTGGAACAATCGATCGCTGCGTTAGATATCAACCTGTCGGAGGACGAGGTCAAGAGACTGGAGGAGTTTTACCAGCCTCATCCCGTTCTGGGACATACATAACCACCGAAGGTGAGTAACTTTTCAATAATTAGGGTTGGGGTATTGTCCCATTTCCCCTCTTTTTGAGAAATGCAAAGGAGCTTTTCAACAACAATGAACTGGAAAATAATCTGGGATCTTTTCATCGTCTTCTCGCGCGTGGCCTTGTTCTCCTGGGGCGGAGGGCCGGCTTCGATGGGCTTGATGCAACGCGAAACCGTTGCCGCGGGCTGGGTCACACCGGAGGAGTTTGCAGATGCACTGGCCGTAGGAAATGCCCTGCCCGGTCCCATCGCTCCCCAGGTCTCTGCCTTTGTGGGGTACAAACTGGCCGGGCTGCCAGGCGCAATTGCAGGCGTCACCGGGACCGTATTGCCCACCACGCTTTTGATGCTGGTGATGGTCGTATTCTTCTTTGGCATCAAAGACAGCCCGAGCGTGGCTGCCATGCTCAAGGCTGTGCGCCCGGTGGTGGTCGGCCTGTTGCTGTGGACTGTCTATATTATGGCATATTCTGTTTTCAGCGTCAGCAAACTGGGCTGGGGCGCTGGCCTGTTCCAGAACTGGGATAAAGTTCTGATCGCAATCTTTGCCTTTGCGCTGCTCACAGTCACGGATATCAACCCCGTTTTCCTGGTCATCGTTGCAGCCATCTTCGGATTCATTGTTTATCGATAATAGTGTTTGCTTTACCATATATGAGTCCTCTGCAAAAAGCCGTTCTTTAACAACCGACAGTCGGAACAAGCGTCTGTTTTGGGCTTAGCCAGTCTGCCAGGGATAGCCAAATCGTGGGGAAAAAAGAATTCTGAGGTGCCTGTGGCTGGTCTTGTTCGCTTATCGTGTCGCTCTGTGCCCTGCTTTTGGCTGCCAAGAAACGCTGAATTCGTCGCACGTTGGTCACGGCGGCAGAACTGATGATCATGCAGGTCACGCAGAAGTGGCCGCGTACGGGCAGCTTGCCTGCCGGGAAGGGATATTTTAGCGAGCGCACACTGGCTTCCACCGCAGAACGTAAGTTGTGGCTTTGCTGAGCGTGTGCCTGGCTATGCCGCCGTCGTTCGGCTGCGCGCGCTTCGGTCTGGGTGAAACGCAGGTGGTGACGCGCATCGCGCTTGCCCGGTTTGGCCAGGCAACGATCTGCCAGCGGGCAGGTCTGGCATAGGGCGTTGTCAAAGTGGGCGACAAAAGCTTTCTGGTGAGCACTGGTCTGGATGGGGACAGTCTGTCCTTGCGGACAGGTGACTTTGGAAGGCTTGCCATCCGGGTTGGACTTGATGCTGAAGTCGGACAGGTGCAGTTTGTCGGCATTGGGGCTGCGTCCACGAATGGCGGTCTGGATCAAGCTAACCTGTTCAGTATGCAAGGCGGTGTCGCTGACCTCGCCGCCGTAGCCGCCATCGGTGACCATGGTCTCCAAGCCGGTGCGCGCTTTTAGATTAGGCAGGGCTTCCGCCAGTAGTTGGCTGTCATCCACATTATTGGGCGCCACCTGCACTTTGGTGATCAGTTGCACTTCGTTTGCAGGGTCGCAGGTTTCGGCCAGGTTGGCCACGTACCCCTTATAGTGGGCGTTGCCTTTGGTGCGGTAAGTGGCTTCGAGATCATCCACCGATTGCAGGCAACCAGAAGTGATCTCGCTGTTTTCTTTCGGACACGCACTACTTTCCACCAGCTTGAAGTTTTCGGCAAACAGCCGCTCCAGCACCTGGTAGGCCGTTTCAGCACCATAGGCGGGCTTGAGTTCCTGCAACAGGGTATGGATGGTCTGCCCAATTCGCTGGAGATGCTCTTGGACCGCTTCTTTGCCCTTGACCCGGTAGGTGTAGTGCCCGGCGCTGTCACGGGTGTAGGGTGCAAATATATCTGCCAGGCGTGCTTTGTCCGCTTCGCTCAGAATGCGCTCGGCCCGCTGCAAGCCTTCCACCAACAGTTGCAGGCGGCTGGCAAAGACGATGTTGCTGGCAATCTGGGTCGAGTCCATCCTCTGCATGCCGGTACACACCTTCAAGCCTGTGATCTGCGCATCCGTGATGTGCTCGAAGGCCTGCTCCAGCAGGTTGATGCCCTTCTCGGCATTGTAGCGGCTCAGCCGTTCGCGAAAGTAGTACAGCGTGCGGATTTCGAAGTCGCCATCCCCCAGCCGGTCATAGCCCAGGGCATACCGCACTTGCAGGTTGTAGCAGTAATTCTCATACAGCTCTTCGTCGCTCCAACCAAAGCCCGATTTTAGGGCTTCCAATCCGACCAGCACATTCACCGGTACGTTTGGACGCGAGGCTTTTTCTGAATACAGCACGGCAAAGGCCTGCTCATCCATACGACAAAAGAATTCTTGATAGAACGTGCCTGCCCACGAATTCTCAAGGCGTTTACGCTGTTTCTCGGGCAGTTCGCTAGCAGCGCTGATCAGCGCTGGTTGTTGGTGTTTGATGTTTTTTCGGAACATGACCCTATTGTATTAAACTTTTGCTGTTTTGAGGCGGGTCGCTGACCCTTTTTGCAGTGGAGTCATGAATGTATTCCACAAGCCTGTCCGTAACGCGTCTCACAGTGCGGTTATAGTATTCCCGGCCAGCCGGCCGATATGTTCTTAACAGACTGGTGCCTTACAGTTGTTCTATTAAGGATGGCTCACTCATCTGCATAAGCATGCATCGCAGGGTCAGGTTGTTGTTCCCCTTGTACGATCTTTGTTCAAATTGCGTACCATGTCCACCTGTAGGTTGGCACAGAGTATTGTGGCTCTCCCGTAATTAACGGGAAAAGTGAGTAAATGTGCTACCATCGGGAAAAACGAAGGTGCGCCCGATGAACAACAATGAGTTTGTGAACAAACTACTGAACCTGGATAAAGTTCAGGTCACACATACAG